>CAXTMT010000074.1:7979-11641 GCA_964245355.1 uncultured Sphingomonadaceae bacterium
GCGTCGATCTGTGCCTGCACGGCCGGGGGCAGCGGCGCGTCGGCAGGCATGTGCAATTGCGCGTCGAGCCACCGCGCCGATCCCTCGCGCGCCATCGCGGCGGCGGCAGAGGGCTGGACGCCCCAGCTTAGCCGGTTGAGCAGCGCGAGATCGGCGTCGTTCCCGCCTGGCCCGGCAGCGGCGAGCGGGCTCACCACCGCCAGTGCGATCAGCGCCGTGCCGAACCACTTGCTGCGAGGATGATCGCCGAACCGCATAGTTTCACTCCGGCCCATATCGGCGCCGGCGATATCCTGCACGAGCCGGACTGAATGACGCGAGAATAAGATGTGCAGCGGGCGTTAAGCGATATCCGTCACGTGTCGCTTGACGAATTGCGGATCGTCGGCTAAATTTGGAGCGTGAAAGTCGAGAGCGTGAGCCATAAGGCGCTACGCCGGTTTTTCGAGACCGGAGAGACCAAGGGATTGAACGCGCAAATCACCCCACGCTTGAGCCGAATGTTTCAGTTTCTAGGTGCCGTGCAGAGCGAGGAGGAACTTCGGTCTCCTCCCAACTATGGCGCACACCCGTTGAAGGGTGATCGCGCCGGAGAATGGGCGCTTACCGTAACCAAGAACTGGCGCATGACGTTCAAGTTAACGGAAGACTTTGAGATCATCGATTTGGATCTGGAGGATTATCATGGCACTTAAAATGCATCCTTCTCACGCGGTTGCGGTTGGTATCTGGCTCCGCGAGGAATTCGTAATGCCCTATAAACTCGATGTGACGACCACCGCGAACAAGCTGGGCGTCACCCGCCAGGCGATGAGCGCGCTCCTGAACGGTCGCGCGGGGCTGTCTGCCGATATGGCGATCCGCTTCGAGAAAGCGTTCGGCATCAAGGCCGATACGCTGCTGCGGATGCAGGCGGCGTACGACCTCGCCCAGGCGCGGGAGCATGAGGCGCAGATCGAGGTCGAGCCGCTGTCCGCAACGGCCTAAGCGGCGGTGTTCATCCCGCCAGATGCGGGATGTCCGATCCGTCGAGGCTCTTGGTGAAAATCTCGCAGCCGTCTTCGGTGATGCCGATCGAATGTTCGAACTGGGCGGAAAGTGAACGGTCGCGGGTCACCGCCGTCCAGCCGTCGTCCAGCACCTTCACGTCGGGGCGGCCGATGTTGATCATCGGCTCGATGGTGAAGAACATGCCGGGCTTCAGTTCCGGTCCGGTGCCGGGGCGGCCGACGTGGACGACTTCGGGGGCATCGTGGAACAGACGGCCCACGCCATGCCCGCAGAAATCGCGGACGACGCCGTAGCGGTGCTTCTCGGCATGGCTCTGGATCGCGTGGCCGATGTCGCCCAGCCGGTTGCCTGGGCGCGCGGCGGCGATGCCGAGCATCATGCAATCATAGGTCACTTCGACGAGCCGCTTCGCCTTGATCGGCACATGGCCGCACAGATAGGTGCGGTTGCTGTCGCCGTGCCAGCCGTCAAGCAAAGGCGTCACATCGACGTTGACGATGTCGCCGTCCTTCAGCGTCTTGCCGCCCGGAATGCCGTGGCAGACGACGTGATTGACGCTGATGCAGCTCGAATGGGTGTAGCCGCGATAGTTGAGCGTCGCGGGCACGGCGCCGCCGGCGATCGTCATATCGTAGACGATGCGATCGACCTCCTCGGTCGTGACGCCGGGGACGATATGGGCGGCCAGCGCGTCGAGGATTTGCGCGGCGAGGCGGCCGGCGCGGCGCATGCCGTCATAGCCTTCCGGGCCATAAAGCTTGATCGCGCCGGTGCGGGTGACGAGATCGCCCGCGGTGATTGCCTGATATTGCGTCATTTCGGCGATATAGCGGGTCAGGCGGCGATTTGCCACTGCGGTGCGGGGCGCTATGGGAGGCGCGATGACCGAGTCCCGCATCTGGACCGCCGCCTTGATGGTGATCGGCGACGAGATCCTCTCGGGCCGCACCCAGGACAAGAATATCGCCCAGCTCGCCGCCTGGCTCAACGTCCAGGGGATACGGCTGGCCGAAGTGCGCGTGGTGGCGGATCGGATGGAGGCGATCGGCGAGGCGGTGCGCGCGCTGGCGCCGGCAAACGATTATCTGTTCACCACCGGCGGCATCGGCCCGACGCATGACGACATCACCGTCGATGCGATCGCCGCGGCGATCGGCGTGGCGGTGGAGGTGCATCCGCAGGCGCGGGCGATTCTCGAGAATTATTATGCGACGCGGGGTGGGCTTACCGAGCCGCGGTTGCGGATGGCACGGGTGCCGGCGGGTGCCGAACTGATCGTCAACAAGATCTCGGGCGCGCCGGGTATCCGCCACGGCAACATCTTCATCCTCGCCGGCGTCCCGCATATCGCCGCGATGATGCTGGAGGCGCTGACCGGAACCCTGGAAGGCGGGCTGCCGCTGGTGGCGACGACGGTCGGCTGCTGGTGCGCCGAGAGCGAGGTGGCCGAGCTGCTGGGGAAGGTCGAGCGTGATCACGAAGGTTCGCAGATCGGCAGTTACCCCTTCTTCCGCGAAGGGCGGACGGGGGCCAATTTCGTCATCCGTTCGACCGATGAAGCGATAATCGCGGCGGCGGCGGCGGAACTGACGGCGCAACTGGGCGCGCTGGGGTACGAAAGCGTCGCTGGCGGGATTTGATCTGCGATCCTCCCCTGCAAGGGGAGGTGGCAGCCCGCAGGGCTGACGGAGGGGTATCCCCGCTGGCGGTGTCACCCCTCCGTCCGCTTCGCGGCCACCTCCCCTTGCAGGGGAGGATCAGGAAGCGTCCACCTTCGGTGCCGACCCGCGCCTGCCGCTCACCAGCAATATGCCCAGCGCCACCAGCGCAAATACGATCGCGATCACGAAGCTGGCGCCCGGCCAATGGTGTGGGGGCTTGGTGAAATAGGCCAAAGTCGGATTGTAGAGCGCCGGCGCGACGATCGCGGCGATGGCGGCGACGCTGCCCGAGAAGCCCTGCAGCTCGCCCTGCGCGTTGGGCGGTACATTGCGCGAGATCAGCGCATTCATCGCCGGCATCGCGCAACTGGTGACGAACTGGATCAGCAGCACCGCGAAGGCGAGGATGGTCGAGTGGATCATCGTGTAGGCGAGGAAACCGAACATCGCCGCCGTCATGCCGAGCGCGGCGGCATGACGCTCGCCGAGCTTCTTCACGATCCGGCCGACGACGAATATCTGGCTGAGCGCCATCACCGTGCCGACCATCGCCAGGCTTGCGCCGATCAGCGTCGGCCCCCAGCCGAAGGCGGCGATGGCGTAATAAGACCACAACGTCGGATAGATCATCGCGGCGAGGTTCCAGAAGAAGCCGCACAGCAGCAGCGGCAGCACGCCGTGCAGTTTGCCCAGCGCGCGGAAGGCGCCGACCGGGTTGGCGCGCTTGAGCTCGAACGGGCGACGGTGCCGCGCGTCCAGTGTTTCGGGGAAGGCGAACAGGCCGAACAGGAAATTTGTGCCCGCAAGCACGGCGGCGGCGTAGAAGGGTACGCGCGGCCCCAGCCCGCCGAGCAGCCCGCCGATCGCCGGGCCGACGACGAAGCCGATGCCGAACGCCGCGCCCATCATCCCGAAATAGCGCGCGCGATCCTCGGGCGCGCTGATGTCGGCGAGCGCGGCGCCCGCCGGGCCGAACGAGGCGCCGAACAG
>CAXTMT010000075.1:0-11579 GCA_964245355.1 uncultured Sphingomonadaceae bacterium
ATCCAGATGCAGCATGCGCCTTAAAGCACGAAACGCCGGTCATTGCACCTCCCCGGCCGGTCCAGATTCGTCAAAAAGCCACAATGTTCCAACGGCTTGTCGCCCTTCAGGCACGACCGGACGCAGGCGCCAGCAGGCGCACGTCGATCCCGGCCTGGGCGAAGGCCTTGGGCCAGCGTTTCTCGGACGCGAGCGCAAAGAGGATCGCATCGTCCGCGGCGGTCGAGAACCAGCCGTGGCGGGCGAGTTCGGAATCGAGCTGGCGATCGCCCCAGCCGGCATAACCGAGCGCCACCAGCCAGCGCTCCGGCCCCGTCCCCTCGGCGATCGCGCGCAACACGTCCAGCGTGGAGGTCAGCGCGAAGCGGTCCAGGACTTCGAGCGTATCCTCGCCCGACCAATCCAGCGAATGCACCACGAAGCCGCGTTGCGGCTCGACCGGGCCGCCGACATGGATCGGCGCATCGGGCGCGACGCCGGGTTCGATGTCCAACTGCGCGAGCAGACCGTGCAGGCGCAGATGCGGCAGCGTCTGGCTGATCCCGACGCCCAAAGCACCATCGGGCTCGTGGACGCACATCGCGATCACCGCCTGCGCGAAGCGCGGATCGCCGATGCCCGGCATGGCGAGCAGCAATTGGCCGGCAAGCGAGGGAGCGTCGGACATGGGCATCGGGCCGATAACTACCGAGACCGGCGGCAACGGTCCACCTGCGCCAATTCCCTTCGTCGCAGCCCGATGTTAGGACGGCCGCGAAACGGAGACCGGAATGACGATAGCTGTCGGCGATACGCTGCCCAATGTGAATCTTGCCAAGGTGACCGCCGACGGCCCCGAACAGATCGAGAGCAGCGCCTATTTTTCCGGCCGCCGGATCGCGCTCTTCTCGGTGCCGGGCGCCTTCACGCCGACCTGCTCCGCGCGCCACCTCCCCGGCTTCGTCGATCAGGCCGAAGCGTTGAAGGCCAAGGGGATCGACGAGATCGCCTGCACCGCCGCCAACGATGCCTTCGTCATGGCCGCCTGGGGCCAGTCCGCAGGCGTCGAGGGCAAGGTGACGATGCTTGCCGACGGCAATGCCGATCTTCCCAAGACGCTCGGGCTGACGATGGACGGCACCGGCTTCGGCATGGGGCTGCGCGGGCAACGTTTCTCGATGATCGTCGACGATGGCAAGGTCGTCGCGCTGAACGTCGAGGCACCGGGCGAATATCGCGTCAGCAGCGCCGATTACATGCTGGGGCAGCTCTGAACCGATGCCCTCGTCCCGCAGCCTGAAGATCGTCGACGAACTGGAGCGCCTCTACCGGGGCTCGGTCGCCAGCCTGCGCAAGGCGCTCGGCCTGTATATCGATCAGGGCATCCGCCCCGATCCGGCCGAGCGGGCCAGCGGCGCCTTCGCTTACCCGCAAATCAAGCTGCATTACGATGGCGAGCATGTTCCGGGGCCACTCGGGCGCGCCTATGGGCGGCTCAACACACCGGGCGATTATGCGATCAGCGTCACCCAGCCGGCGATGTTCCGCGATTATCTGGCGACGCAGCTCGATATGCTGATCGACGATTTCCACGTGTGGGTGGAGGTCAGCCGCGGGCATGAGGAAATTCCCTACCCTTACGTGCTCGATGCCAGTCTCGATCTCGCCGACGTCCGCGCCGCCGAACTGGCGCGCATCTTCCCGTCGACCGACCTCGAACGGATCGGCGACGAGCTGGCCGACGGCACCTGGACGCTGGGCGCCGACGGCGCCCGCCCGCTTGCCTTGTTCGATGGCGCGCGGGTCGATTTCAGCCTAGCCCGGCTGCGCCACTATACCGGCACCCCGCCCGCGCACATCCAGCGCTACATCCTGTTCACCAATTACAATCGCTACGTCGACGAATTCGTCCAATGGGCGTGCGGCCAGCTCGATGCGCCGGGCAGCCGCTACACGATGCTGAGCGGCGCGGGCGGGCTGGAGATCCGGCCCGGCCATGCCGATCCGGCGACCGCGATCAGCGACAGCGCGTGGCGCAAGCATCAGATGCCCGCCTACCATCTCGTCGCCGAGGACGGATCGGGGATCACCATCGTCAACATCGGTGTCGGCCCCTCCAACGCCAAGACGATCACCGATCATCTCGCGGTGATGCGGCCCGAGGCGTGGCTGATGATCGGCCATTGCGGCGGGCTCCGGCCGAGCCAGCGGATCGGCGACTATGTCCTCGCCCACGCTTATCTGCGCGACGACCATATCCTCGATAGCGTCCTGCCGCCCGAGATTCCGGTGCCGGCGATCGCAGAAGTGCAGGTCGCGTTGCAGAAGGGGGCGGAGCGCGTTTCGGGCGAGAGCAGCGACGTGCTGAAGGGCCGGATGCGCACCGGCACCGTCGTCACCACCGACGATCGCAACTGGGAGCTGCGTTACAGCCAATCGGCATTGCGCTTCAGCCAGAGCCGCGCGGTGGCGATCGATATGGAGAGCGCGACGCTCGCCGCGCAGGGTTATCGCTTCCGCGTCCCCTACGGCACCTTACTGTGCGTCTCGGACAAGCCGATCCACGGCGAGATCAAGCTGCCCGGCCAGGCCAACCGCTTCTACGAACGCGCCATCGCCGAGCATCTGCAGATCGGCATCGCCGCGATCGAAGAATTGCGGCTCGCGGGCGAGCAGCTCCACAGCCGCAAGCTTCGCGCGTTCAACGAGCCGCCGTTCCGCTGATCGCGCTCAGGCGGAGGTGTTGAGCTCGGGCACATATGCCACCACCCGATCCCGTCCCGTTTCCTTGGCCCGATAGAGCGCCTTATCCGCTCTGGAGACAAGATCGCCCAACAGCGGCGTGTCCACATCCATCTCGGCCATTCCAAAGCTGGCGGTGATGACCCGCGCGTCGGGCAAGCCGAAACGAACCTCGGCGATGGCACGGCGGATGATATCGGCGCAGCGGACCGCTGCCGCCATATCGGCATCGACCATCACCAAAACGAACTCCTCGCCGCCGATGCGGGCGAGCAGGTCGCGGCGTCCGACATGCGCGACGAGTTCCCGCGCGAAACGCTGCAGCACCACGTCTCCCGCCGGATGGCCGAAGCTGTCGTTGACCGACTTGAAGCGATCGATGTCGATCAGCGCCAGCGTCATCCGCCGGTCACCGGCACGCGCCGCATCCAGCAACGTCTGCGCCACCCCTTCGAAACCGCGCCGGTTGAGCAGCCCGGTCAGCCCGTCGGTGGCGGCGAGACGTCTGGTCTGGTCGGCAAGATCGGCGGTCAGCAGGAAGATGGTGAAGATGCCGATGCCGGTCACCGTCGCCGGCAACAGCGGCAGCAGCCACTGCCCGGCATTCTCGATCTGCGGATCGGAGCCGGTGATCAGCGCGATCATCTTCACGACGAACAACAGGCCGCTGACCGTCGCCAGTACGGTCAGCCCAAGGAATGTGAGCCGCTGGGCCGCCCGTTCGCTGCGCCGACGCCCGACGAGCGTTGCCCCGGCAATCGCCAGCATCACCGTGTTGAAGAGATCGAGCGGCAGCAGCGAGACGAAATTCGGCGGACGCTTTTCGATCATCATGACCAATATCGGCGGCAAAAGCGCCGCGCCGATCAGCGGTACGGCCCACGATTTTCTCCCCGCCCGCTGGCGAAAGCCGACGGCGTTGATCGCCGATGCGAGCGCGCCGACCAGCACCATGATCCAGCCCGCTTCGCGTTCGGGCAACAGCTTCGCGCGCGACAGCATTTCGATCACCCAGATGATCGACAGCACCACGAAACCGATCGACCAGGTGCGGGCATGTGCCGGGCGTTCGAATTCATACCAGGCGATGGCCAGTACGGTCGCGACGATCAGGCTGATGCCCAGCAGCGACGTATCGATGATGTTCGGCATGATCATGCCGGCAACGGCTCCGCGAGCGTCGTGCGGTCCCGCCCCTCGCGCTTCGAGCGGTACAGCGCCTGATCCGCGCGATATACCACCGTCGTCAACGCCTCGCCGCGCGCGACACGGGCGATGCCGAAGCTGGCCGTGAAGCGCAGTTCGGGGATCGCCCCGATCACCAGTTCGCCGATGCCGGTGCGCAATTCCTCGATCCGGCGAAGCGCGGTCGCGGCATCGGCGGCAAGCACCAAAGCGAATTCCTCGCCGCCGACGCGGCAGGCGATCTCGTCGTTGCGCAGCGCCGCCGCCAGGCGCACCGCGAAACCGGCCAGTACCGCATCGCCGATCGCGTGGCCGTGACGATCGTTGATCTGCTTGAAATGATCGATATCGACCATCGCGATGCACAGATTGCGGTGCCGGCCGATCGCGGCCGCTGTCGCCGCTTCGAAACCGGCGCGATTGAGCAGCCGGGTGAGCGGATCGGTATGGACGAGCCGACGGCGCGCGGTCGAAAAATCGGAGGCGATCAGCAGCAGGCTGAACAGCACCGTCGCCGCCGCCGAAGGGCCGGCGATCGCCGCGCGCGCCTCGACCGCATCGACCATGCCGAGGGCGCCGGAACTGGCATGCGCGAAGCTGACCACCGCGATCAGGATGTTGAGGGTCCCCGCGAACACCAGCATGAGCACCGCCGCAAATTCGGAGGGCGTAACGCGGTAGCGCGAGGCGAAGACCTTGGGGATCGCCCAGACCATGAAGACCAGCTTGACGATCGGGATGGTCGCGATCCGCGCCGCCGGGCTGATCGGCCCAAGCGTGACGAACAGCAGGATGACGAAAGCCGCGACGATCGCCGCGAGAAACGCCTGCCCGTCGGCCCGGCCCCGATTACGCAGGCGAAACCCCTGGGCGAGCAGCACGGTGTTGGCGATGCCGAGCAGATTGGCGAGGAAGAAAGGACCGGCCGGCGCCATCGTCTTGAGATGGAGCGCGAGCAGCACCCACTGCAGCGCCGAACAGGAAAACCCCACGCCCCACACAAGCGCGTGGACGCGCGTCGTCGAATTCGCGCCGATGAGGAACATCGATACCGCGCCGAGCGCGGTGATCAGACAAGGCCCCGACGCAAGAAGAATGGCCGTATCGCTCATTCGCTGACCGGTACTTGCCCCCGCCCCACCATTATCCGATCAATGGATAACAGCTTCGCCGCCGGGTCAACCGCTAATCGGCTTAAATAGATTAAAGCGAGGCCAGGAAATCGATGATCTCGCGGCCGAGCTCGGGCTTGAGCACGGCGCTCATGTGATTGCCGGGGATTTCGGCATAGCCGCCGTGCGGCAGCAGATCGGCCAAAGCCGCAGCCGATCCATTGTCCTGATCTTCCCGGCCGGTGACGACCAACATCGGTAGTTGCAACGACTCGAGTTCTTGTTCCGATGAATCGACGAAACTGTCGAGCAAAGGGAGCAGGGCCTTCGGATCGCCGCCGGTGGTTTTGAGGAAAGCTTCGGCCATCCATTCGGGCGACCCGCGCCGGTGCGTACCGACTCCTTCCAGAACCTTGCGGAAGAAGGCACCGCGCCCGTGGGTGTGGAGCAGGCCGTCGAGCCCCATGCCACTGACGATCGCCGCGCGTGGCGTGGCACCACGCACCAGCATCCGCACCGTCGTCCGCCCGCCGAGCGAATAGCCGCCGAGCACGTAATCGGTAAGGCCGAGATGCGCGACCAATGCCTCGCCGTCCCGCGCAAGAATATCCGGACCCCAGTGTGCCGGATCGTGCGGCGCCTCACTGCGGCCATGACCGCGCAGATCGGGCATCACCAGCCGATAGCCCGCGGCGACGATCTTCCCGGCATGCCCATAGCGCACCCAATTGGTCCAGGCGTTGGAGAAGAGGCCGTGGATCAACACCACCACCGGCCCCTCGCCCATTTCGTAATAAGCGAGGCGGGTGCCGTCGGCGGCGTGGAAGAAAGCGGGCTCGGCTTCGGGCCAAGGCATGGCGGTCACAATTCAAACAACCGCTTCAAGTCCTCGTCGCTTCGTTTGCGCCCGAAGATTCCAAAACGACTGAGATGCGGCAAAGCCACCATTTGCCTGCCATCAGGCAGCCGGTAACGATCGGCGGTGACTGTCCCCCAACCAATCGAAAACGAACCCTCCTTTTGAGCATCGAACAACGCAGCGATTGCTTTCCCAGGCTGATCCTTGCCGACGCAGACAATCCGTTCAAACCGGACTTTCGGCTTCAACCATTGCCAAAGCGAGGATGCAAAAGCTTCCGCCTCCGGCCTGCGATCAAGCTCGGCCCAACTCGGGCTGCGAAACGGGACGTAGTTTGCGCTGAAAACTTCCTCATCCCGCACGTTCAGGCAATCGAACATCTTTTGGACTTGCCGCTGCAAGACGGACTTGCCTTCGGGCAGTCCGTTCCAGGACTCCACACGATAGGCGCTGCCAGCCTCTTGCGACCAAGCTGGACCATGCTGTTCCCGCCCGGCCGGATTGAGCGTTACCAGCAGGAGTTTTGCCTGATCGGCATTGCCCTGAGGACATGTAATGAACCGCCATCCAAGCCGATATCCAAGGCGGCGATATTCTTTTTCGATATCCGCTGCCTTGACGATCGGCTCATCATCCAAAGAGATGTTGGACGTTTGGAAAGCCGCTGACTTGGGTGCGCTCGCTTCTATGATCTCCCGCATGAGATCCTCGGCCGTTTTGCCGACACAAGTAGCCCTGCGTTCATAATGCTGGATCAGCCAGTCCGGCAACTCGAGGCAGATGTCGACCATGGCACCCGCTTAGCCAAACTCGCTCAGGGACGAAACGCTTAAGCCGCCTTCTTGAGATGCCGCCGCCCCAGCAGTTCCGCGATCTGCACCGCGTTCAGCGCCGCGCCCTTGCGAAGGTTGTCGCTTACGCACCAGAGACTCAGCCCGCTATCCACCGTCGGATCCTCGCGCACCCGGCTGATGTAGGTCGCATATTCGCCGACGCATTCGATCGGCGTGACGTAGCCGCCGTCCTCATGCTTGTCGACGAGCATCACGCCCGGCGCCTCGCGCAGGATTCGCTTGGCGGTCGCGGCGGAAATCTCGTCCTCGAACTCGATGTTGATCGCTTCCGAATGGCCGACGAACACCGGCACACGCACACAGGTCGCGGTGATCCTGATCTTGGGATCGAGGATCTTCTTGGTCTCGACGACCATCTTCCATTCCTCCTTGGTCGATCCGTCGTCGAGGAAGCTGTCGATGTGCGGGATGACGTTGAAGGCGATCTGCTTGGTGAATTTGCGCGGCACCGCCGGATCGCCGACGAAGATGTTGCGGCTCTGCTCGAACAGCTCGTCCATGCCTTCCTTGCCCGCGCCCGACACCGACTGATAGGTCGCGACGACGACGCGCTTGATCCGCGCCGCATCGTGGAGCGGCTTCAGGGCCACCACCATCTGCGCGGTCGAGCAGTTCGGGTTGGCGATGATGTTCCTGCGCCGATAACCCTCGATCGCCTCCGGGTTCACCTCGGGCACGATCAGCGGCACGTCCGGGTCCATCCGGTAGAGCGAGCTGTTGTCGATCACCGTGCAACCGGCGGCGGCGGCGATCGGGGCGTATTTCGCCGTCGCTTCGGAGCCGATCGCGAACAAGGCCATATCCCAGCCGGTCCAGTCGAAATGCTCGATATTCTGCACCTTGAGCGTCTTGCCGCTGTCGCCGAAATCGATCGTCAGCCCGGTCGATCGCGACGACGCCAGCGCCGCAACCTCGTCGGCCGGGAATTCGCGCTCCGCCAATATGTTCAACATCTCGCGGCCGACATTGCCCGTCGCACCCGCGACCACCACCCGATAACCCATCACTTGCCTCCGCTTGCGCGGTGGCGATTTAGGGATAACGGGGTTTTTGTCCAGCGCCGGCGGCGCATTGCCCGGGAGCCGGCACCATAGCGACCGTCACCGCAGAGGAAGAAATCGGCAACGGGCTGGAGGGCGCACGGCTGCGCTGGGCGGTGTTGGCGATGGGCCTGGGATCGGTTCTGACGACGATCGACGGCGGCATCGCGACGGTCGTGCTGCCCACCATCGCGCGCGATCTGAAGGTCGATGGATCGTCGGCGGTGATGGTCGTCACGGTCTACCAGCTGATCCTGGTGATGGCCTTACTGCCCTTCTCGGCCTTGGGAGACCGCGTCGGGCTCAAGCGCATGTACCAGTGCGGACAGTTGGTGTTCACCGTCGCCACCGCGCTCTGCTTCTTCGCGCATAGCCTGGGCTTTCTGCTGATCGTGCGCGCGCTCCGGGCGCTGGGCGCGGCGGGCTGTCTTTCGGTGATGTCGGCGCTGATCCGGCGCCTCTATCCGGCGCGTATCCTCGGGCGCGGCCTCTCGTTCAACACGCTGATCGCGACGAGCTCCGCGGTCGCGGCGCCGACGCTCGGCGGTTTCATCCTGTCCTTCGCGAGTTGGCCGTGGGTGTTCGCCATCGCCGCGCCGTTCGGGGTGATTTCGCTGATCCTCGGCAAGACGGCGTTGCCCGACGTGCCGCCGAGAGCCGGCCAATATAATCTCGCCGGTGCGATGCTGAACGTTGCCACCTTCGGATTGATCATCGGCGGCCTGGAAGCCCTGGTCCACGGCAACAGCCCGATCGTAAGCCTCGCCATCGTCGCGATCGGTGTGCTTCTCGCCGTGCTGATGGTGCGCCATGAACGCGACGAACCTTTCCCGATCCTCCCCGTCGATCTGCTTGCCCGCCCGGTGCTGGCGCTCTCCGTTGCCGGCGCTTTCCTCTGCTCGATCGGTTCGCAGACATTGCTGCTGTCGACCCCCTTCCGCCTGCAGCACAGCTATGGCCTGACGCCTGCGCAGATCGGGGCGATGTTGGCAGCGTGGCCTTTGACGACCCTCGTCGTCGCACCCCTCGCGGGCTATCTCTCGGATCGTTATCCGGCCGGGCTTATGGGCGGGATCGGCATGGCGATCGGCACCGTCGGCTTCCTCAGCCTCGGTTTCCTGCCGCCGCACCCCGATCTTTGGGACATGGCGTGGCGGCTGAGCCTCTGCGGCGTCGGCACCGGATCCTATATGGCGCCCAACGCGCGGCTGGTGATCGGATCGGCACCGAAGGATCGGGCGGCCTCGGCGGGGGGACTCGTGTCGACGACGCGCCTCGTCGGGCAGACCACGGGCGCGACCTTGGTCGCGACGTTGCTCGCGCTGGGCCTCGGCACGACCACCACGCCACCGTTCCTGTGCGCCGGGCTCGGCCTGATCACCTGCCTGTGCAGCTTCGCGCGCCTGCGCCCCTCGATCCGCAACCCCGGCCGCGAGGAAACGGTGGTCGCCCACCCGACGGCGAGCGAGACCTAATTTTCCTTCGGTTCTTCCCCGATCCGCTGAACCGGCACGATCCGGACGAGCGCGATGGGAATGACGATCGCCAGCACACCACCGGTAAAGGATCGAGCCTCGCGGTCTTCACGCGGCGGCGGCTTTGGCGTGGTGGTGCAACGTGCCGCCGGAGAGCGGCCGGGATACGCCGGTGGTGCCGGGAAAGCTGATCGGCAGGCCCCGCAGCGATCGGACCGCCATGTAGGCGAAGCCCTCGGCCTCGGTCGCGTCGCCGTTCCAGCCCAGTGTTTCGATCGGCTCGGGAATGATGCCGCACACCGCGCCGATCATCGCCATCAGCGTGGGATTATGCCGCCCGCCCCCCGCGACGATCAGCCGTTCGGGCGCCCGTGGAAAATGGCGTAGCCCGAGCGCGATCGTCTCGGCGGTGAAGCGGGTCAGCGTTGCGGCGCCGTCCTGAAGGCTAAGCCCGCGCGCCGGCTGATCGGTGAAATCGTGGCGATCGAGGCTCTTGGGCGGCGGCTGATCGAACCACGATGTATCCAGCATCGTGTCAAGCACATCGCGATGGACCTCGCCCGCCGCCGCCAGTGCGCCATCGCGATCGAAGGGCGCACCGGTGTGCTGCTCCACCCATTGGTTGACGAGGCCGTTGGCTGGCCCGCTATCGAAGGCGACGAGATCGTCTTCCGCCCCGATCCAGGTGAGGTTGCCGACGCCGCCGAGGTTGAGCACCGCGATCGGCTTCGGCAGCGCCCCCACCAGCGCACGGTGATAAACCGGCAGCAGTGGCGCCCCCTGCCCGCCTGCCGCCACGTCGGCCGTGCGCAGTCGATCGACGACATCCACGCCGATCGCTCCCGCGAGTAGCGCGCCGTCGCCGATCTGCCACGTCCATCCGCGATCCGGGCGATGCGCGATCGTCTGACCGTGAAAACCCGCCACCGTGATGCGATCGGCAGCGATCCCGGCTGCGGCCAACAGCATCCGGCCCACGGCGATATGGCGATCGGTGAGCAGCCGCTCGGCCGCATCGACCGCCGGATGCGGGCCGGGCGCGGCCATCGCCCACGCCTCGTGCATCGCCGCCGCATAGATCGCACGATCTTCGGGCGAATAAGCCTCGCTATGAAAGCCCACCGGGCGAACATGGCGTTCGCCGTCGGTCTCGATCAGCGCGGCATCGATCCCATCGAGCGAGGTGCCGGACATGAAGCCGAGGGCGAGAACGGATTGCATCACCCGATCCTAGCCCCCCAGCGGCGCAAGTCGAGCCTCGGATCTTCTGTGGCGAAGCGATGGGAAGGAGTTGCGCTTACCGTATCCGCGCCACCGGCCGCCGCCCGAGCGCCTCGGCCAGCAGCTTGTGCCGCCGTTCTATCGCCTCGCCGTAGAGCGCGCCATCCTCGCCCGACAGCGTCAGCACGAGCAGATTGTCCTCCAGCGCCAGGCTGCTCGACTTCAGCGGCCCCGCGACGCCGCCCGACAGGCGTTGACCCAGCCGGATCGCCAGCCCCCAGCGCAGCGCCGTCGCCATGCCCACGCTGTCGATCAGCGAGAGGATGATCTCCGGTACGCCGCTCCCGCCGAAATGGGTGTAGAGCGCCTGGCCGATCATCGCCCGGCCCGGTCCGTCGATGCCGACCCAATTGCCGTGCAGCGCGGTCTCGAGCCCACGTTCGGCACGAAACTCGGGGTGCGCGCGCCAGCCGACGTCGGCGAGCAGGCAGGCGGCATGGCGCAGGCGCGCAAGTTGCGGCGGTTCGTCGGCGAACAATGGCGCGATCCAGCGATCGAGCAGATCGCCATGCTCGGCGAAACGCCCCTGCAGCGCACCCTCGGCGCGTGTCG
The DNA here is from genome assembly GCA_964245355.1 of uncultured Sphingomonadaceae bacterium. Classification (GTDB taxonomy): domain Bacteria; phylum Pseudomonadota; class Alphaproteobacteria; order Sphingomonadales; family Sphingomonadaceae; genus Sphingomonas_I. The sequence continues at coordinate 11,080 of CAXTMT010000075.1, forward strand.
CCTCGATCAGCGGATCCTGCGTTTGGACGTGGGCAGGCAGCGTTCGGTGGAGCAGGCCTTCGCGCAGGCCGTAAGCCGAGACGATCAGCCGCGAGGGTTGCAGCCGCTTGACCAACAGCAGCATCAGCATCGCCGCCGATCCCAGCGTCGCCGCGCGCGAGGAAGCGATCCCGACGACGACGCGCAGTCGTTTGGCATCGAGATGGGCGAGGCGACGAACGAGATTCTGCGCACGCTCGGGCGGCATTTCGTAATTGTGGACGATCGGCAGCGGATAGCCCGAGAGCATCATATCGAAGCGGGCCAGCGCCCGCCACGATCCACCGACCAGATAGAGCGGCTTGCCCCGGCCTTCGCCCTCCCACCCGGCCTTGTCGAGCGCCTTGGCGAGGCTACGGCCGAGCGCGCGGGCATCGCGCTTCATCGCCGCCATGCGGAGCACACCGAACGGCACCGATGCCCCCTGCCCGACCTGTCCGCCGCCGACGCGGATCAGTTCG
>CAXTMT010000076.1:0-11449 GCA_964245355.1 uncultured Sphingomonadaceae bacterium
GCGGTGCGCTCGCCCTGGCGGACGGGCGCGGTGGCGACGAAATGGCTGGAGAGGACGAACAGCTCGACCGCGAGCGCCAGCACCAGCAGCCCGATCAGGCTGCCGAGCACCAGCGGCTCGCGCCAGAAGGGTCTACGGTTTTTGGAGGGCTTGGGCGCGGTCACGTGAGGCCTGTTTCGCCGCGCGGGAACGATGGGTCAACCGCAGGCTGAGCAGTTCGTCGCGCGGGGAAGCGGCGTTTATCTTGATGAGCGTCATCCCGGCGCAGGCCGGGATGACGGTCTAAGGTTCAGCGCACGTATTTCGCCGTCGTCTTCGCCGCGACATCCTCGGCCGTCACGCCCGGCGCCAGTTCGACCAGCTTGAACGGGCTGGCATGGTCGGGCCGCTGGAACACGCACAGATCGGTGACGATCATATCGACCACGTTGGTTCCGGTCAGCGGCAGGGTGCAGGCGGGGATGAACTTCGCGTCGCCGTTCTTGGCAACATGCTCCATCACGACGATGATCTTCTTGACCCCGGCGACGAGGTCCATCGCGCCGCCCATGCCCTTCACCATCTTGCCGGGGATCATCCAGTTCGCGATGTCGCCATTCTCGGCGACTTCCATCGCGCCGAGCACGGTCAGGTCGATATGCCCGCCGCGGATCATCGCGAAACTGTCCGACGAGGAGAAATAGCTGGACGAGGGCAATTCGCTGATCGTCTGCTTGCCGGCGTTGATCAGATCGGCATCCTCCTCGCCTTCATAGGGGAAAGGCCCGATGCCGAGCATGCCGTTCTCGCTCTGCAGCGTCACCGTCATCCCCGCCGGGATGTTGTTGGCGACGAGCGTCGGGATGCCGATGCCCAGATTGACGTAATAACCGTCCTTCAATTCCTGCGCGGCGCGGGCGGCCATCTGGTCGCGGGTCCAGGGCATGGGTTACTCCTTGTGTTGATTACCAGAAAGTCTCGGCGCCAAGACGGGGCATTTCCGCATCCTGGGTGACCAAAGGCAGACCTTCGATCTGCGCCTGTGCTGCCAGTATTCGATCCCAGGGATCCTTGTGCGGACCCACCAGGTTTCCGGCCAGTTGCGCATGATCAACCGAAATCGGGAGTAGCTGGAAACCCCAATTTGTTACCTGCTCGATGAAATGGCGGGCCAGGGACGTCGTGAATTCGAGCTTACCCTTCCTGTTCTTGATCGCGATCTCGAAGGCGGACACGGCGCTGACGAAAATCCGGTTCGTGCCGTCCTCAATAGCCTCGAAAGCGCGCTTCGATAGCGAGGCGGGCTGATGCGCTGTCCAGAGCAGCGCGTGCGTGTCCAGCAGCAGGTTCAAGCTCAAGGTTTGCTCAACTGCTCGTCACTGAGCCCCATATCCTCGTCGTCGAGCGGATCCCAGAAGCCGTGCGCCAATATATCGCCGGAGCCAGCCGGTACTTCGTGCGCGAGCCATCCCAGCTGGCGCTTCTTCGGTCGCTCGGGCGCAACCGGAACGAGTTTCGCCACCGGCACCGAACCACGCGCGATGACGATTTCCTCGCCCGCTTCGACGCGAGCGAGGAGACGCGAGAGATTGGTCTTCGCCTCGTGGACATTCACGAAGGCGGCCGCATCGGCTTTATCGGGAGGGCTGTGCGCGTTCATGGCTAAGTTACTTAGCTAAGTGGCGCGCGCACTTCAAGCCGCCTCGCGCGGTCGCGTCGTGCGGAACTCAATCTGCTTCTCGTAGGGCGCGCCGGAGAGCATGCGCTTGATGTAGATGCCCGGCAGGTGGATCGCGTCGGGCTGCAGGCTGCCGACGGGGACGATCTCCTCCACCTCGGCCACGGTGTTCTTGCTGGCGGTCGCCATCGGCTGGTTGAAGTTGCGGGCGGTCTTGCGGAAGAGGAGGTTGCCGGTCTCGTCGGCCTTCCAGCCCTTCACGATCGAGAGATCGGCGACGATGCCGCGTTCCAGCACATAGGTTTCGCCGTCGAACGCCTTCAGTTCCTTGCCCTCGGCGACGAGGGTGCCGACGCCGGTCCTGGTGTAGAAGCCGGGGATGCCGGCGCCGCCGGCGCGGCAGCGTTCGGCGAGCGTGCCCTGCGGGCAGAATTCCACCTCGAGCTCGCCCGAGAGATATTGCCGCTCGAATTCCTTATTCTCGCCGACGTAGCTGGCGATCACCTTGCTGATCTGGCGCGAGCGCAGCAGCTTGCCGAGGCCCACGCCGTCGATCCCGCAATTGTTGGAGACCACGGTCAGATCCCTGACGCCGGAGGCTTCGATCGCGTCGATCAGCCGTTCGGGGATGCCGCAAAGGCCGAAACCGCCGGAACAGATCGTCATATTGTCGAACAACAGGCCGTCGAGCGCTTCAACCGCCGATCCGTAAATCTTGTTCGCCATGCCGGTCCCCAAAACCTCTCAAGTCGCGTTGGCGAATAGGGGGCGAGGCGGGGCGTCGTCAACGCATGGCGACGCAACAAAGCGCTGCTATGGGCGACACCCTATGGCCGACGATCGTCCTCTCCTATTCTTCGATTCGGGTGTCGGCGGTCTGTCGGTGCTGGCCAAGGTGCGTTCGGCAATGCCGCAGGCGGGCATCGTCTATGTCGCCGATAATGCGGGCTTTCCCTATGGGACCAAGAGCGAGGCGGAGATCGCCGCGCGGGTGCCGGCGCTGCTCGGGCGGCTGGCGGAGCGTTACCGCCCGCGCTTGATCACGATCGCCTGCAACACCGCCTCGACGATCGCGCTGGCGAGCGTGCGCGTGGCGCTCGACCTTCCGATCGTCGGCACGGTGCCCGCGATCAAGCCCGCCGCCGAGGCTTCGAAAACCCGCGCGATCGGGGTGCTCGGCACCGAAGCGACGGTGCGCCAGCCCTATGTCGACGATCTCTCCGCCCGTTTCGCCGCCGATTGCCTGGTGCTGCGCCACGGTTCGGCGCGGCTGGTCGAACTCGCCGAGGCGCGTTTGCGCGGCGAGCCCGCGTCGGACGCCGATTATGCCGTCGCGCTGGGCGGGCTGCTCGGCCAACCCGGGGGCGAACGGATCGATACGATCGTCCTGGCCTGCACCCACTTCCCGCTGGTCGCCGATCGGCTGGCGGCGGTCGCCCCCCGCCCGATCGCCTTCATCGACGGCAGCGATGGCATCGCGCGCCGGATCGCCTACCTGACGCAGGGGCAGGAATGGCCCGAAACGCCGACATCAGGAACTCTGGTCTTCACCGCCCCGATCGCCCTCGGCGCCGCCTTCCGTACCGCTCTTGCCGAAAATGGGCTCGAGCGGATCGAACGGCTCTGAACCCGCCCTATCGATCACGCCAAGCCGCATTCCCCTCTGGAATCTCTTTCCCGCGGGCGTTAAAGGGCGCGTTCGAACCGGAGGGGCCGACCAGCCTTGGATTACAACCGCGTCTTCACGCAAGCGATCGATCGGCTGCATGCCGAGGGGCGCTACCGCGTGTTCATCGATATCCTGCGCAACAAGGGCACCTTTCCCAACGCGCGCTGCTTCGCGGGCCATAACGGGCCTAAGCCGATCACGGTGTGGTGTTCGAACGATTATCTCGCGATGGGCCAGCATCCCAAGGTGATCGCGGCGATGGAGGAGGCGCTGCACGATGTCGGCGCGGGCTCCGGCGGGACGCGCAACATCGGCGGCAACACGCACTATCATATCGATCTGGAGCACGAACTGGCCGACCTGCACGGCAAGGAAGGCGCCTTGCTGTTCACCAGCGGCTACGTCTCCAACGAAGCGACGCTCTCGACGCTCGCCAAGGTCTTGCCCGGCTGCATCATCTTCTCGGACGAGTTGAACCACGCCTCGATGATCGCGGGCATCCGCAATTCGGGCTGCGAGAAGCGCGTGTTCCGCCACAACGATCTGGAGCATCTCGAGGCACTGCTCGCCGCCGAGGATCCGGCCGCGCCCAAGCTGATCGCCTTCGAGAGCGTCTATTCGATGGACGGCGACATCGCCCCGATCCACGCCATCTGCGACCTCGCCGACAAATATGCGGCGCTGACCTATCTCGACGAAGTTCACGCCGTCGGCATGTACGGCCCGCGCGGCGGCGGTATCTCGGATCGCGAAGATGCCGCCGCGCGCCTCACCATCGTCGAAGGAACGCTCGGCAAGGCGTTCGGCGTGATGGGCGGTTACATCGCCGCCGATCAGGTGATCATCGACGTGATCCGCAGCTACGCGCCGGGTTTCATCTTCACCACCTCGCTCTCGCCTGTGCTGGTCGCCGGAGCGCTGGCGAGTGTGCGCCACCTGAAGGCCTCCAGCGAGGAGCGCGAGGGCCAGCAGGCCGCCGCCGCCACGCTCAAGATGCTGATGGAGGATGCCGCGCTGCCGGTGATGCCGACGACGACGCACATCGTGCCGCTGATGGTCGGCGATCCGGTGAAAGCCAAGCGGATCAGCGATATCCTGCTCGCCGAATATGGCGTGTACGTCCAGCCGATCAATTACCCGACCGTGCCGCGCGGCACCGAACGCCTGCGCTTCACTCCCGGCCCCGCGCACAGCGAAGCGATGATGCGCGAACTCGTCGGTGCGCTGGCCGAGATCTGGGACCGGCTGGAGATGCGGCTGGCGGCCTGAGGACGCTGTGTTGACATCGAGCGTACGACTGCTCATCTTCCATTGATGGCCGATGCTGACCCCAAACCGCTTGCCGAGCGGATCGAGACGCAACCCGCCGGCGCCCGCATTTTGACTTATGCGCCCCCGGCTGCCGCCGCGGTCGCCGTGCCGATCATAGCGTCTACGCTAGGTGGCTCGGTAGCGGTCATGGCGATAGCCGCGTTGGGTGTGGCTTCGGTATGGGGAGCAACGAAGCTCAGCAATCGATGATGAAGCAGGAGCCGCTGGCTCATTTTGTGTCCGTTGCGACTATTACCGTCGCTTTCGCGTTGGCCTCGCTCACAATTTGGCTGTCGCTGCAGCCACTTCACGACATACGAACGATGGTCCTTCTATATCTGCTGGCCTCAGCGGCTTGGTTGGGCGCGGCACTGACCGCAATGTGGCGTATGCCGCTAGTCACAGATCCGTTAAACGCCTTCGCCGCCGTTTTGACTGCTGCGGGCACGATGGCTAGCGTCGATGGCGCTTGGCGCTTGCTCCTCGGTTGAACTTGCCTGGCTTTCGACACAAAAAATGAGCCCCGCCGCGGTTTAGGGATGCGGCGGGGCTCGCCCGGCGAGCAAGGGGGCTCGCCAAGATCAGAAGGTGACGGTGGCCTCCGCGCCGAAGGTGCGCGGTGCGTTGAAGTTGCCGTAATCGCCCAGCACGTTGTTGATCGTGCCGACCGCGACGTTCGTCGTCTGCACCGAAGGCAGGCTGTTCGAAGGATCGCGGCGATAGACGTGCGCCTCGTCGAACAGATTGCGCGCCCAGACCGACAGCGACAGCTTCGATCCGCCGTGCCGCATGTCGATATCCGCCAGCGAGATGCGGCCGTTGACCAGGAAGGAGGCGTCGTTCTTCGTCGCGAACTGATCGAAGGTCTGCGTCGCCTGGGCATAATTGCCGTCCAGGTGGAAGCGCAGGTTCGATCCGCGGAAGCTGGTCGGCAGCGAATAATCGATCGCGCCGCTTGCCGCGTTGCGCGGGGTGAACACCACGTAGAAGCGCTGCGGCACCGTGGTGCTGTTGCCCGTCGCGACGCCGGCGGCGGTCCGCTCGATATAGGTCACCGGCACCAGCGGTATCTTCGTGTAGGTATAAGCGTAGCTGGCGGTCAGCGTCAGGCCGGTGACCGGCCGCAGCGTCAGATCCGCCTCGATCCCGCGGATCTTGGTGGTGCCCGGCGCATTGATCGTGACGAGGTTGTTGAACGTGCCCGTCGCGGTCGGCTGCAGCGTACTGAGATCGACCTGGCTGTCGTCGCGATCCATGATGTAGCCGGCCACGTTCAGGCGGGCGCGGTGATCGAGGAAATCGGCTTTCATGCCGACTTCATAGGAGCGCACGTCCTCGGGATTGAACGCCTGATAATTGGCCGATCGCGAGCTGGCGCCGCCGGCCCGGTAACCGGTCGCATATTTGGCGTAGAAGTGGATGGCGTCGGTCGCGTCGTAAGCCAGCGTCACCATCGGATTGAAGCGGTTCCACGTCTTGTCGAGCGGGCTGTAGCCGTTCGCCGCGGCGATCGCGGGGCTGGTGGCATAGTTGATGTTGCGCGAGACCAGCAGCTTGCCCTGCTTCTTGTCGTGCGTGTAGCGGCCGCCGACGGTCAGGTGGATCGCATCGGTCGCGTTCCAGGTCGCCTGACCGTAAGCCGCATAGCTTTTCGAGCGCACTTCCGACGCGCGATCGGTCGAGCGGCAGGCGTAAGCCGAGCCGAACCCGCCCGAGCCGGTGCAGGGATCGAGGATCACGTAGCTGTAGCCGGTCGTCTGGCCCGCGGTCGTGTAGCCGGCGATCGCGTTCGAATTCGGCGTCGCGGCATCGTCGGTCGCATGCTCGTTGAAGTAGAACAGGCCGGCGACATAATCGAAGCGGCCGGCGCTGCCGACAGCCTGGAATTCCTGGCTGAACTGGTTCTGGAAGAGATCGGCCAGGCTGTAGCGGCTGAAGTTGCAGCCGGTGCCGGTGCAGCCCGGCGCCACGATCGGAACGCGGTGGGCGCCGCCCGAATTGTCCCACTGGCGCGAGCTGACCCCGCGCCATGCGGTGATCGAGCGCAGCTCGATCTCGGGCGTCAGCTTGTAGGCGAGATGCGCGGTATAGCCGTGCGTCTTGTCGACGCTCGGCTGCTGCGGCACACCGATATCGGCGGTCGAGACGCGATCGTTGCCCGCGACGACGACGCCCGGCAGCGTGGCCTTCACCGTGCCGGTCAGCGTCGTGAACGCCGTACCCGGCAGATTGCAGGCAGGCTGCGACGCCTGGGTGCCGGCGACGCAGCCGTTCGGATTGTAGTTCAGCAACTGGCTGTAGAAAGGCGAATTGGCGTCATAGCCATTGTCGTAGGAGAGATCGACGGTCAGCCGATCGATGCCCTGCCAGCGCGAGGCGATGCGGAAGCCGCGCCGATCGTAATAATTCCAGCCGGTCTGCCCCGAGAGCGGGTTCTTGATCGTGGCGCCCTGGTACTGGACGACGCCATCGGCCTTGATCTTGATCCCGGCGATGGCGGGCAGATCGATATGGCCATCGGCATTGTAGCCGCCGTAATTGGCGACGCCCGCGGTGACGCGGCCGCCGAACTCGCCGGTGGGCGCCTTGGTGACGATCGAGAGCGCGCCACCCTCGGTGTTGCGGCCGAACAAAGTCCCCTGCGGACCCTTCAGCACCTCGATCCGCTCGACGTCGAACAGCGCGGCGTTGAGGCCGTGCTGGCGGCCGAGATAGACGCCGTCGATATAGATGCCGACGCCCTGTTCGCGGGCGGGCTGGTTGGCGTCGAGCGGCACGATGCCGCGGATACCGATGGTGAGCGCGGTCTGGCGCGCTTCGAAGGTGGCGACGCGCAGCGACGGCACCGCGCCGTCGGCCAGATCGTAGAGGCTCTGGATATGGCGATCCTTGATCGCGGTGGAATCGACCACGTTGATCGCGATCGGCGTGCTCTGCAGGTTGGTCTCGCGCTTGGTGGCGGTGACGACGATGTCCGAAAGCGCGGGCTGATCGGCGACGGCATCGGCGGCCACCGGCGCGGGATCGCCTACGGCCGCAACTAGCGGCGAAAAACCGGCGCTCATCAGGAAAGTACTGGCCAGCAGAACAGGCAGGCCATGGCCCGTATTGAGTTTCATCATTGCCCCCGGTTCGGACAGAATGTCCGCTTGGGGGCTGGCTAACGCCGATCGGCGACTCTTTCGTTACGGTAATATTTCACTGTGACGTATTTGTAGCGCGTTCGTTGCCGGATTATAGTTGCTTATATCAGGTTGGACATATTCCCATCATTCGTTGATTGGGGATTGACTGATACGGATCGATGCCGTCGCACCGACGCGGAAGCATCGGCAACAAACGCGTTACAATCGTCGATGGGTAGACGGCGCCGATCGGCTGCCGCCTCAGCCGCGAAGGCGAATAAGGGCAGGTGCCGGGGGGGGCGTCTAGGCGGCGGTCAGCACCTTGCCGCACGTCCCGCCGCCGCCCTTGGCGCAGGCCGCGCCGAGCCGCCCCTGAAGCCGCGCCAGCACCGCGCCACCGTCGTGCTTCTTGCTCCAGTCCCGCATCGCCTTGCCCCACGTGCCGACCTTCTTGGCGGTGCGCTCGGCATAGCCGCCGGTGTTGGCGGCGACGGCATCGATCACCATGCCCGCGCTCTTCTCGACCTCGGCTTTGTCCTCGGGGGTCTGCGCGGTGACTTAGTTCGCATAGAAGATCGCACATTGAATGCGCGTCGCCGGCCCCTGCGCGGTTTCGGCGGCCTTGCGCATCCAGGCGATCGCAGCCCGCTTATCCTTCCGCTCCTCGGCGAAATTGGCGAGGTCGACCATGAAATAATAAGGCGCGATCGCGTGCGGCAATTCGGCGGTGAGCAGCTTGGTAGCGCCGGCATTGTCGCCCGCATCGTCGAGCAGGCTGCCGGCGTTCGGCATCACCGCCTGGCGCAGCATCGGATTGTCCGCGGCCTTGTCCACCGCCGCGACGCGTCCGCGCACCTTGGCGAGCACCGCCGGTGAAACCCTGCCGCCGTTTTCGCCCTTCGACAGTGCGATATCGGCCTGGAGCGTGCCGAGCCGATCGCTGAGCGGAAGCGCGGGATCGGCGGCGACGCGATCGAGCGTGACGATCAGAGAATCGCCCAGCGCCTTGCGTTCGGCCGCGTCGGGAAGCGCGCGGATCATCGCCGGCGCGAACGCGTAAAGCTCCTGCCGGTTGGCCTTCACCTCTTCATAATCGGTCAGCATCGGCTGCAGGATCGCACGGAATTGCGCCAGTTGCTCGGGGCTCAGCCTGGCGACATCGCCGGAGCCGGCCGACAGCCCCAGCCCGACCAAAGCCAGGTGGCGCCGAACCGCCGGATCGGGCGCCGCCGCCGCAAGCCGCGCCAGCAGCGCGGCTTCCTTTTCGGCGTCGCCGAAATGCTTGGGATCGTCGAACCAATCATAGCTGGCGAGCAATTTCCAATCGTCGGCCGAGAGGCTTTTCGGATCGTCGGCGCGCTTGAGCAGATCCTCGGTCGAGGTGGTGCGCGTCGCGGTCAGCTTCAGCACACCGGCGAGCGTGGCCGCCGCCCCGCCTCCGGTCAGCCGTGTGACCTCGCTCCGGTCGGGGCGCAGGATGATGACGGTGGGGTAGCCCGCGATGCCGAACTGCTCGCCCCACAATTGCGCGCCCTTGCTGTCGCCATCCAGGTGAACGGGGACGAAATTCGCGGTCTCGGCGATGAAGGCCGGATCCTTGAACAAGGTCTGCTTCATCAGATTGCACGGCGGGCACCATTTCGCGCCCCAATAGAGCAGGACCGGCTTGTTCGCCTCCCTCGCCTCGGCAAAGGCATCGTCGACATCGCCCTCGCGCCAGGCGATCTCCTTGAAGGCACCGCCCTGCGCCGCAGCCGGTCCCGAAGCCGCGTGCCTGTGACACCCCGCCAGCGCCAGCGCCAAAGCCATCCCACACGCAACCCGACGCATCGCAGACTCCCACGGCAAGCCGCGAAGGTGTAAGCAAAAACGCCGCCGTAACAAGCCGCCGACGGCGCCGGTGCGCGGTTTGCGACCACCGCTTAAGTTTACAAAGTGTACCCTCGTACGCGGTTCGCGCGGCCAGCCGAATGGGCGCGGAAGGTGACGAACGTGACGGCCTGTCACCCCTCACCCTGCTTCCCGCCCCGCATTGGATGCGCAATCGCGGAAGGTGGGGACTGCCATCCGCCGCGCCCGGCCGGGCACGAACGCCGGGCCACGGCCAAAAATCAGCCCGAGCGCAAGGCGGCCAGCAGGATGAGCAGCACGGGATCGGTCCTCCGGTAAGTCGCGAAAAGGAATCCCAGCTAACACGAATCCCCGTCTGTAGGATAGCATTTATTCTTGTTTTGTTCGCGAAAAAAGATCGACCTGAGGTGCTTTCAAACGTCGGCTTTTAGATGGGAAACGTCCTGTCGGCTTTTGGACGGCGAGTTGGTAAGAGCGGCCGTCAAGCAATCGACGGTGATCAGGATGGATTTGCAGCTTCAGGGAAAACGAGCGCTCGTCAGCGGCAGTAGCGTGGGCATCGGCGAGACCATTGCGCGGCTGCTGGCCGACGAAGGTGTCACCGTCGCCGTCCACGGCCGCGACGCCGACCGGGCACGTCGCGTTGCCGCGTCGATCGGCGAAAGCGGCGGCACGGCGGTGGTCGTGACGGGCGACCTGACCGACGACGCGGCCGTCATCGATATCGTTGCTCAGAGCGAGCGCCTGCTCGGCGGCGTTGACATCCTCGTCAACAATGCCGGGGGATCGGGCGAGAAGCATGCCTGGGAGGAGACGCCGGTCGAGGCGTGGGTGGCCGCCTTCGATCGCAATGTCGTGGCGACGGTCAGGTTGACGAATCTGCTGCTGCCGAAGATGCGGGCCGCCGGCTGGGGCCGCGTCGTGAACGTCTCCAGCCTCGCCGGCTCACTGCCCCCGCCGACCGGTCCGGACTATTCGGCGTGCAAGGCCGCCATGAACAATCTCACCAAGTCGCTGTCGAAGGCGGCGGCGGTCGATGGGATCACGGTCAACGCCGTCTCGCCCGGCACGATCCTGACGCCGAAGCTGGAAGCCGCGTTCCGCAAAATGGCCGACGACAAGGGCTGGGCCGCGGCGGACGCGCCGTGGAAGGAAATCGAGCGCGCCGTGTTGCCCCATGTCTTCGAGGTGCCAGCCGGGACGGTGGGACAGCCGGAGGATATCGGCCGGGCCGTTGCCTTCTTGTGCAGTCCGCTTGCCGGTTACATCACGGGCATCGACTTGCACGTCGACGGCGGAGCTATGCCCGCCTTGTAAGCATCGGCGACAACGGGAGCGTACAGGGCGGGAAAGGTCGATGATGAGGGGCCTGCCCGTGCGGCGCATCCGCCATTCCTCTGGCCGTCACCCTCGACTAAAGCCCGCCCTATGCGCATCATTTCCGGACAATGGCGCGGCCGTGTGCTGCTGGCGCCCAAGGGCGAGACCACCCGGCCGACCGCCGATCGCACCCGCGAGGGGCTGTTCTCGATGCTGCAGAGCCGGCTCGGCTCGTTCGAGGGTCTGCGGGTGGCCGATCTGTTCGCGGGCACCGGCGCGCTCGGGCTGGAGGCTCTGTCGCGCGGCGCGGCGCATGCGACCTTCGTCGATCAGGACAGGGCGGCGGTGACGGCGCTCGAGGCCAATATCGCGAAGCTCGGGGCCAAGGGCGATGTGCTGCCGGTTTCGGTGTCGGCACTGGGGCCGGCGCGCGAGGCGTATGACCTGCTGCTGCTCGACCCGCCTTATGCCAGCGGCGGCGGCGGCGCGCTGATCGAGCGGCTGACCCGGCTCGGC
>CAXTMT010000077.1:0-10526 GCA_964245355.1 uncultured Sphingomonadaceae bacterium
GCGCTGCTCCAGCGCACGAGCCCGGATGATGGTCAGATCCTCCCGCCGCGCCTTGGCGGCATCGACGAAAGCAACCGAAAGGCGGAGCGCCGAGGCGATCACGCCGCCGATATAGGGCGGTTCGAGCAGCGGATCGGGATAGCGCGCGAGGATCAGTCCGCCGCATATGAGGAAGCCGAGCGACATGATCGCCGCCGGCACGAGCGCATCGTACAGCGAGCGGATGAGCTCGATCTCGGCATTGTCCGATGGTTTGGCGGGAGACTGGCGCACGGTGTTGCTTAACCCGAACCTGCAACGCTCTTCAAATCCGGTGTTCGCGGGCACCGATCGCGGCCGCGGCGAAAAGGGCAGCCCCGCCAGGGGTGTCAGGCGAGGCTGCCCCGTTTAGCTGCCGGGTGGGACCCTCAGCCGCCGCCGCCCTACGCCATTCGGCTTACAGGAAGCTTACGGATGCGCCGCCTGCGGCTTATCCCGCCGCCCCTTCCTCCAATTGAAGAGAAGGACGCCCAATACCACAAGCGCCAGCGCACCGAGCCCGACCAAGGTCGCGCTCGGCCCCTTCAGCCACGGCCCGAGCACCTGCCCGAAACCATAGCCGATCCCGGTCATGATCGGACCCCAGATCGCGGCGGAGACGATATTGAGCAATACGAAAGTATGGGTGCGGATGCGCGAGGCGGAGATGGCGATCGGTGTCACCGTGCGCATCCCGTAAATGAAGCGGAAGCCCAATGTGAACAGGATCAGATGATGCTCGAGGATATCGAGGGCGCGCTGGAAGGTCGGCTTGCGCTTCGCCCGCTCGACCCATTTGGTGTGCGCGAAATGCCGCGCCGTCCAGAACCAGAGCTGATCGACGAGGCAGGCGCCCGCGCCGGCGGCGATCATCACCCCCCATACCGAGAGTACCCCACTCTGCGCGAGGATGCCGCCGGTGATCACCGCGACCTCGCCCTCGATTCCGGCGCCCGCGAAGACGGCGACGAGGCCGTAGCGTGCGATCAGTGCCTCAATCGCCAACGAAAACCCCCAATGCGATGCGCCGAATTGCCCAAAACGAACAGACGCGCGTTGCCCCCAAACGATCCCCGGACAGGTCTTACGGGATCGTCTCACATCCGCGCCGAAAGGAAAACGTCTTGTTGCACCGCCGCAAAATTGGACGAGCCGCCCTCTTCGCGGGTTTCGTCGCGCTCGCCGCCTGCCACGGTACGCAACCGACGATCCAGCAGACCAACGAGGCCACCAATGCCGAGCTCAGCACGATCAACGCCTCGACGAACGCCACCGACGGGATGGATCAGGGCAATGCGGAATTGCTGGCAACACCGACTCCGGGCCAGGCGATGGACGCCAAGCGGCAGCCACCGAAATGATCGGCGCAGCGGGCCATGCCTGCGGCGAGCACACCATTCGTCGCTTTTCGACGCGAAGCCTGTGCTGCAAGGATCGGACGGGCGTGATCGGTGTTTGACGGTAAACGAAAGCTCTCCACGCCTTGCAGTGTTTTGCCGACCCGGATCATCCCCAGCATATCCCGCGCGGATCGGGATGGGATCGGGTCGTGACTAATCCCCGATGGACGCGCGCGGCGCTCGCCTTGCCCTTCCCTCTTGCCGGTTGCTCGCAGGTGCTCGACCCCGCCGGGCCGGTCGGTCAGGGCGAGAAGACGATCCTGCTCGATAGCGTGGCGATCATGCTGTGCATCGTGGTGCCGGTGATCCTCGTGACGCTAGGCTTCGCCTTCTGGTATCGTGCCGGCAACAAGCGCGCGCGGTTCCGCCCGGATTTCGTCTATTCGGGGCGGATCGAGCTGGTCACCTGGTCGATCCCCGTGCTCACCATCCTGTTCCTCGGCGGGATGAGTTGGGTGGCGAGCCACGAGCTCGATCCGTACAGGCCGGTGCCCGCCGCCCCGGGCGCGCAGGCCGCGCCGCTGGAGATCGACGTCGTCGCGCTCGATTGGAAATGGCTGTTCGTCTATCCGGGGCAGGGCGTGGCCAGCGTCAACCGGCTGGTGCTGCCGATCGGGCGGCCGGTCCATTTCCGCATCACCTCGGCGAGCGTGATGAACGCCTTCTTCGTCCCCCGGCTCGGATCGATGATCTATGCGATGAACGGAATGGAGACCGGGCTGTGGCTGCGCGCCGATGCGCCCGGCCGCTATCGCGGGCTTTCCAGCAATTTCTCGGGCGACGGTTTTTCCGATATGCATTTCTCGACCGACGCGCTGCCCGCCGATCAATTCGCGAAGTGGGCCGCCGACACAGCACACGCCGGCCCCACGCTGGATGTCGCCGCCTACAAACAGCTGTCGAAGCAGGATACGGTGCCGCAGCCCTTCGCCTACGGCCGCATCCAGCCGCGCCTGTTCGACGAGATCGTCGCGCAGAAAGTGAAGCCCGCCTCCGGCCCACCGCCGAGCGTATCGCCGGGAAGGCCATAACATGTTCGGACGCCTGACCCTGCAAGCCCTGCCGCTCGATCAGCCGATTCCGCTGATCGCCTCCCTGACCGTCTTCGCCATCGCGGGCGGGGTGTTCGCCTTCGTCGTCTGGAAGGGGTGGTTCCCCTATCTGTGGCGCGAGTGGATCACCTCGGTCGATCACAAGCGCATCGGGGTGATGTATTGCGTCCTCGCGCTGGTGATGCTGCTGCGCGGATTCTCCGATGCGATCATGATGCGCGCGCAGCAGGCGATGGCCTATAATTCCGGCGGCTTCCTGCCACCTGAACATTATGATCAGGTCTTCTCCGCGCACGGCACGATCATGATCTTCTTCGTGGCGATGCCGTTCGTCGTCGGGCTGATGAACTTCGCCATGCCGCTGCAACTCGGTGTGCGCGACGTTGCCTTCCCGACGCTCAATTCGGTGAGCTTCTGGCTGACCGCGGCGGGCATGCTGCTCGTCAATCTCTCGCTGCTCGTCGGCGAGTTTGCGCGTACCGGCTGGCTGCCTTACCCGCCGCTCTCCGAGCTTGCCTACTCGCCCGGCGTCGGGGTCGATTATTATCTGTGGGCGCTCAACATCGCCGGCGTCGGCACACTCATGTCCGGGGTCAATCTCGTCACCACCGTGCTCAAGATCCGCACCAAGGGCATGAGCTATCTGCGCATGCCGATCTTCTGCTGGACGACGCTGGCCTCCAACCTGCTGATCGTCGCCGCCTTCCCGATCCTCACCGCCACTTTGCTGATGCTGACGCTCGATCGCTACCTCGGCTTCCACTTCTTCACCAACGAAGCCGGCGGCAACGTGATGATGTTCAACAACCTCATCTGGGCGTGGGGGCATCCGGAGGTCTATATCCTGATCCTGCCGATGTTCGGCGTGTTCAGCGAGGTGATCTCCACCTTCTCGTCGAAGCCGCTGTTCGGTTACCGATCGATGGTGCTGGCGACGATGGCGATCTGTTTGCTCAGCTTCATGGTCTGGCTCCACCATTTCTTCACGATGGGCGCGGGCGCCGACGTCAACGCCTTCTTCGGGGTGATGACGATGATCATCGCGGTGCCGACCGGCGTGAAGGTCTTCAACTGGCTGTTCACCATGTATGGCGGGCGCATCCGCTTCGCGACGCCGATGCTGTGGGCGATGGGCTTCATCTGCACATTCGTGATCGGCGGGATGACCGGTGTGCTGATGGCGGTGCCGCCCGCCGACTTCGTGCTGCACAATTCGCTGTTTCTGGTAGCGCACTTCCATAACGTCATCATCGGCGGTGTGCTGTTCGGCGCCTTCGCCGGTTACGAATATTGGTTCCCTAAGGCGTTCGGCTTCACGCTGGACGAGGCGTGGGGCAAGGTCGCTTTCTGGTGCTGGCTAGTGGGCTTCGCCGTCGCCTTCCTGCCGCTCTACGTGCTGGGGCTGGAGGGGATGACCCGGCGGATGCAGCATTACGATGTCGCCGAATGGCACCCCTGGCTGCTCGTCGCCTCGGCCGGCGCAGCGATCATCGCCTGCGGCATCGCGGCGCAAATCATCCAATTGGTCTATTCGATCCGCACCCGCGATCAGCGTCGCGACCTGACCGGCGATCCGTGGGATGGCCGCAGCCTCGAATGGGCGACCCCCTCGCCGCCGCCCGCGTTCAATTTCGCCGTGCTGTACGATGTCGAGGGCGAGGAAGCCTATTGGGGCATCAAGCAGAAGGCGCTCGAGCAATCGGCGCTGACCGATGAGCCCGCTTATCAGCCGATCGAGATGCCGCGCAATTCGGCGACCGGGGTCGTCACCGCCTTCTTCGCGGTGATGATCGGCTTCGCGCTGATCTGGTACATCTGGTGGCTGGCGCTCCTGGGTTTCGTCGGCGCCTTCGCCACCTTCGTGGCCTTCGCCTGGCGCGACCATGCCGAGGAGGAGATACCCGCCGAGGAAGTCGCCCGCATCGATCGCGAACGCCGCCGCGCGCGGGAGCATCACATGCTCGGGCTGGAGCGATCCGCATGAGCATGGCGCCGACCTATCTGCGTGTGCCGGCCAGCGGCGGCGATCCGCACAACCTTGGGGCCAATGCCCACGGCAGCGGCGATTCCGGCAGCGGCCCCGCATCGAAGCGGATCGTCACCGGCTATGGTTTCTGGATTTTCCTGCTCTCCGACTTCATCATGTTCTCGGCGTTCTTCGCCGCTTATGCGGTGCTGAGCACCCACACCGACGGCGGCCCCACGGGAACGCAGATCTTCGACCTGACCAATGTCGCGTGGGAGACCGCGCTGCTGCTCGCCTCCTCCTTCCTGTGCGGGGTCTCGGTGATCTTCGCCGACAAGCGCAACATGCTCGGCGTACAGATCGGGCTGCTGCTCACCGGGCTGCTGGGTTTCGGCTTCGTGGTGCTGGAGGTGCGCGAGTTCGCCGATCTGATCGCGCACGGCGCCGGGCCGGATCGCTCGGCCTTCCTCTCGGCCTTCTTCGCGCTCGTCGGTTGCCACGGGCTGCACGTCTCCTGCGGGCTGCTGTGGCTCGGCACGATGATGGCGCAGATCTGGGTCAAGGGCTTCCGGCCCAACATCCTGCGCCGGCTGATGTGCTTCAGCCTGTTCTGGCACGCGCTCGACATCATCTGGGTCGCGCTGTTCACCATCGTCTATCTGCTGGGGAAGCTGCCATGAGCGATACCGAGGCCGAGACCGGCGGCGCGGAAGCCGATCGCGCGCCCGGCGACGACGAGAGCGCCGGCCACGGCCTCGTCAATTACCTGATCGGCACCGCGATCGCCGCCGGGCTGACCGCCGCCTCGTTCGCGATGCTGCACGTCGGCTGGATCTACGGCCCCGCCATCCCCGCCGCGCTGCTGACGCTGGCGGTGGCGCAGATGGGGGTCCACCTGGTGTTCTTCCTCCACGTCACCTCCGGCCCGGACAACACCAACAACATCCTCGCGCTGGCGTTCGGGCTGCTGATCGTGCTGCTGGTCGTGCTGGGGTCGCTGTGGATCATGCACCATCTGGATGCGAACATGATGCCGGCGGGCAAGGGCATGTCGTCGATGTGATCGGCGGCTGCCCAAAGACGTGACCACCATCATCCCCATCCTCGGCGACCAGCTATCCCGCGGTCTAGCCTCGCTGCGTGATATCGATCGGGACGCGGCGATCGTCCTGATGATGGAGGTCGCGGACGAGACGACCTACGTCCGCCATCACAAGCGCAAGATCGCGCTGATCCTCTCGGCCATGCGCCACTTCGCCGAGGAATTGCGCGCCGACGGTTGGACGGTCGATTACATACGTCTCGACGACGCTGCAAACAGCGGCAGCTTCACCGGCGAGATCGCCCGCGCCATCGAACGGCACCGTCCGGAGACAATACGCATCGTCGAGGCCGGCGAATGGCGGGTGCAGGCGATGATCGACGGCTGGGCGAAGGGGTTCGGCCTGCCGGTCGAGGTGCTGCCCGACGATCGCTTCATCTGCGGCATCCTCGAATTCCAGACCTGGGCGCAGGCGCGGGGCGACCTCGTGATGGAGTTCTTCTACCGCGCGATGCGCCGCAAGACGGGTCTGCTGATGCTGCCGAACGGCAAGCCCGAGGGCGGCCGATGGAATTTCGACACGGATAACCGCAAGCCGCCCAGGCGCGGGCTCAACTATCCCGAACCGATGCACTTCGCGCCCGACGAGACGACGCAGGCGGTGATGGCGCTGGTCGCCGATCGTTTCGCCGATCATTTCGGCCGGCTGGAGAAATTCGCCCTCCCCGTCACCGCCGCGCAGGCCCGCCAAGCGCTCGGTCATTTCGTCCGCACGACCCTGCCCGATTTCGGCACCTATCAGGATGCGATGGTGACCGGGCAGGACTGGCTCTACCATAGCTGGCTGAGCCCCGCGCTCAACCTGGGGCTGCTCACCCCGCTGGAGGTCGCGCAGGCCGCCGCCGATGCTTATGCGGCGGGGCATGTGCCGCTCAACGCCGCCGAGGGCTTCATCCGCCAGATCATCGGCTGGCGCGAATATGTCCGCGGCTATTATTGGCTGGAGATGCCGCGGGTCGCCGAGGCCAATGCTCTCGACGCCACCCGCCCGCTGCCCGAATTCTACTGGACCGGCGAGACCGAAATGCTGTGCCTCGCCGAAGCGGTGCGCAACACCCGCGACAATGCCTACGCTCACCACATCCAGCGGCTGATGGTCCTCGGCAATTTCGCGATGCTGGCCGGCGTCCGCCCGCAGGATGTCGCCGACTGGTTCCTCGTCGTCTATGCCGATGCCTATGAATGGGTCGAGCTGCCCAACGTCCTTGCGATGAGCCAGCACGCCGATGGCGGCCGCCTCGCCACCAAGCCCTATGCCGGCGGCGGCGCCTATATCGATCGCATGTCGGATCATTGCCGCACATGCCGCTACGACGTGAAGCGGAAGATCGGCCCGGACGCCTGCCCGTTCAACGCCCTCTACTGGGACTTCCTCGCCCGCCACGAACGGCGCTTCCGGCGGAACCGGCGGATGGCGAACATGTATGCGACTTGGGATCGGATGGCGGAGGCGCAACGGCAGGCGTATCGGGCGAGTGCGGCGGCGTTTCTGGGAACGCTGGAGCCCGCGGCGAAGGGTTGGGCGCGGTGACTTCCCAATCCTCCCCTGGCGGGGGAGGATTGGGCTACAGCCGCATCGTGCCTTCGATCACCGTCACGCAGGTGCCGCCCAGCACCACCCGGTCGCCAGTCATCCGACAGGCAAGGTGCCCGCCGCGCGGCGAAGCCTGGAAGGCGGTGAAGCTGTTCTTGCCGAGTACGCCAGCCCAATAGGGCACGACGACGGCGTGCGCCGAGCCGGTCACCGGATCCTCGTCGATCCCCGCCCCCGGCGCGAAGGCGCGGCTGACGATTTCGGCGGTCTGCCCCCGCGCGGTGACGATCGTCAGCCAGTCGCCGAACGCAGCAAGCTTGCGGAAATCGGGATCGCAGGCGCGCACCGCCGCTTCATCCTTCAGCACGATCACACTGTAATCGCGCGTGTGCCACAAGGTCTCGATGACCGCGGCCGGATCGATCCCCAGCGCCCCCACGATATCGGGCAAAGGCTTGGGCGCAGGCGTCCACGCCGGCAGCGACAGGGCATAGCCCTCGCCGTCGCGCGCCACCTCCAGTACGCCGGCCGTTCGGGTCTTGAAGCGCACCGTGTCGCGATCACCGATCAGCACATGCCCCGATGCCAGCGTCGCATGCCCGCACATCGCCACCTCGGCCGTGGGCGTGAACCACACCAGCTCATAATCCGCCTCGTCGCCGGCATACGGCACGGTAAAGGCGGTTTCGGCGAGATTGTTCTCGGCGGCGATCGCCTGCATCGTCGCTTCGTCGAGCCACGCCTCCAGCGGCATCACCGCCGCCGGGTTGCCGGTAAAAGGCCTGTCGGCAAAAGCATCGACCTGGATGAACGGCAAAGTCGTCATGGGTACAGCAATCCTTCGGTCCATCCGCTTCCATCGCGGGTGAAGAGTCGGCGTTCGTGGAGGCGATGGGCACGATCCTGCCAGAATTCGACGCGTTCGGCGCGCACCCGGTAGCCGCCCCAATGCGGCGGGCGCGGCACCGGGCCGCCCTCGAACCGCGCGGCCATCGCCTCGTAGCGCGCCTCGAACGTCTCGCGCGCATCGAGCGGGCGCGACTGGTCCGATGCCCAGGCGCCGAGCTGCGACGCCCGCGCGCGGCTCGCGAAATAGGCATCGCCCTCGGCATCGCCGACCAGCGAGACCGGCCCCTCGATCCGCACCTGCCGCCGCAGCGACTTCCAGTGAAAGAGCAGGGCCGCAACCGGGTTCATACCCAGGTTACCGGCCTTGCGGCTCTGCCGGTTGGTGTAGAAAACGAAGCCGTGCGCATCATGGCCCTTGAGCAGCACCATCCGCGCCGAAGGCCGCCCCTCCGCATCGACGGTCGCGACGGTCATCGCCTCGGGATCGTTGGGCTCGGAGGCGCGCGCCTCGGCCAGCCATTCGTCGAACAGGGTATCGGGATCGGTCATGCTGACCCTCTAACCACCGCATCCGCACGGCACCAGCCGCGCCGTCGCCCGTTTGCAGCGACGATGACGATGACGCAGGCAAAGTGACGGTGGCGTTGTGGCTGGCGCTGGCGCAGGCGGCGGCGACCCCGCTGCCCGCCGAACCCGTGATCCTGTACCCGGACATGATCGTCTCCGCCCCGCGCCAGATCCCGCCCGAAAGCCAGCTCGACGCGCTGCTCGCCGACGGCCGCGAATATGCCAAGCGCTTCGACACGCCGCTGATGCAGGCAGTGATGGAGCTGGAGCTGCAGGAGGCGAGCGTCGCCCTTACCGACAAGCTCGCCGAGACCTGGCGCGATCGGCTCGCCGGCATCCTGATCGATCACAAGCCCAAATGGCGGATCATCGTCGTGCTGACCGGCGACACCCCCGTGCGCTCGCAACAGGTGTCGGTCGCGGGTGTCCCCGTGACGGTCGATTTCCGCACCGGCGCCGCCGCGACGCGCGATCGACTGCTTGCTGCGATCGATGCCTATGGCGATCCGCTGCGCGCGGCGGTCAAGCATCCGCTCGGCATGGGGGTCGATGCGCGGCACGGCGTACTGACGATCACGCTGCGCGCCGAGGATCTCGACGGCGACAGCGAAGCCGCCACCGCCCGCCGCCTCGCCGCCATCGCCCATGTGCCGGTGCGCGTCCTGACGTGGCCCGAAAGCGACAAGGATCTTGCCATCGAAGGCGGCGGCCGGGTCATCGGCGCCGAGCCCGGCGACAAGCGGAAATATCTCTGCACGACAGGCTTCGCGGTGACCGACGGCACCCGCACCGGCATCACCACCGCCGCCCATTGTCCCGATGCGCTGAGCTACGTCGATCAGGACAGGCACGATCAGCCGCTCACCCTGATCGGCGCATGGGGGGCGCGCTATCAGGACGTTCAGATCCATGCGACGCTCGGGCCGCTCGCCCCGCTGATCCGCGCCGACAACAGCGATCGCCCCCGCCCGATCACCAGCTGGCGCAACCGCACCAGCACCCGCGTCGGCGATTTCGTCTGCCATCGCGGCGAGCGCACGGGGTATAGCTGCTCGGTCGTGCAGTATGTGGATTATGCCCCGCCGGGGAATTTGTGCGCGGGCGTGTGCCCGGCGCTGTGGGTCGCGGTGCAGGGTCCCAAGTGCAAGAGCGGCGACAGCGGCGGCCCGATCTTCCTCGGCACGATCGCGTTCGGCACCACGAAAGCCGCGAGCTACACGGCGGATGGGACGTGCAAGCTCTATTATTATATGTCGACCGATTACCTGCCGACAGGGTGGCGGCTGCTGCATGAATGAACTCCCCTCCTCTGAAGGGAGGGGCTTTTAGAGGCCAAGCGAGTCGCTTCCGCGCCAGACCGTTGATCCCCGCGATTCCCGCGCGACCCTACCTCGGATAAACTCCGACGATCAAAGGGGAACGGGCCGCCACGCATGCACTTGCGTCGACTCACTGCAGGGTTCGCCCTGTGCGCCGCAGCGCTGCTGACCGCCTCCCCGGCCCGCGCGCAACCGACCGCGGTTTCGGCGATCCTGCTCGACGGGCGCACCGGCGAGATCCTCTACGCCGACGATCCCGACAGCGAGCGCCACCCCGCCTCGATCACCAAGGTGATGACGCTCTATCTGGCGTTCGAGGCGATCCGCGACGGGCGGCTGCGGATGGACGAGCCGCTCGTCATCTCGCGCAACGCCGCTTACCAGAAGCCGTCGAAACTGGGCCTCGGCATCGGCCATTCGCTGCCGGTGGAGGAGGCGATCCGGATCATCGCGGTGAAATCCGCCAACGATCTCGCGATGGCGCTGGCCGAGCGGGTCGGCGGCAGCGAGGCGGCGTTCGTCGCGCGGATGAACGCCAAGGCGGCGATGCTCGGCATGACGCGCACCCATTTCGCCAACCCGACCGGCCTGCCCAACCCCGACAACGTCACCACCGCGCGCGACATCGCCACCCTCTCGGCAACCTTGCTGCGCAATTTCCCCAACTATTACACCTATTTCAGCCTGCGCACCGCCAATTACCGCAACCAGACCTACGC
>CAXTMT010000077.1:10536-11441 GCA_964245355.1 uncultured Sphingomonadaceae bacterium
GACCTACGCCAATCACAATGCTTTGCTCGGCCATGTGCTGGGGCTCGACGGGATCAAGACCGGCTACACCGCCGATGCCGGTTTCACGCTGGCCGCCTCCGCGATCCGCAACGGACGGCGGCTGATCGGCGTGGTGCTGGGCGAGCCCTCGGTCGCGGCGCGCAGCCGGGATATGAAGCAGATGCTGGAAGACGGCTTCGGCACACTCTCGGCGCGCGCCGGCGAGCTGGGGCATGGGCCGCCCGTGCTGCCTTATCTGTTCGATAAATAGCTTCCAATTGACCGCTCATCCTGAGGAGCATTGCGCAAGTCGGGCATCCACGAAAATATTGCTTTCGGGGGACCCTGGCCGAAATGGCGTCTCGCCTTCGATACGCCTCTTGCGAGGCTACGCACGGCTCGACAGATCGCCCGCGCGTTCCCATCTTGGGGCGCGAGGAGAAACACATGCCCGATTATCGCAAGTCCGAGGATGCCATCGCCGCGCTCACCCCCGAACAATTCTGGGTGACGCAGGAAAGCGGCACCGAGCGCCCCGGCACCGGCGCGCTGCTGAAGAACAAGGCGGCGGGCCTCTATGTCGACATCGTCTCGGGCGAGCCTTTGTTCGCCTCGGCCGACAAATATGAGAGCGGCTGCGGCTGGCCGAGCTTCACCAAGCCGATCGAGCCCGCCAACGTCGCCGAACTGCGCGACGGTACGCTGGGCATGGTCCGCATCGAAGTCCGCTCGAAGCATGGCGACAGCCATCTGGGCCACGTCTTCGACGATGGCCCGCGCGACCGCGGCGGGCTGCGCTATTGCATCAACAGCGCGTCGCTGCGGTTCGTCGCCAAGGAGGAGATGGAGGCAGAGGGCTATGGCGATTATCTCGATCAGGTGGATGGCTGAGCAAAGTCTCTAAC
>CAXTMT010000078.1:0-10337 GCA_964245355.1 uncultured Sphingomonadaceae bacterium
GGCATAGGCCTGTGCAGCCTTTGCAGCGCCCTCGGCGGCATCGGAGCGGGCGTTGGCCTGCGCGGCATCGGATTGCGCGGCGGCGGCGTTCGATCGCGCATCGACGTTCGCCGCATGCTGTTGCTGGAGCGAGACCGCCGTCGCGCGATCGGCGAGTTCGGAGGCGTGCAGTGCGGCGTGGATCGCCTCTTCCTTATGCCCGGCCGAAACCAGTTCATGCGCCTGGCGCAGTGCGTTCTGTGCGTCGATCTCGAGGTGGGCGGTCTCGCCGACCTGCGGCAGCTTGCCGGCGGTGTCGATCTTGCCCTGCGCTTCGGCCATCGCCTGCTGCGCACGATCGCCCTTGCCCTCGGCCAGCGAAGGGGAGGCCGCCGCCATCGCGAGTACGCCGGCCGCGGCGATGCCGGTAAGAAGGTGCTTGGCACTGAACATGATATCTCTCCAAATCGGAAACCGTCAGGCCCGAGAACGGGACGGCGATGCCGACGTTCCCATCGATACGGGTCCGCAACGAGCGTCGGGCGGTGTTCCCCACCCCGTTCCTTCCTCGAACCAGCATCTTCGCCGCGACGCCGGGAGCGGATAAACAGCATCAACCGCGCGACGAATCGGCGCGAAGGAGAGGCAGTTGAGCGAGACCTATCCCGTCCCCGCCGAATGGGCGCGCCATGCGAAGGTGGATGCCGCGCGCTATGAGGAGATGTACCGCGCCTCGATCGACGATCCCGATGCCTTCTGGCTGGAGCAGGCCAAGCGGCTCGATTGGCTGACCTTCCCCACCAAAGGCGATGAGAGCAGCTTCGCCAAAGCCGATTTCGGGGTGCGCTGGTTCGCCGACGGGCATCTCAACGTCTCGGCCAACTGCCTCGATCGCCACCTCGCCAGCCGCGGCGGCGCCACCGCGATCCTCTGGGAGCCCGACAGCCCCGACGAAGCGCCGCGCACCCTCACCTATCTCGAACTCTACGAACAGGTCTGCCGCTTCGCCAATGTGCTGAAGGCGCACGGGGTGAAGAAGGGCGATCGCGTCACCGTTTATCTGCCGATGATCCCTGAGGCGGCGGTCGCGCTGCTGGCCTGCGCGCGGATCGGGGCGATCCATTCGGTGGTGTTCGGCGGCTTCTCGCCCGAGGCGCTGGCCGGGCGGATCGAGGATTGCGGATCGACCGTGATCGTCACCGCAGACGAGGGCCGACGCGCCGGCAAGAAAGTGCCGCTCAAGGCCAATGTGGACAAAGCGTGCGACCTCGCGAAGATCGTCGAGACGGTGATCGTCGTTCCCGCCACGGGCGGCGACGTATCGATGCAGGCCGGCCGCGACATGGACTATGCCGTGGCGATGGCTGCCGCCCCGGTCGATTGCCCGGCCGAGCCGATGTCGGCCGAAGACCCGCTGTTCATCCTCTACACCAGCGGATCGACCGGCAAGCCCAAGGGTGTGCTGCACACCGGCGGCGGCTATCTGCTGTGGGCGAGCCTGACCCACGATCTCGTCTTCGACTATCGCCCCGGGCAAATCTACTGGTGCGCGGCCGATATCGGCTGGGTCACCGGCCACAGCTATATCGTCTACAGCCCGCTGGCGAACGGCGGCACGACTTTGATGTACGAAGGCGTACCCAATTGGCCCGACGCCAGCCGCATCTGGCAAGTGGTGGATCGCCACCAGGTCGAAATCCTCTACCTCGCCCCCACCGCGCTGCGCGCGCTGATGAAGGAGGGCGACGGCTTCGTCTCCGCGACCAGCCGCACATCGCTGAAGCTGCTCGGCACCGTCGGCGAGCCGATCAATCCCGAGGCGTGGCGCTGGTATCACGACGTGATCGGCGAGGGCCGATGCCCGATCGTCGACACCTGGTGGCAGACCGAAACCGGCGGCCAGATGATCACCCCCCTGCCCGGCGCCACCGCCTTGAAGCCCGGCTCCGCGACCAGGCCCTTCTTCGGTGTCGATCCCAAATTGCTCGACAATGACGGCAAGGCGCTGGAGGGGCCGGCCGAGGGCAATCTGGTGATCGCCTCGAGCTGGCCCGGCCAGATGCGCGGCGTGTGGGGCGATGCCGAGCGCTTCTTCACGACCTATTTCACCCAGTTCGAGGGTGTCTACACGACCGGCGACGGCGCGCGGCGCGACGAGGACGGCTATTGGTGGATCACCGGTCGGGTCGATGACGTGATCAACGTCAGCGGCCACCGCATGGGCACTGCCGAGGTCGAAAGCGCGCTGGTGTTGCACGCCAATGTCGCCGAGGCGGCGGTGGTCGGCATGCCGCACGACATCAAGGGCCAGGGCATCTACGCTTATGTGACGCTGAACGCCGGCACCGAACCCACCGACACGCTGCGCAAGGAACTCGCGCAATGGGTCCGCCGGGAAATCGGCCCGATCGCCACCCCCGACGCCATCCAGTTCGCCCCCGGCCTGCCCAAGACGCGATCGGGCAAGATCATGCGCCGCATCCTCCGCAAGATCGCCGAGGGCGACGTCTCCAGTCTCGGGGATACGAGTACGCTGGCCGATCCGGCCGTCGTCGACGATCTGGTGGCAAATCGGGTAGGCTGAACTGACCTCAAGCCTCGGAAATCTCCAAAATTCGAAATTGTCGATCCGTTTTGGTTCGACTAGCCTGTCCACACTGACGAAGGGTGGGGCCGGCAGTGAGGGCGATCAATATCGCGATAGTCGCGGGTACGCGACCCGAAGGGGTGAAGGTCGCGCCAATCCTTCTCGCCGCCGCCGATCGGCCGGACGTCTCGACAGGGTTGATCGCCACCGGTCAGCATCCGGCTCTGCTCCGCGAAACCCTCGCCGAATTCGGGCTTGCACCGGACATCGATCTGGCCCTGCCCAATCGCGATCCGGACGATTTCTGCGCTGCCCTGGAAGACGCCTTGCCCGCGACCTTACGCGCGCTGCGGCCCGATCTGCTGCTGGTCCAGGG
The DNA here is from genome assembly GCA_964245355.1 of uncultured Sphingomonadaceae bacterium. Lineage (GTDB taxonomy): Bacteria > Pseudomonadota > Alphaproteobacteria > Sphingomonadales > Sphingomonadaceae > Sphingomonas_I. The sequence continues at coordinate 2,943 of CAXTMT010000078.1, forward strand.
GGACACCAACAGCGCGTGGGCGACGGCGCTGATCGGGCACCGCCTTGGCATCGCGATCGGCCATGTCGAGGCGGGGCTGCGTTCCGGAGATCCGTATCTGCCGTGGCCCGAGGAGCGCAACCGGCAGGAGATCGACGACATCTCCACCCTGCTGTTCGCACCCAGCGCGGCGGCAGCGTCCAACCTGACAGACAGGCCCGGCGAGGTCATCGTGACCGGGAACACCGGGATCGATACCTTCCTCCACAGGCTCGGCGGCCGGCAACGCACGTCTGGTCGGCATCGCAACATCCTCGTCACCTGTCATCGCGGCGAGGCGATCGGCCATCTCGAGCCGCTCGCCCTGGCGCTTCGAACCCTTGCAGATCGGCCCGATGTGCGGCTGCGTATCCCGCTTCATCCGAATCCCAACATCGGCGCCGTGCTGGGCCGCTTGCTCGCCGACCATCCCCACATTGTCCTGGAAGCGCCCCAGCCCTACCGCGCTCTCATCGACCGCCTCGTCGAAAGCGATCTGCTGCTCACCGACAGCGGTGGCCTGCAGGAAGAAGCGCCCGCGATCGGCCTGCCCACCCTAGTCCTGCGCGACATCACCGAACGTCCCGAACCCATTACCAGCGGCAACGCCCGCCTCGTCGGTCTCGACCCCGCCCGCATCCTCCACGAGGCCTATCGTCTGCTCGACGATCCCATCGCCTACGCCGCCATGTCCCGCCCCAGCTTCCCCTATGGCCGCGGCGAGGCCGCACCCCGCATCCTCGATGCGATCGAACGCTGGTGGGCGAAGCGTCCGCTGCCCTTTCCCTTCGCGCCGCCATCCCGTAAGGGCGCCTCCGTCGAAAGGATGGATAATGGCGACGAACTGGACGCCCGAAAGCTGGAAGCGTCACGAGGCCCGGCAGCTCCCTGATTACCCCGACGCGGGCGCACTGGCGGCTGCGGAGGCGGAGCTCGGCCATTATCCGCCGCTCGTCTTCGCCGGCGAGGCGCGCGCTCTGACCGAGGATCTGGCGCGGGTTTCACAAGGCAAGGCGTTCCTGCTGCAGGGTGGCGATTGCGCCGAGAGCTTCGCCGAATTCCATCCGAACACCATCCGCGACACCTTCCGCGTACTGCTGCAGATGGCGGTGATCCTCACATATTCGTCGAAGCTGCCGATCGTGAAGGTCGGGCGCATGGCGGGCCAGTTCGCCAAGCCGCGTTCGACCCCGACCGAGATCATCGATGGCGTCGAACTGCCGAGCTATCGTGGCGACAACGTCAACGACATCGCCTTCACGCCCGAGGGCCGGATGCCCGATCCCAAGCGGATGATCCAGTCCTACGCCCAGTCGGCCGCGACGCTCAATCTGCTGCGCGCCTTTTCCAGCGGTGGCTATGCGAACCTGCAGCAGGTCCACCGCTGGACGCTCGACTTCATGGGCCGCTCGCCCTGGGCCGCACAATATCAGCAACTGGCCGATCGCATCGGCGAGGCGCTGTCCTTTATGGCGGCATGCGGGGTCAGTCCCGATACCGTACCGCAGCTCAAGCAGACGAGCTTCTACACCAGCCACGAGGCCCTGCTGCTCCCCTACGAGCAGGCGCTGACCCGGCAGGACAGCCTGACCAACGATTGGTACGGCCTCTCCGCGCACATGCTGTGGATCGGTGATCGCACTCGGTTCGAAGGTTCGGCGCACGTCGAATATCTGCGCGGCGTCGGCAATCCGATCGGCCTGAAATGCGGCCCGAGCCTCGATCCCGATGCTTTGCTCCGCCTGCTCGACACGCTCGATCCGGCGCGCGTTCCCGGCCGTATCACGCTGATCACCCGCTACGGCCACGACAAGATCGAGAAACACCTTCCCACCCTCGTCCGTGCGGTGAAGCGCGAGGGGCGGCCGGTGGTGTGGAGCTGCGATCCGATGCACGGCAACGTCGTCAAGGCCGCGAACGGCTACAAGACGCGCCCGTTCGAGCGCATCTTGGCCGAAGTTCGCGGCTTCTTCGCCGTCCACCGCGCCGAGGGCACGCACGGCGGCGGCATCCACTGCGAGATGACCGGGCAGAACGTCACCGAATGCACCGGCGGCGCCGTGGCGGTGACCGAGAGCGGCTTGGCGGATCGCTACCACACCCACTGCGATCCACGGCTCAACGCCGGGCAGAGCATCGAGCTGGCGTTCCTGCTTGCCGAAATGCTCAACCAGGAAATGCGCGAGCGCGAGCGGGTGGCGGCGTAGGGCGGTTCCGTCCCACAAAAGCTTGACGATGCCCGCCCTGCTCCGATAGGGGCACCGCTCTTCGCTTCGAAGGCCCCTTCGTCTAGCGGTTAGGACGTCGCCCTCTCACGGCGAAAACACGGGTTCGATTCCCGTAGGGGTCACCAGCGGTTCGACATTCGAAGCGGCGGATCGGATTTAAAGCTCCCGGCGGGATTACGGCCCGATCGTGAAGGATCGGCCGTATTTTGATACCGCGCCGATGCGGAGCCGCCTCCGCGAATTGCAAAGTCATCGGTCCCCGTCCATGCGACAGCGATGGACGCCATGATCCTCTCCCGACGCGAAGTCTATAATCGCTGGTCGGTCGTGACCGAGGTGCAGTTGCGGGTGCACAATGGCGCCATCGAGACCCGCGTGATCGAAGACCATGGCTGCGCGGCGGCGGTGCTGCTTTACGATCCCGCGCGACGGGTGGCCTTGCTTGTCGAGCAGCCGCGCGCGCCCGTCATCGAAATTGGTGCCCCGCCGTTGCTGGAAGCCGTTGCCGGGCGCGTGGAGAAAGGCGACAGCGCTGAGACGGCGCGGATCGAGGCGATGGAGGAGGCCGGCGTTCGCATCGTCGATCTACGAAAGGTCGCGACGGTATGGCCGATGCCGGCGGTTTCGACCGAGCGTATTCATCTCTATCTTGCGACGTATACCGAGGCTGATCGCATCGGCCCTGGCGGAGGCGCCGAGACCGAAAACGAATGCATCACCATGCATGAAATCCCGCTGGCCGACTTGTGGGAGATGGCGCACACCGACCGCCTCAACGACGGCAAGACATTCACGCTCATCCAGGCGTTGCGGATCGAGCGGCCAGACCTTTTCGACCGCGCCTGACGCTCAGCGCATCGCCGCCAGCAGATCATCGACCTTGCAGCTCACGAATGCCGTAAAGCTGTCGGCCACGCCGTAAGGCAGCAACAGCATCCGATCCTTGACGATGCTGCCGCAGCTGTAGACCACGTTGGGCACATAGCCGTCGCGTTCCTTGGGGCTGGGCTCCAGGATCGGATGCTCGGTCCGCGCCAGCACCTTGGAGGGGTCCTTGCGATCGAGCAGGCAGGCGCCGATGCAGTAGTTGCGCACCGTGCCGACACCGTGGGTCAGCACCAGCCAGCCCTCGTCGATCTCGATCGGCGGGCCGCAATTGCCCATCTGGACATATTCCCACGGATATTTCGGGCTGACCAGCTTGGCGCCGCCATCCCAATGCAGCAGATCGTCCGACGTCAGATACCAGATGCTCTCCGAATCCTGCCGGCCGAGCATCGCATATTTGCCGTCGATACGCTTCGGGAACAGCGCCATGCCCTTGGCGTCGGCGGCGCTCCCCGTCATCGGCCGCATTTCGAACGAGCGGAAATCCTTGCCGGTCAAGAGTTCGGAGCGTGCTTCGGAGCCGTTGAAGGCGGTGTAGGTGCCGTAATAATGGATTTCGCCGTCATCGTCTTCGAAGCGGGTGGTGCGCAGATCCTCGATGCCGCGAGACTGACTGGGCAGGATCGGGAACAGCACCGTCTCCGACAACTCGCGGCTGCCGCCGCATTCGAGGAGGACGGTCGCCGCATCCGAATCGCCGTCCTTGCGCTCGATCACGGGGGCGACGGCCGTGTGACTCGCCGGATCGATCGTCAGCTCGCCAGCGGGAAACCAGATGCCGGTGCGGAAGGTGATCGATGAGACATGGCCCTCGCCGATCCCGCGCAACGAGATGGCGATGCGGATCGCGCCCTCGGGCACGTCATCCTGGTTTCGCGCGAGGACGGCACAGGGATTGAACAATGCGGCGGCCTCGAACGAATATTCCTCGCTCAAATAGGCGCCGATCAGCTTGCGATAGGATTCGTCGAGGGCGTCGGCACCCGGGATGGAGTCCTTCACCTCCTCGAAACGCCGCAGCAGCATCTCATCCACGTCGCGGTGACGTTCATCAAGCGAGACGGTGACATCCTTCAATGCCTTCCCAAGCGTCGCCTTATCCATCGCCCGAACCCGTTCCGCGATACGCTCGGCACGAGGGTGGCCGGGGATTTCGAACGCCTTGGGATCGGAAGGCAGGAAGGGGCGGATCACGGTCCGGGAAGGATCGGGCCGGAGCATCGCCTTGTGGTGATGCATTTTGAGCGGGGATTTGGCCGGGATGCGCATAGTCGTCATGCGGGCGTAACGAGGGGCGGCGCCTGGGGTTGCCTAACTTAAATTAACTATGGTTGGGAACCGTTTCTCCTTAAGCCGCCGGCCCGGCGCGGCGGCGATCGGCGTCGTCGATCGCGCGGAGCAAATCGTCGAAACAGCTCTTCTCCTCGATGCGATAGACCCGCCGCAGGCTCTGGCCGACGAACGCAAGTTCGCGCTCGGACAGCAACCCTACCGCGACCACCCGTTCCTGTTCCACCGTCCAAACTCCAGATCACACTTACGCTGACCCTCTCAACGCCGTTGATCCAGATTAGGTGCAATCGTTTCACACTCGACACTGCGATGTGTCGTTACGGGTACAGTTTAGATATGAATGGGCTTGCCGGTGACCGCCATCGCCGCTTCCTTGAAAGCCTCGGCGTGGGTGGGATGCGCGTGGCAGGTGTAGGCGATATCCTCGGATGTGGCGCCGAACTCCATCGCCTGCGCGGCCTGCGCGATCATCGAGCCCGCGAGCGAGGCGATCATCCACACGCCCAGCACCTTGTCGGTCTTGGCATCGGCGATCACCTTCACGAAGCCGTCGGGCTCGTGGTTGGTCTTGGCGCGGCTGTTCGCCATCATCGGGAATTTGCCGACCTTGATCTCGCCGGCTTCCCTGGCCTGTTCCTCGGTCAGGCCGACGCCGGCGATCTCGGGCGCGGTGTAGACGACGCTCGGGATCACATCGTGGTTCACGATACCGGTGAGGCCGGCGATATTCTCGGCCACCGCAATGCCCTCGTCCTCGGCCTTGTGGGCGAGCATCGGGCCGGGCACACAATCGCCGATCGCCCAGATACCGGCGACGCCGGTGCGATAGTCATGATCGATCTCGATCTGGCCGCGTTTGTTTGGCGTGATCCCGGCCTTGTCGAGCGCCAAGCCATCGGTGTTGGGCCTGCGGCCGATCGAGACGAGCACCGCATCGGCCTCGATCGTCTGCGCCTCGCCGCCGGCGGCGGGCTCGAGCGTGAGCGTCGCCCTGTCACCATCGGGGCCGCCGCTGACGGTGACGCCGGTCACCTTGGTAGAGAGCTTGAACTCGAGGCCCTGCTTTTTGAAGATCTTGTTCGATTCCTTGCGGACCTCGCCATCCATGCCGGGCAGGATCTGGTCGAGGAATTCGACCACGGTGACCTTGGCACCGAGCCGCTTCCATATCGAACCCAGCTCCAGCCCGATCACGCCACCGCCGATCACGACGAGATGGCCCGGCACCTTCGCCAGCTCCAGCGCGCCGGTGGAATCGACGACGATCTTCTGGTCGACGGTCACGCCCGGCAGCGGTGTCACCGACGAGCCGGTGGCGATGACGATATTCTTGGCGCGAACCTCGCGATCGCCAACCTTGACCGAATCCTTGGCCGTGAAGGCGGCATAGCCCTTGATCCACTCGATCTTGTTCTTCTTGAACAGATATTCGATGCCGCCGGTGAGCTGCTTGACCGCGTCCTTGCGCTGGCCGTGCATCGTATCGAGATCGAGTTCGGGCGTGACCTTGATGCCAAGCTTGGCGAAGGTGCCGTTCGCGGCATGATCGTAGAATTCCGAAGCATGCAGCATCGCCTTCGACGGGATACAACCGACGTTGAGGCAGGTGCCGCCCAGCGTCTCCCGCCCCTCGACGCACCCGGTCTTCAGCCCAAGCTGCGCCGCGCGGATCGCCGCGACGTAACCGCCGGGGCCGGCACCGATCACCAGCACGTCGAAATCATAGTCAGCCATTACTTACCTCGCTGTGCTCCGGCGAAGGCCGGAGCGTTGGAGTTCAGCGCCCTGCCATACCCCCAAGCTACGGCCGTAGCCGGAGCCCCGCGAAGGAAAATGCCTAATATAGCTACCGCCACTCGGGATTGCGCTCTTCGATCAGGCGCAACTTCCAAGCGCGGTGCCATTTTTTCATTCGCAATTCGCAGGCGCGGGCTTCCTGCAAGTCGTCGTACCCCTCAAACCAAACCAACAGGATGCAGCCCTTTTCTTTAGAATGCCCGTCAATGACGCTGTTCCGATGCTGCCAAACCCGCCGAGGCAGATCGCTAGTCACTCCGAGATGGGTTCGCCCACGACGATGGTTTGCCATCAAGTAGACCCTGCCGGGCTTCATCGCTCTTAATCCAACGCTCCGGCCTTCGCCGGAGTACGGCAGTCTTATCCAGGAGACAAACAAACGGCTTGATCCCGCCCTTTTTTTCGCACCAGCTCGGCTGCAAAGGCGGTGGCGGCCTGCAAATATTCCGGCTTAATTCCCGGATATTCTTCGGCCATTTTCTCAAACGGCCATCCGTACGCAATCAACTGAAGAACGAACTCGACCTTGAAGCGCGTACCCGGAAAGATCGGCTTGCCACGGCCGATCTCGGGATTGGAATAGATATGATCGCGCCAGTCCATCGCTTCCTCTACAGATCGATCAGCAGCCTTGTCGGATCCTCGATAGCATTCTTCAGCGCAACAAGGAACGTCACCGCCTCGCGGCCGTCGATCAGGCGGTGATCGTAGCTGAGCGCCAGGTACATCATCGGGCGCACCACTACCTGGCCATCGCGCACCACCGGGCGATCCTCGATCCTGTGGAGGCCGAGTACGCCGGACTGCGGCGGGTTGATGATCGGGGTCGACATCAGCGAGCCGAACACGCCGCCGTTGGAGATGGTGAAGGTGCCGCCTTTCATCTCTTCCATCTTTAGCGTACCATCCTTGGCGCGCTTGCCGAAATCGCCGATCGTCTTCTCGATGGTGGCGACCGACATCGTCTGGGCATCGCGGATCACCGGCACGACGAGGCCGTTCGGCGCCGACACCGCGACCGAGATATCGGCATAATCGCGATAGACGATCTCGTCACCCTCGATCGATCCGTTGACCGAGGGAATGTCGCGCAGCGCCATGCAGGCCGCCTTCACGAAGAATCCCATGAAACCCAAGCGCACACCATGCTTCTTCTCGAACAAATCCTTAT
>CAXTMT010000078.1:10347-11123 GCA_964245355.1 uncultured Sphingomonadaceae bacterium
TCCTTATATTTCGCCCGCGCCTCGATCACGGCGGTCATGTCGACGTCGTTGAACGTCGTCAGCATCGCAGCGGTGTTCTGTGCTTCCTTCAGGCGGCGCGCGACCGTCTGGCGGAGGCGCGACATGCGGACGCGCTCTTCCTTGCGACCACCGGCCGAAGTTGAGGAAGTTGCGGGTTGTGGCGCGCTTTCGACAGGAGCGGGCGAAGGGGCTTTCGCCTCGACCTGACCGACCTTGGCGGCGAGCAGCACATCGTCCTTGGTCAGGCGGCCATCCTTGCCGGTGCCCTTGATCCTGGAAGGATCGACGCGGTTCTCCAGCACGGCGCGGCGCACCGAAGGCGAAAGCGTCGGACTGTCACCGATCGCGGCTTCGCCGTGATTGCCGTAGCCGGCAGGCGTCGCGGCAGGCTCGACCGGGGCAGCGACCTCGGCCTGGCCAACGGCGGTGCGATCCGCGACGGCCGGCGTCGCAGCCGACCGCGCCTGCGCGCCGGCGGTTATGCGACCAATCACCGCACCCACATTGACAGTGTCGCCCTCGGCCACCACCAATTCACCCATCACGCCCGCAACCGGCGAGGGCACTTCGACCGCGACCTTGTCGGTCTCCAGGCTGGCGATCGGCTCATCGCGCTTCACCGGCTCGCCGGGCTGCTTCAGCCATTGGCCGAGCGTCGCTTCGGTGATCGATTCGCCAAGGGTCGGGACAAGTACGTCGGTGGCCATCATCAGTCCTTATTGAGCATCGTGGCCGAGCGCGGCGGCGACGAGTGC
>CAXTMT010000079.1:0-2961 GCA_964245355.1 uncultured Sphingomonadaceae bacterium
CTATCTCGCCGATGCGCATATCGCGCTCGGGCCGGTGACGGTCGCTACGGGGACGGCGCAGGCGCAACTGGTGAACACTTCGACCCAAGCCGGGCACAGCGGCCGCTTCCTGCACCTCGCCCCCTTCGATCAGATCACGCCCGCCAACGTCCCGCCGGCAGTCCCTCCCGCCGTCGCCGTGACGCCGACGATTACCAACCTCGCGGTGGTGACATCGACCGCGGCAACCAGCGCCCCGCTCATCCCCCAGATCGAGGGTGCCGCGGCTTTCTACATCGAACTTTCGGCCGCCGTTTCCGACATATCCCTGCTGTTCGTCCTGACCGCCGGGCCGGACGGCTGGTCGAGCCGCCCTTCCACGCTCATCTGGCAGAAGCAGCTCGGGACGCGCTGGCTACCGATCACCGCCGTCAGCGACACGACCAACGGCCTGCGCAACAGCGGCGTGGTGATGCTGCAGATCGCGACCTCGCAGGAGCAGTATATCGACGTCGCCTCTCGGTTGCGCGCGGTGCTGGACGATGGCGACGAGAATTGCGCGTATGTGGCAAGCGTCACGACGAACGCGCTGATCGCGACGTGGCAGGGTCCGGGCGGTGCCGAAAGCCTAGGGCAGCCGCTTCCCGCCGGCACGATCAAGCAGAGCCAGTCACCGATCGCGGGGATCGGATCGATCGTCCAACCGATGCAGTCGGTTGGCGGCGCGCCGCCCCTCACGGGGCAGGCCTTCCATCTGTGGATGGCCGAACGCCTCCGCCACAAGGGCTTCGCCATCGCAGCGTGGGATTATGCGCGGCTGGTACTGGCGGCGATCCCGTCGCTCTGGCAGGTCGCCGTGGTTCCCGCCTTCAGCGAAGCGGCCGGTCGGCGCGCGCCCGGCAGCGTCTGGCTGATCGCGGTGGCGGGGCCGAACACGCCGAATATCGTCGATACCACCGCTCCCACGGTCGATCCCGGCGTCATCGGCGAGATCGGCGCGCTGCTCGCGACGATCACCAGCCCCTTCGCCACGCTGACCGTCACCAACCCGCCCTATCTGCGGCTGACGGTGCAGGCCACGCTGGTGTTCAGCGGCACCGACACGCCGACCTTCTGGATGGACCGGTTACAGGGCGAGTTGACCGCATGGCTATCCCCCTGGCCCGACCCGCGCCTCGGGGATCGGCCGAACGATTATTACACACGGCAGGCGATCGCCGAATTCATCCGCCATCGCACCTATGTCGATCGGATCACCAGCCTGGAGATCATCCCGGATCGCGATCCGGCGACCACCGGCTGGCATTATTTCACCTCTGCCCTCGAGCATCGCCTGTTCGCCTATACGCCACCGGCGGCGGGTGCTCCGGACGGTGGTGAGCGGAACGTGATCGCCACATGACGCCGCCACCCGGAACGATCGGCCGCGCCCGCTTGAAGAACCCAGGCGCCGATTTCGCCGCTTTGCGGGCCGAGGCGATCCACAGCGTCCAGGTGATGTCCGGCACGGTGTGGACCGATTATAATTTCTCCGATCCCGGCGTCACCATCATCGAGCAGCTCTGCTACGCGCTCACTGAAATGCCTTACCGGGCGCGTTTTCCGGTGGCGGATCTGCTGTGCGATCCGCGCACACGCAAGCTGGAGTTGCGGCGGCAAGGCCTCTTTCCGGCGCCGGCCATCCTGCCGTGCAATCCGGTGACCGCCAATGATTTCCGTCGCCTGATCCTGGATCGTGTGCCGGGTATCGCGAACGTCTGGTTCACGCCGACCGTGGATCGGGCCGCCTGCCCGATCTCGGGCCTCTACGACGTCACCATCCTGCCCGACCCGTCCTCCGACCGCGACGCGCAGACGCTCATCAACCGCGTGCGGCGCTGCTACACCGCGCATCGGGCGCTCTGCGAGGATATCGCCTCGGTTCATATCCTCGATCCGATCCGCACGATCGTCGAGGCGCGGATCGAGATCGACAAGCATGCCGATCCTTCCGACACGCTGGCGGATGCGCTGTTCGCCCTCGGCCTGACCCTGGCGCCGGAACCATCGCGCGTCTCGTTCGACGAGAAAACGACGGCCGACCCAGCATCGAGCGATATCTTCCACGGCCCGCTGATGTTGCGCGGCTTCATCGCCGACGATCAGCTGAAGCCCCGGCCGAGTCCCTTCGTCGCCGATCAGCTCGCCGAAGTGCTGGCCGGGGTCGATGGCGTGCTGACCGTCGATCGTCTGGCGGTGCATGTCGGCGATCATCGACACGCCTGTACCGGCACCACGCCGATCCCGGTCCCCGAAAACAGTTTCCTGCACCTTCAGACCAAGCCGCATCACGGCCGCTTCGCGATCCGGATGACTTGCAATCAGGCGCGGTGCGAGCCCGACGCGGGGCGCGTCCGTCGTCGCCTCGCCCAGCGCTGGCGGCAGCAGCGCCAGACCTATCCGCTGCGGCAGGCCTATGCCGAACATTATGGTACGCCGAAATCCACCTATTGGGATCTCGACACCTACACCTCCATCCAGAACCAGTTTCCGCGTCTCTACGGTATCGGCGCCGGCGCGTTGCCGGCCACGCCGAGCCCCACGCGCCTCGCCCAGATCAAGCAGCTCAAGGGGTATCTCCTGCCCTTCGACCAACTGCTCGCCGACAGCTACGCCCAGCTCGGCTTCCTGAACGCGCTCTTCTCGATCGAAGCGGGTGGCGATGCCACCTATCGCTGGCAATCGCTGCGCGGGATCGTGCCGGATATCGAGCGGATGGGGTTGCTGGCGACCGGCTATGACGCGGGCATGGACGAGATCGTCGCGGAGACCGATCCGGTCCTGCCACGCCGCAATGCGGTCCTCGATCTGCTGCTCTCCTTCTACGCACTGCGGCTGGCGCCGCCCGATGGCGCGCCGGCCGATGTGCTGGCGACGCTCGCGCAATCGCAACAGATGATCGCGGCCAAGCAGACGTTGCTTCGCCGCGCCGCGCCCGCGACC
>CAXTMT010000079.1:2971-10964 GCA_964245355.1 uncultured Sphingomonadaceae bacterium
CCCGCGACCAGGGGACGCGGGCGCGGCGCCGATTATCGCCGGCCGTTCTCCAGCCGCAGCGCGGCGGGCGCCGAACTGATATCCGCGATCGAGCTTGGCCTGCTCGACGAGGAGGCAAGCGACCGGGGTGAGCCCGAAAAGCCCGTCCCCCGGCCGCCCGATGATCCGCGGAATATGGACTTCGGCCGGTTGCTTCCGCCCGAACTGTCGACGGCGGTCGCGCGCTTCTTTCGCGGAATCGATCTCGACGATGATCGAAGCGAGGGCGAACCGCCCCCCTCGCTTCTCGCCGGCCGGCCGGTGCCGCGCGCCTTGCTCGACGGACTGCTCGATCCGGACGCATTCCGGCTCGGTTCCAGCGACGATTCAGAGATGACGGTGCTCGTCTGCCGCGACGCCAACGATCGATGGTGGCTGATCGCCGAATTCGACAGCGAGGGTGAGGCCCGCCGCGCGGCACGGGCGCTGCGCCACGAAGCCCGGCATCGCCGCCACGCACGCGAAAGATCGCTCTATCTCGTCGATTGGATCCTGCTGCGCCACGCCGGGATGCCCGACGATGCCAACGGCTGCCGCTATAATTTCCGGGTGAGCGCCGTGCTCGACACGACCCGCGACGAACGCGATGCCCCGGGCTGGGAAGCCCAGGCGACAGCGATCCTGCGGGAGAACATACCCGCCCATGTCGCGCTCGACTGCCTCTTCCTCGACGGTCGCGCGATGGGTCGGTTCGACGCACTCCATACCGACTGGACCCACGCGCTCCGCCACGGCCCACGATCGACCTTGGCCGAGGCCAGTCGCCGGCTCGAACATTTCCTGATCCGTCACGATCCGGCATCCGGGGGCGGCGATCAGGGCGATACGTCGTCGCAGGAACCGCCGCCCACTCCTCCGGCCGCGCCGGCGCAGGAGCCCGCGCCGCCTGTCGATCCTGCGTCGCCGACCGAGCAGCCCCTTCCAACGGAGCCAAGCGCCTCCGCGGGACCGGCCATCACTCCGCCGGCCGCCTCCGACTCCCCCGCTCCGCCGCCTCCAGCCGAGGCGCCGCCGCCCGAAGAGAAGGAACAGAGCCGCTCGTTCTGGTCCTGGCTATGGTGGCTTCTTACCCTCGTCCTCCGTGTGTTCCTCTGGTGGCGGCGGCCGGCATCGGCTTTGATCCCGGATCCGCAGCAGGATGCACTGTCACCCCCTTCGCAACCATCGACGCCACCATCGTCGAACGACACGCCCGACCCGACGAAGGATGCGCCTTCCCCGACAGCCGCCGCACCGGCGGGCGCGATCGGCTTCGATACCGCGACGCGCCTCACGGCCTCCGCCGCTGCCGCGTTCCGTGCGAGCGGTTTCCAGTTCGCGATCCGCTATCTTTCGCGAAGTACGCCGCAAGCGAGCGGAGATTTGAGCGCGTCCGAGGCGGCGGCGATCCGCTCGGCGGGCCTCGCGCTCATGGCCGTACAGCATGTGTCGCCGCAGGGCTGGGTGCCCACCGCCCCGCGCGGTACGCAATATGGCGATGCCGCCGTCGCCAATGCGCAGAGCATCGGCCTGCCCGCCGGCCTGTCGATCTGGCTCGATCTCGAAGGCATCGCAACCGGCACGGCATCGGGCGACATCATCGCATATTGCAATGCCTGGATCGCGCCCGTCGCACAGGCGGGCTACCGACCCGGCATCTACGTCGGTGCCAATTGCGGACTCACCGCAGACCAGCTGGGCACCCAGCTTCAGTGCAGCGTCTTCTGGAAATCGGGCAGCACCGTGCCGACCCCGAGCGGCTTCGGCTTTTGCATGATCCAGACGATCAACAGCAGCTACGTCGTCAATGGCGTCACCTACGATCGCGACGTCGTCCAGGCCGACGAGCATGGCGCGACGCCTTATTGGTGGGTCGCGGCAGAAAGCGGGTCGGCATGAGCCTGTTCGTCTCGATCGCCGCCTACCGCGATGCCGATCTGGCGCGCACCATCGCCGATTGCGTGGCCCGCGCCCGCTATCCGCACGACCTGCGTTTCGGCGTGTGCTGGCAGCATGCGCCCGGCGACCCACCGCCGCCCGAAATCGCGCCTGCCAGGCTGCGACGGATCGACGTGCCCTGGCGGGAGAGCGGGGGGGCCTGCTGGGCGCGGGCGCAGGCGATGTCGTTGTGGGAGGGCGAGGAGCATTTCCTCCAGATCGATTCCCACCATCGCTTCGCCGAGGGCTGGGATGCCCTGCTGTTCGATCAGGCCGACCGCAGCGGCGAGGCGCGGCCCCTGCTCACTACCTACGCGCTGGGCTTCGATCCCGACGCACCGCTTCCCGCCGCCACGGCGCCAACCGACATGGCCTTTTCGCGCTTCACGGCCGAGGGTATTCCGCAATATATCTCACGCGTCCGACGGGACTGGAACGGCCGTCCCGGGCCAGTGCGCGCCCGCTTCGTGTCGGGCCATCTGATCTTCACGCTCGGTCGCTTCGTGGAGGAGGTGCCATACGATCCCGAGCTTTACTTCATCGGCGAGGAAATCAGCATCGCCGTCCGCGCCTTCACCCACGGCTATGCGCTGCTCCACCCCTCGGTCCACATCCTCTGGCACGAATATGGTCGCCGCCAGCGGGTGATGCACTGGGACGATCATTTGCCCGGGCGCGACCTGCCGCTGACCGGCGGCGAGCGCGACGCCGCGAGTCTCGCCAAGGTCTGCAGCCTCCTGACCGATCCCTTCGTAGGCCGCTTCGGCTGCGGCACCGCGCGCAGCTTTGCCGAATATGCGGATTATGCCGGCATCGACTTCGCGCGACGCACCGTCACCGCGGCGGCGCGGCGCTGTGCCGAGCCGGGGATGCCCCCGCCGATCGGAACGGCGGTAGGGCCGGAGCGCGACTGGCGGGTGCGCATCGCGCTCGACAAGGCCGCCATGCCCCCGGCGGCGCTCGATCGCCCCGCTTTCTGGTACGTCGGCTTCCACGATGCCGCCGGGGTCGAGATCGCGCGCGCCGATGCCAATTCCACCGAGCTTCGCACGATGCTGGCGGAAGGTGACGCGATCATACTCGACCGCAGCTTCCGCGCCGCGCGGCCACCGGCCCGCTGGACGGTGTGGCCGGTCGATAGCCGGCGGCGCTGGCTGCCCAACTTAAGCGGGCCGGTCGATGCCGGGCAGGCGGCGGCATGACGAATCGCGCCGGTCTCTCCATCGTCATTCCTTACGGCGGGCGCCACCGCCTGCCCCTGCTCGACGCGGTGCTCGGCCGGCTCCGTCGCTGCACAGGCGTCGATCAGGTCATCGTGTCGGAACTCGGACCTGAACAGCTCGCGACCGAGGTTGCCGCGCGCTGGGGGGCGGATCTCGTCTTCACCCACCTCGATGGCCCGTTCGACAAGCCGCGCGCGCTCAACACCGGCAGCGCGCTCGCGATCCGGCCCGACATCCTGTGGTACGATGGCGACCTGCTGGTCGAACCCGAATTCATCGAGCGGGCGCTTGCCGAATTCCGGGCTAGCGATCTCGACTTCTTCTTTCCCTTCACCGCGATCGACTATCTCGACGAAGCCCAGTCCTCCGCAGTGATCGCGGGCACGCTGGCGCCGTCGGACTGCTGCTCGATCCGCACCCTCCTGCCGCATCAGGGCGGCGCGCCGGGCGGCATGGGGCTGGTGCGGGGCGATTTCCTGCGACGCCACGGCGGCATGATCGATGGATTTCGCGGCTGGGGCTTTGAGGATCTGGCCTGGATTCACAAAGTCGCCGTGCTCGGCCGCATCGGCGTGACGGCACACAATGATCAACGCGCTTGGCACCTCTTCCACGCCGACAGCGGCTCCTACAGCGCCAATGCCAATCGAATGGCCGCGCGCAGCAACCCGCATTTCGAGGCGAACCACGCGCGCCTCGATCAGGTTCAGAGCCTCTCCTGCCCTGCAGCTTTCACGCAAGCCTTCCCGCCCCAGCCGGTCGCGGCGCCCTGGCCGGCTGGCGCGCATCTTCGTTTCGTCCATGCCAGTGCCGCCACCCGACGCCGAGCCGCCGACTGGGCCGCGCGCATCACGGCGGCGTTCGGCGTGGCACCTGCGCTGATGTCGGTGCCGGCGTTTCGTGCTGCGCGCCGCCCGCGCGGATTGCACGCCGCCCTCGCGTTCGGCGAAACGCTTTCGGCATGCCTCGCGATCGCCACGCACACGCCCGACGACAATTGGCTGCTGGTGCCGGACGAGATCGACGACTCTCTTGGACCCATGAATGTGACGGTTCTCGCCCGCGACATCGCGCGGGTGGAACTGCTTCGCCAGCGCGGCTGGAGCGTCTGGCATCGCGCGTGGCAGGAAAATGACTCTTCCGCTGCGCCGCCGGTCATCGTCCAGCCGCTCAGCCACCTGCTCGGTCGCTCCCGAAACTGGCGTGTGCGGATCGCGCTCGACCGCGATGTCCTGTCGCCCACCGCCTTCGATCGGCCGCCTTTCTGGTATGTCGGTTGCCACGACGCACAAGGCGCCGAAGTGTCGCGCCAGGATGCCAGCCCGACCGAACTTCGCAGGCTGTTCGCACACGGTGGCGATACGATCGTGATCGAACGCGAAGTGCACGCGGTCCAGCCGCCCGAGCGCTGGACGGTTTGGACGCTCGATCGCAACCGTCGCTGGCTCGACAACCTTTCGGGACCCGTCGAGGTCGATTGATGTTCGAGGTGATCATCCCCTCGGCGCGGGCGACCAACCTGATCCCCTGTGTCCGCGCGTTATTGACCCAGGAGCCCGAGCTTCCGCCCGCCCGAGTGATCGTGATCGACGACGGCGCCCGTGCCGAGGCCGAAGCGGCACTGCCGGGCATTTGCTGGATCGAAGGCGCGAAACCGTTCAATTTCGCGCGCAACGTCAATCGCGGACTGGCCGTGGCGACGGGCGATGTGTTCCTGCTCAACGATGACGCGCTTCTCGTCACACCGCGGGGATTCAGCCGGCTTGCGGCGATAATGACCCACGACGTCGGCCTCTGCTCGGCTGGGATCGAGGGTATCGTCGGCAATCCCGGCCAACATGTCCGAAGCGGCGAGCAACTCCGTGACGAGGCGGCAAACCTCGCTTTCGTCAGTGTTTTCCTGCCGGCCCGGACCCGCGCGCTGGTCGGCACGCTCGACGAGCGCTTCTCAGGCTACGGCTTCGAGGACGACGATTATTCGCTGCGCGTGAGGGCGGCCGGCCTGCGGCTGACGATCTTCGACGGTTGCGTCGTGCGGCACGATGGCGAATTGCCCTCGAGCTTCCGCGTCCGCCGTGATTACGCCGCGCTGTTTGCCCAAAATCGCAGGCTGTTCGACAGCAAATGGCAGGGCATGCCGCTGCTGCCGACCAGCGCGTGGCGCGTTCGGATCACATTCCCACGCTCCACACTGTCGGCGGAAGCCCTAGAAAGCCCTGCCTTCTGGTATCTCGTCCTGCACGATCCCGACGGCGGCGAAATCGCGCGGCTGGATGCAAATGCCGCCGAACTGCGTGCCCTCCTGTCCGAGCAGAGCGAAGAGATCGTGCTCGACCGGACGGTCCGAAGCACCGCGCCGCCGAGCGCCTGGACGATCTGGCCGGTCGATCGCCGTCGTCGCTGGCTGGACAGGATCAGCGGCACGATCGCGCCCGAAGCCTGCCGGCCGCTTCCATCCTGACAGCCTGACAGCCTCAGGGCACCGTCACAGTGACCTGCGCCGGCGCCGCCACTTCGATCACCCCAAGCCAGTTGCACAATAGGGTACAATTCGTGTCGAGCGCAGGCAGGCCCCCGATCGTCACCGTGGGCGTACCCGGCATCCACGGCGCCTCGAGCGCGGGCACGCACGGCATCGGTGTCAGTACGCCAAGCGCGGCGGCCGTCGCGGCGATCACCTCGGGATTGGCAGGCGAGGAGCACATGCCGAAACCCGGCACGTTCACGATCGGCTTGTTATCCATGATCGTCGCCGCAGGAAAATTGCAGGCGGTAACGCGATTTTCGGGCAGCACCACGAATGGCGTCGGCACCAGGCCGAAGCTGCACTTGAGCAAGGCGCTCGAGGTGACGTCCGGCGTCGGCAAACTTATTCTCCGTAGGGCTCAGGTGAGGTAGCGGCCGTCCTTCTGCATCTCCAGCCGGATGCCGTCGATGATGTCGGCCTGCTCGACTACGGCCGGATCCCGCTGCACGGCCATCAAGGCTGAATGGCGCAGCACGTTGATCATCGCGCCGCCCGCCAGCTCATATCGGGCAGCCAGCGCCTTGAAATCGACATCGCGCGCCACGGTGAACCCGTGGCTGGCGAAGGTTTCGCGCCATAGCCGCAGCCGCGCGGCGGCATCCGGCATCGGGAAATAGATGGTCGATTGGAAACGGCGGGCGAAAGCCTCGTCGAGATGATCGTTCTGATTGGTAGCGAGGATGGCGATGCCCGGATGGCTTTCCAGCCGCTGGAGCAGATAGGCGATTTGCTGGTTCGCCGCACGATCGTTCGCCGATTGCGATTCCGCGCGCTTGCCGAACAAGGCATCGGCTTCGTCGAAGAACAGGATCCAGTCGCGGTTCGCCGCCTGATCGAACAAAGTCGCGAGGTTCTTCTCGGTTTCGCCGATCCACTTGGAGACAACGCGCGACAGATCGACGCGATAGACGGTGCGCTTGAAGCGCTTGCCGAGCAGGCAGGTGGTGAGCGTCTTGCCGGTGCCCGGCGGCCCATAGAAGAGGCAGCGATATCCCGGCTTCAGACGGCGCGAGAGGCCCCAATCCTCCATCAGCGTCGCGCTATGCTCGATCCAGAGGCCGACCATGTCGATCTGGCGCCGCGTCGGCGCATCGACGACGAGATCCTTCCAGTCCAGCGGCGTATTGATCTCGGTCGCCGGGAAATCGAGGCCTGGCCGTGGTGCGAAATCGTTGCCGTGCAGAAGCCGGTGCAGCCCGTAAGGCGACAGGCGGAGCGCGCCGGCCAGCGGCGGCTCCTCCGAATGGCTGCGATCGATGGTCACGATTCCGCACCGCACCAGCGGATGATCGAGCAGGAAGGCCGGATCGATCATCGCACCGTCATGAAGGCCCGGCAGAGCGAGCAGGAAGCGCGCCGTCTCGGCGGTGGGCAGGAAGCCAGGGTGCGATTGGCCGGTCACTCCGCCAAACTCGGTGAAGCGACGCCCGATCGCGGCATTCTGCAGGAAAAACAGATCGAGCTGCGCCGGTGCCACATAAGGCGCCAGCGCCAGGACGAGGACGAGTCTGCCGACGGGATCGAGCGCCAGTTCCTTGACCAGCGCAGCATAAGCGCCGCGGCGATGATCGAGCGGGGGCGCCACCGGCAGCAGGATCCCGCTACCATCGCCCGCGCCATAATCGGCGAAGCGCGCCGCCATCACCGCTTCCAGCCAGCCTAGCTCGGCCTCGATGACGTGCACGTTGGTGGGCGCGGGCGCCGCGACCGCGCGCAGGTTCACCATGTCACGTGGATCGGATCGATCATCCAGCGATGGTAGACCAGCGCGAAGCTCCACGGAAGCTGATCGGTCAGCACGTCGAGAGTCTTGCGCTGCACTTGCAGCAACCATTTGCCATCACCGTGGCGCAGGCGCCCTTCGCGCTGGAGAAACGTCTCGCGCAGGGTATCCGGCGTCATGTCCGCCAGCATCGGCCAGTTGGCGATCACCCCGCGCAGCAGATCGTCGCAGATGTCGAGATCGGCCTGGACGGGCTCGATCGCGCCCGCCACCGGCACGAAGCTCGGTACGCCGCACAGCAGCTTGTTGAGCACCAGTTCGGGCTCGGTCCGGTCGAGCCGCCCGTCGACGAGATATTGCAGGAGGTGGATAGCGCGCGATGCCGTTTCGTCCTGCGGCACGAATGGACGGCCCTCCGCGTCGCTGGAGAGCAAGCACAGCCGCTCGAACAAGGTCGGCAAGAACGGATTGAGCAGGACGAGGCCGGCATTGCCCACATACAGGGCATGCTTGGGTTCCTCGGGCTCGTCTGCGGGTTTCGTTTCCGTCCGGCTCGGCCGCGCC
>CAXTMT010000080.1:0-10898 GCA_964245355.1 uncultured Sphingomonadaceae bacterium
CTTTAATGCGGCGGCTGTAAAGAACGATTTCTCCAACCCCAGCAAAGCCGCTGACTGCGCGATGTTGCTATCCATCGTCTCGGGTCGCTGATAAAACAGCTGCGGTTTCTTTAATGCAGCGGCTGTAAAGACCGATTTTTCCAACCCCAGCAAGGCCGCTGACCGCGCGATGTTGCTATCCATCGTCTCGGGTCGCTGATAAAACAGCTGCGGTTTCTTTAATGCAGCGGCTGTAAAGACCGATTTTTCCAACCCCAGCAAGGCCGCTGACCGCGCGATGTTGCTATCCATCGTCTCGGGTCGCTGACCAAAGAGTTGTGGTTGCTCCAGCATGGCCTGAAGAAGATCGAACCAATTAATGTTGAGATCAAGCGCGCGGTGCAAATTGGCAAGGCGATCTATATAATGGCCGGGAAATCCGGCTTCAATTAAAGACGCAGTTAATTGCTTACACAACTCATTGTTCATGGGCCTCCGCAGGGTGAAGGGCCGACATTATAAGGTCATAAAAATATTTACAACTTTTGCAATTGCCTTGCGGAGAACAGTTGCACGTCTGCACGTTGCGCTTATGCGATCAATACTCAGGTGAGAAGTTGGGCGGCTGTTATTCCTGTTCAAGCCCTGCGCCATTATCGATGGTCTCAATCGAACCGTGCCACCGTGCCTGGCGCCCGACCCGGCTGCGTTCGCGTTCGTCATGCGCGCGCTTGAGTTCGGCCGGGCTCTTCTTGAACCAAGTCATGTGCAGTTTTTCGACCGCGCGCCCTTTCTTGATGGCAGCAATCTCGACGACAAAGTCCGTGAGCTGATTGACCTCCTCAAGAGCGGGCTTCAGGCAGTATTTATTGAAATCGGCAAAACGCTCCAGCTTGCCTTCCTGGACGCCGAGCTGCGCCCGAAACTCGTCAATGGTGAAGCTTTC
The DNA here is from genome assembly GCA_964245355.1 of uncultured Sphingomonadaceae bacterium. Classification (GTDB taxonomy): domain Bacteria; phylum Pseudomonadota; class Alphaproteobacteria; order Sphingomonadales; family Sphingomonadaceae; genus Sphingomonas_I. The sequence continues at coordinate 926 of CAXTMT010000080.1, forward strand.
ATACTGTTTCATCATGCCGATGCGGCGCTCGACCATTTCATAGAGCCGGATCGAATATTTGGACCGCAAGGCGTACATAATATGCGATTTGATGGTCGCCCATGCTTTGCTTTGCATAATGACGGCAAGCAGGTCGGCCGGAAACGTATAGTAAAAATATCCGTCGTCCCGTTCTTCCTCCTTGTTGGTGCCAAGAAGGTGGACGCGGAATGTGGCCATGGCGCCCGTCTGCTTGTCGCGCGCCTTGATCTTGGCCCAGGCGCCCATCAGCTTGTCGAAGGCCTCATAGAGACGATCGTTGCTTTCATGCGACCCTCGCAGGCTGGCCTTTAGAACCTTATGCACACTGACGGTGCGGATGTTGTTCCAGGCATTGGCGAGCAGCTGATTGTAGAGAATGGTTTCGTTGCGGCTGAGTGGCGTGATCTCGATGATATCGACGAGTTCACGCGGCTTGATGATGCGGCCCATATTGGTGGGATCAAGCGGTTCACCACTGACTTTGATGTCGGTCGCGAGAAGGGGGCCGGCGGGCTTTTTCTGCTCTGGCTCCTCAAATTCTCCTAAAAATGCAACCGGCAACTCCGACACGCATTAAATCGTGCCGATCAAAAGTGAGGTCGTCAAGTGATCAACTCACTTGGATTATGAGTTGCGACAGGTCGGATGAGCAAGATTGCCGAGAATTGTCCCAACAACGGCGATCATCTTCGCCCGGGATTTTGATGGAAACGATATCCGGCCGGTACTGTTCAAATCATCCAGAAGTTTGATGGCGGCTTGAGCATGCGTGGGCAGGCGTTCGCGAAACGAATGTATGTGAGCAGCAATCTTGAAGATGACGACCCTCGCATCAAGTGTTGGCTCAATAGTCAGCCCCACGCGCATCATGTGCCATAACATCTGCGCAGCTTCCTCGAAGAACGGCGGCATGATGGCGTATCCTCAGCCAGAACGCTTCAAAGCGAAGGTGCGGTCGCTCACTAAATAACAGCGAGCCTTTGGCGCGTGGCAAAGGATCTCGGCGATCCTGTCAATGAGGTAGTTAAAGTCGAAAGCGGCGAAGCGCACGCCCCGGTCTTCGAGGTCCGTCATGATCGCAGATGCGGCCTCGACGGCGGTTGCCCGATTGCTGTAGCTCCACACGCCAACATGCGCGCCTATGATCTTGTGCCAAAGCTGATCGTGCTCAGGATGGTGTCTTAGCCCGCGAAGCCAGCAAGCCGAGTAGATGGTTTGTTCGGGCGTGCGACACATGTCACTTCGCCCCTACAGGGGAAGTGACAGTTCGGCTCCGAACAGCCGCCGGCCTGTTGCGAAGCCATGCCTCGATCTCGCTAAGCCGGTAACCGACTTTGTTCGGTGAAATCTGCAACGCGCGTGGGAAACGGCCAGCGGCTTCGAGCCGATGCATTTGCGCCCGGGATACGGGTACCAATGATAGGACGGTTTTTCTGTCGATCAATCGAAGGCCGTTGAGTTCTATCCCAGCCGAACCAAACATCTGCATCTCCCGTGTAGGGACCACCAGCAACCATTAACACTTTACTATTAATAGTCAAGTAATTTTGCGGCCGAGATCTAACGCCCCGGTCTCGCTGATTAGGGGCGCAACGTCGTGACGAGGGTCTTTAGGTAGGGGGCGTGCCGTCTAAAGTGCTGGTAGAGGCGGTCTGCCAGCTTACGGTCCGGCACCAATTGGCGTATATCGTCCAAATTGTTGATGCCCCGGGAAAGGATTTCGGCATCGGCGAGGAGGGCAGCTCTCGAACGGCCATCGGAAAAAAGCCGCGTCAAGGTCTCCGGTATTTCGCCCCTCTTATGTTCACTTCGCCATGTATAAAGGCTTTGGTAGAGAGGGCGATCCAGGTCTCGGAGGTAGCTCAACGAGAAATACGGGTTATCGAGCCAGTCTCTGTAAGTGTTTTCAGCGAATTGAATCAAACCACCTTCGGAAGATTTGCCTTTGCCGGGCCAGCGCTTTGGAGGCGCAATTGGCAATTCGAAAACTGTACCGATCAGGTCGTAGTTCTTCTGAGCGGTGCCAGTCCGAAAATCCTCAGCAAGTTTATGTTTCTCGATAACGTTGGCCACCCGCGGGTAGACGCTTTTGAGCCTCAAAAGTTCGTCGAGAATTGCTTTAACGCGCGCGGCCGGATTGTCGCCAACCTCAGCCGACTTAGACCGTTTAGGTTCAAAAAGCTTGGGCGGCCCAGCTGCATGTTTCAAGAATGGCTGCGCCAGCACAAAATCGAGAAGGGATTGATCGTCGCCCGCTAATTCAGCGCATTGCTCTAGGAGCCTTTTTATTTTGGCAGCTTTAGTTTCCAAGTCGCCCGAAGGCTGACGGACTGGTGACGGTTCGGCAATAGGAACATTATCCGACTTCCGAAGCAACCGTTTGATTTGTTCATAGTCGGGGCCACCGTAGGACTGCGGCGACCGACGTTGGCTTTCGTCGGCCAGGGTCGTCGCGATCTTGTGCTGGACCTTCAAGGCCTGCGGAATATCACCCTTCGCCAACGCCTCGGTGACTTGCATCAGCGCAGCATTAAGTTTTACGTTTTTGCCGGCGTTGCGCGAAGACTTGGGAAGCCGACGCTCGATGAGTGTCGAACTGCCTGCGGGTAACTTCGGCTGGCGTGAACGTTTTGCCATCAATGACTACCGGTCTCGAAAATTTTACCAAATCGATTTTGCAGACTATAACCGAGAGGGCGTCGGGAATCGAACCTCCGTACAGGTCGAGCGGTAGGGATGGTGTTGGGGGTGCCGCCCCAAAGCGTGCCCAAAACTCTGCTGAAATCGCAACAAGATACAGCCGCAGTCAGGTGCCGCCCCTGGCACCATTCCTCGGCAGATTCCGACCCACGCAGATTTGCGAACCTGACGCGTCGGTTGTCCGTCCGGTCCGAGCGTGGACCGACGGTCAGTGACCAACAGTCGTGGTTGAGCCGGCGTCCGGATCGTTTCTCCGAGATAAATCATCGGACCCACCATCGCACGCGAAGCTTGATCTCTGGGCTTGGTCAAGCGCCTCGTTCGAGCTATCGCGCTCAAGGAGGCCACGCGTCGCCGGAGCGTCGGGCGGCTTTCAATCCCGCGCCAGCCGTGAGATGATCGGGCATGTGGGTGCGGCGGCTCATAGCTTCAATCGTTGCGGTCGGTCTGACCGCCGGCCTGGCATTGTCGCCGATGGTCATGCCTGCGACCGGCGATGACATGGCTTTGGCGATGGCCGCCATGTCGGCAACGTCCGACGACATGCCTTGCTGTCCGTCGGAACGGAAAAGCAAGAATTGTCCGGACTGTCCGCTCGTCGCCATGTGCGCGCTCAAGACGGTGCAGGCCGGACCTGCGATTGCAGCGTCCATGCCGGTGCGCCATGCGATCCGGATGCTGCATTCGGTTCTCGACGATGTCGCGACCGATGGCGTGATCCGTCCGCCACCTGACCATCCCCCTCGACAACTGATCTGACGGGCGCGTCACGCGCCGTTCGTTGCCGTGCGGTTCGCGCGCGGATGACGCATGCCGTCTTCGGGCGGATCGAGATCAATCGAGGATTCATCAAATGAGAACGTTCAAGCCCGCGCGCGTTATGCGCGCATCGCTGCTTTCAGCCGCGATCGGCGGAGTCCCCGCATCCGCTTTCGCCGACATCAAGGACTACAGGTTCGAGCTCATCGACTCGTCGGTTCAGGCCGGCCCGGACAAGGTCCTCACGGTCCGGCTGACGAACATCAAAACCGGCAAGCCTGTGCCTGATGCCGTCATTTTCGCGATCCGCCTCGACATGGCGCCGGACGGCATGCAGGAAATGGCGACCAAGATCGTCGACCTGCCCGGGGGCGAGCCCGGCACCTACAGGTTCAAGGCGACGTTCGGCATGGCCGGCCGCTGGCAATTGTCGCTCGGCGCAAAGGTGCAGGGCGAAACCGGCACCGTCGAGAGCAGGCTCGTCATCACGGCGCAGAAATGAACCGCGCCGTATTGGTATGCGCCGCCGCCGCGGTGATCGCGGCGGCGGCGGCAGGGCTCGTCGTCGCGGAACGGCCGGCGGCGCGCGTTCTCGTCGTTGCGGCGGCGCAAGGCGTGAGCACGCCCATCTATTATCAAGACCCGGATGGCAAGCCGGTCTATTCGCGCACGCCGCGGAAATCCTCCGACGGGCGGGACTATCTCGCGGTCCCTAAGGCTGCAGATGCGAGCTTCGATGAGGCCGACATCGCCGCGCCGCCGGCTCCGGCCGCCGGCGGCAGCGAGCGCAGGGTCAAATTCTATCGCAATCCGATGGGGATTCCGGATACGTCGCCGGCGCCGAAGAAGGATTCGATGGGGATGGACTACATCGCCGTCTACGAAGGCGACGATGCCGACGACGGCTCCGTGCGATTGTCACCCGGCAAAATACAGCGCACCGGCGCGAAATCCGAGCTTGCAGCGCACCGCGTCATCCAAACGTCGATCCGCGCGCCGGGCACGATCCAGCTCGACGAGCGGCTGACCTCCGTCATTGCGATGCGGTCCGAGAGCTTCATTTTGAAAGTCGCCGATGTGACGACGGGTTCGCATGTCGTCAAAGGCCAGCCCTTGATGGAGGTCTACAGTCCTTCGATTTCCTCGGCGGCGGCCGAGCACCTTGCCACCATCACATCCAAGACGATCGGCGGCGGAGATGGATCTTATGGGCGGGGATCCCGACAAAGGCTTATGAACCTCGACGTGCCCGAGGCCGCGATATCGGCAATGGAAAAGAGCAGGAATGTTCCGAACTCTATCGAGTGGAGCTCTCCGCGCGACGGTATCATTCTTGAGCGCGGCGCGATCGAGGGGATGCGCGTCCAACCGGGAGGCGTGCTCTTCCGGGTCGCGGACCATTCGGTCGTCTGGGCGCTGATCGACGTCGCCGAACGCGATCTCGGCGCAATCTCGATGGGACAGCCGGTCTCCGTCCGAGCGCGAAGTTTTCCAGGGCGCGAATTCTCGGGAAAGGTCGAGGTTGTTTATCCGGAGATCAACAGAGAGACGCGCACGGCGCGCATCCGGGTCGACTTGCAGAATCCCGATTTGCTGCTCCGGCACGACATGTATGTAGATGCGCGGATCGACACCGGCGTCCGCGAGCCGGTGTTATCCGTTCCGGAAAGCGCAGTGCTGGACACCGGCAGCCGTCAGGCCGTGTTCGTCGACAAAGGGGATGGTCGTTTCGAACCGCGCGACGTCAGGCTCGGCCGTCGCGGGGGCGGCTATGTCGAAATCCGGGACGGCATCCAGGATGGCGATCCGGTGGTTGTCTCGGCGAATTTCCTGATCGATGCCGAGAGCAATCTGAAAGCTGCGCTGAAGGGCTTCTCCGAATCCGGCAGCCCGCCATGATCGCGCGCATCATAGGCTGGTCCGCCCGCAACCTGTTGCTGGTGGTGTTCGGCGCCGGCTTCGCGGCGGCCTCCGGCGTCTACGCGCTGCTCAATCTGCCGCTCGACGCCATTCCCGATCTCTCCGACACGCAGGTGATCGTCTATACGGAATATGCCGGGCAGGCTCCGCAGGTGATCGAGGATCAGGTGACCTATCCGCTGACCACGGCGATGCTGACCGTGCCCAAATCAAAAGTGGTGCGTGGCTTCTCGTTCTTCGGGGTCTCGTTCGTCTACGTGATCTTCGAGGACGGCACCGACATCTATTGGGCGCGTTCGCGCGTGCTCGAATTCCTCAACGGAGCCGCGCAGCGGCTGCCGGCCGGCGTCACCCCGACGATGGGTCCGGATGCGACCGGCGTCGGCTGGGTCTATCAATATGCGGTAATGTCGAAGGAGTTGAACCTGGCCGACACGCGAACGATTCAGGACTGGACTCTGAAATTCGCGCTCGCCAAGGCGGAAGGCGTCGCCGAGATCGCCAGCGTCGGCGGCTTCGTCAAACAATACAACGTCATTCTCGATCCGCAGCGCATGCGCGATCTCGGCATCACCATGCAGAAGATGCGCGACGCGATCCGCGCCAGCAATGCCGACGTCGGCGGTCGCACGGTCGAGCTGTCCGAGTTCGAATACGTCATCCGCGGCAAGGGTTATCTGAAATCGATCGACGATCTCGGCAATGTCGTCCTCAAGACGAATAACGGCACGCCGGTGCTGCTACGCGACGTGGCGCGCATCGAACTCGGTCCCGACGAGCGGCGCGGCATCGCCGAATTGAACGGAGAAGGCGAGGTCGCGAGCGGTATCGTGCTGCAGCGCTTCGGCGTCAACGCTCTCGACGTGATCGAGAACGTCAAGAAGCGCTTCAAGGAAATTGCCGGCAGCCTGCCGGGTACGGTTGCGATCGTACCGGTTTATGATCGCTCGAACCTCATCAACGCCGCCATCGCGACGCTCGAACGCGCGTTGCTCGAGGAAAGCGCGGTGGTCGCGCTGGTCTGCGTGGTGTTCCTGCTGCACGTCCGCAGCGCGCTGGTCGCGATCCTGTTGCTTCCGGTCGTCGTGCTGATCGCGTTCGCGGCCATGAAGCTGCTCGGTCTCGGGTCCAACATCATGAGCCTCGGCGGCATCGCGATCGCCATCGGCGCGATGGTCGATGCGGCGATCGTGATGATCGAGAACGCCCACAAGCATCTGGAGCGCGCAGAGCCCGGCAGGCCGCGCGTCGAAATCCTGATCGAGGCGGCGTCCGAGGTCGGGCCGGCGCTGTTTTTCAGCCTGCTGATCATCACCGTCTCGTTCATGCCGATCTTCACGCTGGAATCGCAGGAAGGGCGGTTGTTCAGCCCGCTGGCGTTCACCAAGACCTTCTCCATGGCCGCCGCCGCCATCCTGTCGGTCACGCTGGTGCCGGCGCTGATGGTGATCTTCGTGCGCGGCCGGATCGTTCCGGAGCAGAGCAATCCGATCAATCGCTGTTTGATCTGGATCTACCGTCCGGTCATCGAGGCGGTGATGCGTGCGAAAACGCTGGTGGTCGTCATCGCGCTCGCGGTGCTGGCGGCAAGCGTCTGGCCGGCGAGCCGGCTCGGCACCGAATTCATGCCGAGCCTGAACGAAGGCACCCTGATGTATATGCCGACGACGCTGCCCGGCATCTCCGTCACCAAGGCCGGTGAACTGCTGCAGACTCAAAACAAAATCATCCGTTCGTTTCAGGAAGTGGCATCCGTCTACGGCAAAGCGGGCCGGGCCGCGACCGCAACCGATCCTGCCCCTTCGGAAATGTTCGAGACGATCGTCAATCTGAAGCCGAAGGAACAGTGGCGCGCGGGCGTGACGATCGACGGGCTGATCGCCGAGATGGACAGTGCGCTGCAATTTCCCGGCGTTTCCAACGCATGGACCATGCCCATCAAGGCCCGCATCGACATGTTGTCGACCGGCATCCGCACGCCGATCGGCGTCAAGGTCATCGGGACCGATCTGGTTGAGATCGATCGTCTCGCCAGGCAGGTCGAGCAGGCGCTCAAGGCCGTGCCCGGCACCTCGTCCGCCTATGCCGAGAGAAGCATCGGCGGTTACTATCTCGACATATCGCCCGATCGCGAGGCGATGGCGCGCTACGGCATCATGATCCAGGACGTTCAGGACGTGATCGGAACGGCACTCGGCGGCCAGACCGTCACGACCACGGTGGAGGGGCGACAACGCTTCACCGTCAACATACGCTATCCCCGCGACCTCAGGGACAATCCGCAGGCCATCGCCGACGACGTGCTGGTGCCGATGCCGAATGGGGGTGCGGTCCCGCTCGGCGAAGTCGCGAAAGTGACGCCGGTGCGGGGCCCGACCTCGATCCGCACCGAGAACGCGCAACTGGCGACGTACGTCTATGTCGATATTCGCGACCGCGATCTCGGCGGTTATGTTGCCGACGCGCGGCGCGCCGTGCGGGCCAGCATCGAGTTTCCGCCGGGCTGCTACGTGATATGGAGCGGCCAGTACGAATATCTCGAACGCGCCACTGCGCGGCTGAAGATCGTCGTGCCGGCGACGCTGCTGATCATTTTTTTGCTGCTGTATCTCAACTTCCGATCGATCGCCGAGACCATGATCGTCATGCTGTCGCTGCCGTTCGCGCTGGTCGGCGGCCTCTGGCTGATGTGGTGGATGGGGTTCAATATGTCGGTCGCCGTGACGGTCGGCTTCATCGCGCTCGCCGGCGTCGCAGCCGAGACCGGCGTCGTGATGCTGATGTACCTGAATCAGGCGCTTGCGGCGATCCAGGCTCGGCGCCGAGGCGAGGGGCGCGAGGTCACCCGGGCCGATCTATACGCCGCAATCATAGAAGGCGCGGTCGAGCGGGTCCGTCCGAAGATGATGACCGTCGTCGCGATCATGGCGGGACTGCTGCCGATTTTGTGGAGCACCGGCACCGGCTCCGAGATCATGCAGCGCATCGCCGTGCCGATGATCGGCGGCATGGCCTCTTCAACGTTGCTGACGCTGATCGTCATCCCGGCGCTCTTCGGGTTGGTGAAAGGATTTCGCTAGTCTAAGTCCTCGCCGCCTGGCCGGGCTGCATCTTCGCCGTTCTCGACGAGGACAGCGTCGCGAGGCTTGCCGCCAATTCGTCCTTGCGGAACGGTTTGCTGAGCCGCGGCAGGTCCGCCGCCACGCCGTCCACTTCGGCATAGCCCGAGACGACGAGCACCGGCAGGTCCGGGCGGCGCTCGACGATGGCCCGCGCCAGGTCGGTCCCGGTCATTCCCGGCATCAGGTGGTCGGTGATGAGCAGGTCGATGGGGGTGCTCTCGATCGCCCGGAGAGCTTCCTCGGCGGACGCAGCCTCCAGGACATCGTAGCCGAGGTCGCCGAGCATGTCGGCGGTGGTGAGGCGGACGATCTCCTCGTCGTCGACGAGCAAGGCAACGCCCCGCGCCGGCGTCAATTCGACATCGGGCGCGAGGCTCGGCAGTTCGGGCGCGGTCTCGGCCTGCGGCAACCAGAACTCGATATTCGTTCCGAGCCCGAGCTTGCTCGCGATCGTCAGGCCGCCGCCGAGCTGGGAGGCGAGCCCGTGCACCATCGAAAGCCCGAGGCCGGTCCCCTTGCCGACGCCCTTGGTCGAGAAGAAGGGCTCGATCGCCCGCGTCCGGGTCGCCTCGTCCATGCCCACGCCGGTGTCGGCCACCGAGAGGCGCACGTAGCGGCCCGGCTGCAGGCTGCCATCGGCTCCGGCGTGGATGGTGTCCGCGTCCGCGCTGATCCGCAGCGTGCCTCCGTCGGGCATGGCGTCGCGCGCGTTCACGGCGAGATTGAGCAGCGCCATCTCGAGCTGATTGGAATCGGTCCTGGCAGGCGGAAGATCGTCGGCTACGTTGACCACGACCCTGATCTGCGGCCCCGTGGTGCTCGCCACGAGGTCCGCCATGCCTCGCACCAGCTTCGCCACGTCCACCGCGATCGGTTGCAAAGGCTGGCGGCGGGCGAAGGCGAGCAGCCGCTGGACCAGCACCTTCGCGCGCTCCGCCGACAGGGCGGCGCCGGCGATCAGGCGTTGTTCACGTTCGCCGAGCCCCCTGCGCCCGAGCATGTCGAGCGCGCCGACGATCGGGGTCAAGAGATTGTTGAAGTCGTGGGCCACCCCGCCGGTCAGGCTACCCATCGCCTCCATCTTCTGGCTCTGGCGCAGCGCGTCCTGGGCGACCTCGAGATCGGCCTCGGCCCGGCGGCGGTCGGAAATATCCGTCGCGAGGTGGAACGCGCCGATGACCGCGCCGTGCGCGTTGCGCAGCGGCGTGTAGCTGATCTCCCAGAGCGGCTGCCCGAGCTCCGGCCGGCCGAATTCCTCAGCCACCGTGAACTGTTCGCCGGACAGCGCACGCGACATCAGCGCGCGCATGACCGGCTGCTGCTCGGGGATGAACAGGTCGGGAAACACGTCGCCCAGCCTGGTGTCGAAGCCGTTCACGCTGCTAAACTCGTCTTTTTGGGCCTTGTTGAAGGCGACCAGGCGATACTCGGTGTCGAACGCGCAGATCGGC
>CAXTMT010000081.1:0-10873 GCA_964245355.1 uncultured Sphingomonadaceae bacterium
GCCCGCCGATGCCGCGCGCGCGGGCGGCGTGTGGCGCTTCGCCCTGCCCGAGCAAGGCATCGAACCCCTGCTCGCCGCGCTGATCGCGGGCGATGCCGGCATCGAGACGCTGGCGATCGAGCCGCCCAGCCTGCACGAAGCCTTCGTCGCCATCGTCGAGGACGCGGCATGATCCCGCTGCTGCGCGCCGCCTGGGTGATCGCCCGCCGCGATTATATCGCCACCGTCTGGTCGCGCAGTTTCCTCATCCTGCTCGTCGCCCCCCTGCTTCCCGTGCTGATCGGCGGGCTGGCGGGGGCACTGGGCGACAAAGGTGGCGACGATCGCCCGCATCGCCGCGATGCGATCGCGGTGGTGATGGATGCCGGCGACGCGCTGGCGCTGACCAACGCCCGCGCCCACCTCGCCCCCCGGCTCGAAAAGAATATGCTGCCCGAATTGCGCACTCAGGCGCCCGAGCCCGGCCAGGCGCGCCTCACCGGCTCGCTCGATCGCCCCACGCTGATCGGCCCGCCCGATTTGCTTCACGACATGGGCGGATCGGTCGCGCTGATCGTCGATCAGGCCCGGATCGAGGAGGCGCTGGGCGCCCGAGCGCCGGCCCCGGTCAATCTCGAAACCGCCGCGCTGCCCGCCGCACCGAACCCCTCCGATCGCGCCGATGTCGGGCGGGGCGGGCAGGTGATGCTGTTCCTGCTCACGATCATGCTCGCCGGCATGATGATCTCCAACATGGTCGAGGAGAAATCGAGCAAGGTGATCGAATTGCTCGCCGCCGCCGTGCCGATCGACGCGGTCTTCTTCGGCAAGTTGCTGGCGATGCTCGCCGCCTCGCTGACCGCTCTTGCGGTGTGGAGCGTGGCCGGAATCGTCGGCATCGCCGCGCTGGTCCCGGCCGGGGCGCTGCCGGTGCCGGCGATCGGCTGGCCGGTCTTCGTGATCCTGAGCTTCGTCTATTTCATCACCGTCTTCCTGCTGTGGGGGGCGATCTATATCGGCATCGGCGCACAGGCGAGCAGCGCGCGCGAGGCGCAAACGCTGTCGATGCCGATGACCCTGCTGGAGGCCGTCGCCTTCATCGTCGCCTCCGCGCAGATCACGCATCCCGATCGCCTGCTGCCGATGATCGCCGCGATCGTCCCGTGGAGTTCGCCGTTCGCGATGATCGGCCGCGCCTCGGTCGACGCGCGGCTCTGGCCGCATCTGATTGCCGTCGTCTGGCAATTGATCGTGATTGCGCTCACCGTGCGACTTGGCGCGCGGCTGTTCCGCACCAATATATTGAAGTCGGGGCCGTCTCGCCGGGACGGACCCTGGTGGCGGCGCAGGTTCGGCGGCCGAGGAGCAGGATGATGATCGTATCGAGACGTGGCGCTTTGGGTGCCGCCGGGCTGGCCTCCGCCGGAGCCCTTGCCTGGGCGAGCCTCGGTCGGGCCGGGCCGCCACCGCAGTACGCGGTGACGCTGAGCGACGCCGAATGGAAGAAGCGCCTTTCGCCCGAGGCTTATGCGGTGCTGCGCCAGGAATCGACCGAGCGGCCTTATTCGAGCCCGCTCAACAACGAGCATCGCGCCGGGCTGTTCGGCTGCGCGGGCTGCAAGCTGCCGCTCTTCTCCTCGAAGACCAAGTTCGACAGCGGCACCGGCTGGCCGAGCTTCTGGGCGCCGCTGCCCAATGCCGTGCAGACCAAGAGCGACACGTTGATCGGCGAGGCGCGGACCGAGGTCCATTGCCGCCGCTGCGGCGGCCATCTCGGCCACGTCTTCGACGACGGCCCGAAGCCGACCGGCAAGCGCTATTGCATGAACGGCGTCGCGATGATCTTCGCGGCGGCCAAAGCCTAAAACGCCGTCGACAACCCCACCCGCACCGTCCGCGGCCGCAGCGGCGTCGCTTCGTTGCGCAGCGCGACGGCGAAGGGGTTGCCGATGGCGAAGCGGTTGGCGTGGGAGTTGAGGAGGTTCTCGACGCCGATCGAGAGTTCCACTTTCTTCCACGCGATCGCCGCCGTCGATCCCAGCTCGGCATAACCGCCGTAGGGAATATCCAGCGTCGGGCCGACGCCCAGCCGCGAATGGCCGACGTAGCGCCCGTGCAGATCGGCGCGCAGCCCGAAGCGATCATATTTGTGTGCCCAGACGATGCGGCTCGTGGCGGTGACACCGGGGCTCGCCGGCAGCGGACGCCCTTGCGACGTGAGGAAATCGGGCTGCGGATTGACCAGCCGGCTACGCGCCAGCACGACCGCGCCGCGTAGCCGCACGTCGTGGATGACCGACCAGTCGGCCGACGCTTCGACGGTCAGAATCCGCCCGTCGCCGACGTTGGCGGTGTAGGGGAAGCCGTTCGCCGCGATCAGATCGGCCTGGATATCGTTCCAGCGCGCGTAGGAGATGGCGATATACCCGCCGATGCCGCGATCGCCCTCGCGGAACAGGCGCAGGCCGGTCTGGCCGACGAGCACCTTGTCCGATTCGTAGCTCGCCACCCGCCCTGAGCCCCGTGCCACCGCAAGTCCGCCGGTGCGGAAACCCTGGCTGTATTGGCCGAACCATTGCAGCCGATCGCCGAGCTTGTGGGTGAAGCCGAATTCGGGATCGGGGCGGCTGGTGCGGCGGCCGTTGATGTAATCGCGGTTGGTGGGGGTGCGCGAAGGCTCGCCGTCCATGCGCGCCGATGTATAGCGCGCGCCGATCGTGAAGGCCGTGCGCCGGTCGACCGGAATCGTCCATTCGGCATAGCCGGCGAGTTCGGTGGTGCGGTTGGAGACGCCGATCAGGTCGCGCGGCGCCGCCAGGCTGCCGAAGGTACGCCCGGCCGAGGTCTGATCCCAGACGCCCGACACGCCGACCAGCCAGCCGGCGCCGCCCGTGGTCGAGTGCGAAAGGTGCGCCTCCAGCGTCTTGAGATCGATGTCGATCGATTCGTCATAGGCGGTCGGCACCAATACCGGTGCGGGGCGCGTGGCGTCGTAGCGCTGATCGGTGTCGTGGGTGATCCAGCCACCGGCAAGTTGCAGCGCCCAACCCCGGCCGAAGCGTTGCTCGGCAACGAAACGCGTCATGCGAAAATGGTCGGCGAATGGCTGCTGCAGCGTTTCCGAACGGGCCAGATCGCCCACCACCGGATTGGCATATTGCAGATCGGGCTGCTCGCTGTTCTGCGCGACGAAGCTGGCGTCGAGCGTGAAACCGTCAAACGGCCGGAAGCGCATTTCGGCGCGCCCGCCGGTCTGGATCAGCGCATTGAGATCGTTGCCCCTCTGCGGATCGTTGATGTAGCCCGACTCACGGCTGCGATAGGCGACGAGGCGCACCGCGAGCTTGTCGGTCCACGGCGCCAGATTGACCATCGCCGCGCTGTCGTAACCGATCCCGCCATGCTGGGTGTCGCTGGCGCCGATCTCGGCACTGGCGGCGGCGCGATCGAGCTGCGGGGGGTTCGGCGTCAACAGGATGATCCCGCCGATCGCGCCGGCCCCATAGAGTGTCCCCTGCGGCCCCTCGAGCACTTCGACCCGCTCCAGGTCATAGAGATTGAGGTTGGGATCGGGGCCGTTGTAGCCGATCCGCACACCGCCGAAATAGGTGCTGACCGTCGCCTGGGTCGGCCCGGAGAAACTGGAATCGGCGATGCCGCGGATGAAGAGCTTGTTGCGGCCGGAGCCCAGCTCGGTCGATTGGAGGATCGGGGTGCGATCGAGCAGCCAGTGCGCGCCCTCCGCGCCGATCGGGCCGAACGCATCGTCGCTCGGCGAAATGCCGACCGTCCCGCCGGGATAATTGGACAGGAGTTGATCGCGTTTCGAGGCGACGACGACGATATCGCCGACCGGCGCGGCGCTTGCCGACACCGCGGCCGCCGCGCGGGACTTCGAGGGTATGGCAATTTTCGTTTCGACGGGACGGGCGGCGATCCGGAACCCATCGCCGGGGATCGGCACGGCGCGAAACCGCGTGGGCGCCAGCAGGCGATCGAGCGCATGGTCGGCACCACCGTGAACGGTGAAGCCTTTAACCCGGATGGTTGCCAGTGCCGCATCGCTGCCACCGATATCGACATGTGCCTGCGCGCCGATCGCCGCGATCGCATCGGCCAGCGTACCCGCAGGGACGAGGATCGTACCGCCCGTCGCCGCGGTAAGCGGCGACGCGAACAGGGGAATCAGCAATAAGGGTACAAATCTCTTAGGAAGCACTCGGCGATTTAGGCGAGATTACCCAGGTAGGTCCATCCCGATGTGCATTGCCGCCGACCAGTGCCGCAAGGCTCTTCATGACGGCCTCCGGCGCACGATCCGTCTGCAGCGTACCGGTGAACGGCCGCGCCGCCATTGCGCCATCGAGACGCACCTTCACGCCGGTTGCCCGCGCCACATCGTCGGCGACCGAAGCCATCGGGATGTTGCGATAATCGAGACGCCCTTCGACCCAGCTGCCGACCGCGCGCGCATTCACGTGACGCAGTTCGATCTGATCCTGCCCATCGTGCATCGACAGCGCCATGCCCTTGTTCAGCGACACCGCTTCGCGATTCGGCTGGAACATCACCGATCCCTCGGCCACCGCGACATCGACGAAGCCCGCGGTGCGGACGACGTTGAACACGGTGCCGACGTCGCGCAGCGTCATACCGTTGACATGCACTTCGAACGGACGATCGGCGTGATGCGTCACCTGGAAGCGCGCCTCGCCGCTATCGAGCGTCGCCACGCGCGGATTGTTGCGGTCGAGCGTCACGGCGGTGCCGCCGTTCATCTCGATCCTCGTGCCATCGGGCAATTTCACGACATTGCGCATGCCGGGCTTGGTGCTGATCGAATAGGTATCGGGCGACGCGACGGTCGCGGGCATGAAGGCGAGCCACGCGGCGGCGGCGGCGGCGACCATGCCCCCGACCCAACCGGTACGCTTCAGCCAGGTGCGTTGCGGGAGCTGGACGATCGGGCGGCGCGGACGCAGCGGAACCGGCGTTGCGGCGAACGCATCGGCAAGATCGGCATCGGCCATCGTGACGCGATCATAAGCGTCCTGATGATCGGTATCGGCCTCGAGCCATGCGACGAAATGGCGCCACTCCTCGCTCCCCGCCTCTTCGAGGCCGAGATGCCAGGCGATCGCCTCATCCATCACGCGTTCCGAAATCGCACTCACGATCGTATCCCTTCACTCCTCAGACGTTACCGCCCTTCGGAGTCCACACCTTGTGTCTCGCGGACGGTCTGCACCACTTCATAGGCGCGGCGCAGATGCTTCTCGACCGCACTGACGCTGATCCCCTCCTCGGCCGCGATATCGCGGCGCGGCACCCCTTCGATCCGGTAACGACGGAAGATCTGCGCGGTGCGTTCGGGTAGCGCGGCGATCGCCGCCTGCACTTGCGCCAGCCGCTCGCGGGCGATCAACGTGCGCTCGGCATCGGGATCGTCGCCGTCGGCCGATTGCAGGCCGAGCCACACCCCCTCGCGCCCCGAACGGCGGATGTCCGAACGGCGTTTGTCGAACGCGAGATTGTTCGCCATCCGATAGAGATAGGCGGCCGGATCGGCGATCGGGCCGGAGGCTGCGCTGTCGAGCTTCAGCCACAATTCCTGCAGCACATCCTCGACCAGATCGGGATCGCGCAACCGCGACGTCAACAGGCGCAGCAGCATCGGCCTCTCGGAGAGGAAGATGGCCTTGAGCCCGGCCGTCATCGGCGTCGGTTGCATGGCTCGATAGCGAGAGAGGACCCCATATCGCCCACGATACACGCTCCGGCAAATCCTCCAAGCCTCAACAATCGCACTGGTATTCCTTGGGCGCCCGGCCCATCCTGCCCGTCGACTCGTGCGCTGTAAGGATCGAATGAGCCGCAAGCCCGTACCCGCCCAGGCCGGTGATGCCGCCCGCCTCGAAATCACCTTCGAACGCCCGCAATTGCTGGGCCGCCTGTTCGGCGAGTTCGACCAGAATCTGATCGCGATCGAACATCGCCTCGGGGTCTATATCTCGGCGCGGGGCAACCGCATCCAGATCGAGGGAGAAGCCGCCGCCGCCGCCCGCGCCCGCGATGTGCTTTCCGGCCTCTACAATCGGATCGTGCGCGGCGAGGATGTCGATACCGGCATGGTCGAAGCGGTGATCGCGATGTCGAGCGAGCCGACGCTCGACGGTATCATCCGCCAGGACGCGGGCGAGCCGCCCACGGTGATGATCCGCACCCGCAAGAAGACGATCGTCCCGCGATCGGCGATGCAGGCGCGCTACATGGAGGCGCTGGCCCGCTACGACATCATCTTCGCGCTCGGCCCGGCGGGCACCGGCAAAACCTATGTCGCGGTGGCGCAGGCCGTGCAGATGCTGATCCAGGGACAGGTCCAGCGGCTGATCCTCTCGCGCCCGGCGGTCGAGGCCGGCGAACGGCTCGGCTTCCTGCCCGGCGACATGAAGGAGAAGGTCGATCCCTATCTCCGCCCGCTCTACGACGCGCTCTACGATATGCTGCCGGCCGAACAGGTCGAGCGGCGGATCACCAGCGGCGAGATCGAGATCGCCCCGATCGCCTTCATGCGCGGGCGCACCCTGTCCGACGCCTTCATCATCCTCGACGAGGCGCAGAACACCACCCCCGCCCAGATGAAGATGTTCCTCACCCGCTTCGGTCAGAACAGCCGCATGGTGGTGTGCGGCGATCCCCGCCAGATCGATCTGCCCGATATCGGCAAATCGGGGTTGGCCGATGCGGTCGGCAAGCTGGAGGGGATCGAGGGCATTGCGACGGTGCGCTTCGGCACGGCGGATGTGGTGCGTCATCCGGTGGTGGGACGGATCGTCGACGCTTATGAAGGGCCGAACGCCTGACGTTGATTGTCAGTATATCCTTATCTATCTGGGTATATACTGGAGGCGAACATGGCGACGGTTTACATCAAGGATAGCCACACGGCGGAACTGGTCGAACGGCTCGCCAGGCGTCGGGGCCTGACCAAGACCGAAGCAGTCCGCCGTGCGGTCGAAGCGGATCTGGCGACGGACGCCCCCAAGCAGACGGCGATCGAAAAGCTGGAAGCCTTTTATCGCGCGCACCCGCGCGGTGAGCCGTCTGGCCTTAAAGCCGACAAGGCATTTTACGACTGGTTGTCGGGCGAGGAAGATTGAAGCTGTTCGTCGATGCTTCGGCGCTCGTCGCCATCCTGGCGCGCGAATCGGAAAAAGCTGATTTTGCCGATCGGATCGATCGAGCCGAAGCGATCTTCTCGCCGATGGTTCGTTGGGAAACGGTCAGCGCCTTGTGCCGCATGGATCGAAATCTGGAACCGGAGGTCGGTGGGCACGAGGTCGACGCCTTTGCCCGTTCGTATGGAATTTCGATGGTTCCGCTCGGCGGGCCTGAGGCCGAGCTCGCGGTGGTCGCCTTCGCCCGCTACGGCAAAGGCCGTCACCCCGCCCAACTCAACATGGGCGACTGCTTCGCTTATGCCTGTACCAAGACAAACAATGCCCGCCTCCTCTACAAGGGCGACGATTTCTCCAAGACGGACCTTGCATGATCCAGGCTGAAACGTCCGTCGAAACCCCGTGGCCCGAGGGCGCGTGGAAGGCGCTGGCTCAACGTGCCGTCGCGGCCGCGCTTTCGGTGAGCCCTTATGCCGATATCGCCACCGCCCCGTTCCTCGCGGAGGTTTCGGTGCGCTTCACCTCGAACGACGAGGTGCAGACGCTCAACCGCGATTACCGCAGCAGGGACACGCCGACCAACGTCCTCTCCTTCCCCATGGTCCAGCCCGATCTGCTCGAGGGGCTGAACGAAGGCGACGATGGCGAGACCCTGCTCGGCGACATCGTCCTCGCCCACGGGATCGCTGAAAAAGAAGCGGCGGAAAAGGGCGTCACCCTTGCCGATCACGCCACCCATTTGATTGTGCATGGGCTACTCCACCTGCTAGGTTACGACCACGAACAGGGGGAGGCCGAGGCCGAGCATATGGAAGAGCTGGAGCGCGCCGCGCTCGCCACTCTGGGGATCGCGGACCCCTATCGGTCAAGCGAAGCCTGAGCCATGCCGGACGATAACGACGGCGGCCGATTGTGGGCGGGCCTGCGCGGCCTGCTCTTCGGGAGCGACTCCGAACCCACCTTGCGCGACCAGATCGAGGAAGCGATCGAGGAGCATGAGGACGAGGCGCCGACCAAGGGCGATCTCTCGACCGCCGAGCGCCAGATGCTGCGCAACCTGCTCGATTTCGGCGAACGCACCGCCGGCGACGTCGGCGTACCGCGCGGCGAGATCATCGCCGTGCCCGAGACGATCAGCTTCGCCGACCTCGTCGAGACCTTCGCCGAGGCGCAGCACAGCCGCCTGCCGGTGTATCGCGACAGCCTCGACGCGGTGATCGGCATGGTCCACGTCAAGGACGCCTTCACCATCCTGGCGCGGGGCGAGGCGCATCCCGAAACGATCGCCGATCTGATCCGCCAGCCGCGTTTCGTGCCCGAGACGATGGGCATCATCGATCTGCTCGCCGAAATGCGCGCGACCCGCACCCACCTCGCGATCGTGCTCGACGAATATTCGGGCACCGAAGGGTTGATCACGATCGAGGATATCGTCGAGGAGATCGTCGGCGAGATCGAGGACGAGCATGACGATGCGCCCCAGGCGATGCTCGTGCCCCTGGACGACGGCATCTGGGACGCGGATGCGCGCGCCGAACTGGAAGACGTCGCCCGGATCGTCGACCCGCGCCTCGCCGAAGTGGAGGAGGATGTCGACACGCTCGGCGGCCTCGCTTCGGTGCTGGTCGGCCATGTACCGCAAGTCGGCGAGACGGTGACGCATCCCAGCGGCTGGCGGCTGGAGATCACCGCGGCGGATATGCGGCGGGTCGAGCGGCTGCGGCTGCATCCGCCGGAGCCGGCACTTTAACCGCAGAAGGTCGTTTGCTTGCCATGCTGAAACGCATCCTCTTCGTCCTCGTCGTTCTGGTTCTCATCGTCGGCGGGGTCGGCTGGTACAGCCTGCACGAGCAGCGCGCCCGGCTCGATGTCGCGGCGGTCGAGGGGACGCAGCCCGCTATCACCGATCCACACAAGCCGCTGCTGGTGCCGCTCGTCCACATCGCCACGGCGGTCGGCTGGAAGGCGGGCGAGATGCCGACGGCCGCTGCCGGCCTCAAGGTGCAACCGTTCGCGACCGGGCTCGATCACCCGCGCTGGATGCTGCCGCTGGCCAATGGCGACGTGCTGGTCGCCGAGACCAACGCCCCGCCCAAGCCCGACGAGAAGGGCATCCGCCACTGGATCGAGAAGATCATCATGGGCCAAGCCGGCGCCGGCGGCAAAAGCCCCAACCGCATCGTCCTGCTGCGCGATGCCGATGGCGACGGCGTGGCCGAGAGCCGCACCGTGCTGATCGACGGGCTGAACTCGCCGTTCGGGATGCAGCTCGTCGGCGGCGATCTCTATATCGCCGATACCGATGCGGTGCTGAAAATGCCCTTCACGCCAGGCCAGACCAGGATCACCGCCAGGCCGGTGAAAATGCTCGATCTGCCCGGCGGCCCGATCGACCATCACTGGACGAAGAACATCCTCGCCTCGCCCGACGGCAGCCTTATGTACATCACCGTCGGCTCCAATTCGAACGTCGGCGAACGCGGCATGCAGGTCGAGCAGGGCCGCGCCGCGATCTGGGAGTTGAACCTCAGGACCGGCGAGCACCGCATCTACGCCTACGGCATCCGCAATCCCAACGGCATGGCGTGGGAACCGGAGACGAAGCAACTATGGACCGTCGTCAACGAGCGCGACGAACTCGGCTCGGACATCGTCCCCGATTACCTGACCCAGGTGCAGTTCGGCGGCTTCTACGGCTGGCCCTGGTATTATTGGGGCGGCGTACCCGACAGCCGGCCGAAGGATTCCGACGACAACAACCTCCAGGAAACGGTGATCAAGCCCGATTACGCGCTCGGCCCCCACACCGCGTCGCTGGGCCTGACCTTCGCCGGGGGCGCGAAGCTGGGTGCGCAATTCGCTCATGGCGCGATCATCGGCCAGCACGGCTCGTGGAACCGCAAGCCGTTCAGCGGCTACAAAGTGATCTACGTCCCCTTCGCCAAGGGCCGCCCGACCGCCAAGCCGATCGACCTGCTCACCGGCTTCCTGAGCGACAAGGGCGAGGCGCGCGGCCGCCCGGTCGGCACGGCGATCGACAGGAACGGCGGGCTGCTGGTGGCGGACGACGTCGGCAATGCGATCTGGCGGGTGTCGGCGAAATAGGTTTTGGCGACCGTCGGGAAAGGGCTATCCTGTTCGCGGCCGCAGACACGCGAATGCCTGCTGACCTCGGCCTCCAGCCCCGCTAAGGTGATCCCGTAACAGGGGGCTGTGCATGATTCCGTTGGTGCTACCGTTGATCGCGGCGTGCGAGCCGCTCAGCCAGCCGAAGACGGCGACGCCGGCGGCGGTCGAGATCGGCAAGCCCTATGATCCGGGCAATCCGTTCGCCAAGTTCGTCCGCGGCGAGGGCACACCGCCGACGCTCGTCTGGCAGGACAAGACGACGCTCGTCTTCCTCGATTATTCGCCCGCCTCGCCCGGCCATGCGCTGGTGATCTCGAAGGTCTCGAAGGCGCGCAATCTGCTCGAAATGCCCGATGCGGTGGTGACGCATCTGATGCATGTCGCGCGTCAGGTGGGCCGGGCGGAGATGGCCGGGCTCGGCGCCGACGGCTTCACCCTCGAGCAGAACAATGCGCTGCCGCAATCGGTGCCGCACCTCCATATCCACGTCATCCCGCGTTTCGCCGGCTACAACCGCTGCGTCGGCGGCGGCCTGCGCCAGCCGCCCGCGGTGCTGGAACCGATCGCGGCGCGCATCCATGATGCGA
>CAXTMT010000082.1:0-10684 GCA_964245355.1 uncultured Sphingomonadaceae bacterium
CGCTAAGCCCCCGCCGCTCCAGAAACCCCATGATCGTCCCCCACACATGCGTCTCCGCGCCGCCGGTCACATGGTGGGTCTTGCCCGGATAGGCCATCATCTCGAACGGTATTTTGGCGTCCTGCAGCTTGGCCCACATCGCCGTCGAATTTGCGAACAGCACGTTATCGTCGGCCATGCCGTGGAGCATCAGCAGCGGATCGCGGATCTTCGCCGCGTCGGCCAGCGCGTTGGACGCGTCATAGGGCGGCATGCCGAGATAGCGTTCGGTGTAGGTGGTGTCGTAATATTCCCACTTCGTCACCGGTGCGCCGGCGATGCCCGCGGCGAACGTGCCCGGCGCCGCCTCCAGCAGCTTCAGCGTCATGTATCCGCCGTAGGACCAGCCGTAAGTCACCACCCGCGACGGATCGACGAACGGCTGCGTCTTGATCCACTTGGCGCCGGCGACCTGATCCTCGACCTCGACGGTGCCCATCGCGCGATAGATCTGGCTTTCGAAGGCCATGCCGCGATTGGGCGAGCCGCGATTGTCTATCTCGAAATAGATGAAGCCCTGCCCGACGAGATATTGCGCCAGCGCGCCGCCCCAGCCGTGCGTCACCGTCTGGCTGCCGGGGCCGCCATAATGCTCCATGAACACGGGGTAGCGCTTGCCGGGCTCCAGCGGCGGGGTGATCATCTTCCAGTGGAGGAGGCTGCCGTCGGCGGCCTTGAGTGTGCCGAACTGGGTCGGGCGGTGCCCGGCCAGATAGGGATGGTAAGGGTGATCGGGCGCGGCCACATCATTCTCGCTGATCCACGCGAGCCGCTTGCCGGCGGTGTCGGCGAGATAGACCTGCGGCGGCTGCGCGGTCGAGGAGCGCGTCAGGATCGCGCGCGTCGCGGCCTTGTCCATCACCGCGCCATAGGTCCAGCCGGGCTCGGTGATCCGCACCGGCTCGCCGCGGTGATCGAGCGAAAGGGCGTAGAGGTGGGTTTCGAGCACGTCGTCCTTGTTGGCGAGGAAATAGACGTGGCTTTTGTCGGCGCCGACGACGCTTTGCACCGACCAGTCGCCACGGGTGAGCGGCGTCAGCTTGCCGTGGGCGAAGCGATAGAGGTGCGGATAATTGCTGCGCGCCGACGTCCACAGCAGGCTGCCGTCGGCCAAAACCCGGAAATCATTGTGAAGGTTGATCCACGCCTTCGACGTCTCGGCGATCAGCGCCGTCGCGTAGCCGGTCGCCGGATCGATCGCGAGCAGATCGAGGCGCTTCTGGTCGCGCGACAGCCGCTGGACGTAGAGCGTACGCCCGTCCGGCGCCCAATCGACGCGCGCGAGGTAGATATCGGGGTTCGCGCCCAGATCGGCCTTCACGCGGTGGCCGCCGTCCGCATCCATCAGCCACAGTTCGACGTGCGCGTTGGGCGTACCGGCGGCGGGATAGCGCTGCTCGACGAGCGTCGTCCCCTCGGCGCCGATCGCGGCGCGGCGGACGATCTGCACCGGGCTCTCGTCGGTGCGCTGCACGGCGATGCGCGCGTCGCCGGGTGCCCACCAGGTGCCGGTGAAGCGCGCCATCTCCTCCTGCGCGACGAATTCGGCGGTGCCCCACGACAGCGTGTCGCCGCCGTCGTGGGTGAGCGGCCGTTCCTTGCCGCTGGCGAGATCGATCGCGAACAGATTGTGGTTGCGCACGAACGAGACGAAATGGCCGGCGGGCGAGACCTTCGCCTCGATCTCGGTCTCGGGCGTCGCGGTCAGGCGGCGGACCTGCCCGTCGAGCCCGGCCAGATAGATGTCGCCGTCGATCGGCACGAGGATCGACTTCGCATCGGGCGCCCAATCGTACCCGGTGATCCCCTTGGTGCCGCCGATCCGCGCCCGCTCGCGCCGCATCTTCTCCTCTTCGGAAAGCGCCGCGCCTGAGCCGACCTTCGCCGAATCGACCAGCATCCGCGCCTCGCCGGTGGTGGTGTCGATCCCCCACAGATCGAAGCGATCGCGATCGTCGGGCCGGTTGCGCAGCAGGGTCGCGAACGTGCCGTCGGGGGAGAGCTTGAGGACGCGGGGCGTCGGCCCGGCGAGCGCGGGGCTGGCGTAGAGGCGATCGAGGGTGAGCTTCGCGGCGGCGAGCGGGGCTGCGGTGAGGGTCATGCCGATCGCGATAGCAAGGTGGAGGAGGGGCTTCATCACTATCTCTTATGCGATCCTTCCCGTTTCGGGGAGGAATTTACGGCCCGACCACCATCGGTTCGGGTAC
Source organism: uncultured Sphingomonadaceae bacterium (assembly GCA_964245355.1). GTDB lineage: Bacteria > Pseudomonadota > Alphaproteobacteria > Sphingomonadales > Sphingomonadaceae > Sphingomonas_I. The sequence goes on from CAXTMT010000082.1 coordinate 2,247, forward strand.
GCCGCGCCGCCTCAAGAACGGCTGCATCCTGCAATAGGCCAAACTCCGCCACGCCCATTCCAGCGGCCCGCTCGCGAACCAGATCACCCACAGATTGGCCCCGATCAGCAGCCCGATATCGATCAGCGTCGACGCCACCGCCAGCCCCGCCCAGCCATAATGATTCCACAGGCCGAAGCCGAACCCCGGGAACAGGATCCACACCCCGATGATCGTCTCGCACACGTAGAGCGAGAAAGCCGTGCGCCCCGCTGCCTTAAAGGGTGACAGGATCGTCATGCCGAACTTCGTCTGGGCAAGCAGGTTGATCAACGCGACATGACCGAGCGATACCGCCAGCCGCGCATATTCGGCGGTGATCCAGATCGTCTTGGCGCCTGGCGCGAAGGTCGTATCCTCGGCCACGCCGATCGCGCGCGCGCCCATGCCGAAGCCGTAGGCGGCCAGCGCCGTCACCAGATAGAAACGCTTCGTGCGCAGCCCCTGAATGATGCCCCATTTGTAAAGCGCGATGCCCAGCAGCATCGCCGAAAACGCCTCCGCCACGTTGAACAATTCGGACGAGCCGGCGAAATCGATCCACTGCGCGTGCATCCACGCCGCATAGCGGCCGAACGCGCCGCGCCGCGCCTTCACCTCCTCGGCCATGTCGGCCTTTTGCTTGGGGCTGAGTTTGTAGCGGTCGAGCTTCTTCTGCCATTCGGCCAGCGTGTCCTGCTGCGCCTTGGTCAGCACCTTGTGCTGCGCCTGCGCGACATGCACCGCCTCGACCCGGTGCACGAGCCGGACCCGGCCGGCATATTCGATCGCCCCGCCGCCGCCGATGCCGATCGCCGCCGCCGTCGCGTAGAGCAGCCCCAGCATCAGCAATCTGTTCGGCGCGAGCTTGCGGAAGGGAAACAGCAGCAACGCCGCCAGCGCATAGGTGTGGAGGATATCGCCGACCCACAACAGCAGCAGCGCATCGACGAGGCCGAACACCAGCAGCCACAAGGTGCGCCGCATATAGAGATCGGCGACCGCGACCGGGCCGTCCGCGTCCATCGCCCGCGCGGTCAGGATCATCATCCCGGCGCCGAACAGGAATTCCAGCGTACCGCGCTGGGTGCCCTCCATCGTCACCTGGATGACGCTCCACACCCAGCGATCGGCGGGCGCCCAGCCCTGCAGGCGGACATCGCCGAAGAAGGCCATCACGCTGCCGCCCATGAAGGGGATGTTCATGAACAGGATGCCGAGAATGGCGAGCCCGCGCAGCATGTCGAGCACGTCGATCCGCGCACGGCCGGTGACCGGCGCCAAGGCGACCGAAGGCGGTGCGACAGGCGCGTGAATCAGCGGCGAATCGGCTGTGTCCATTGGTGATCTCCCCCGAGAGAACAAGAACAATTAGAGAACGAATTTGAAAAAGTCAAGCGGAAATTTCCCCGGAACGGGGAGGGGGACCGTCGCGAAGCGATGGTGGAGGGGGTGTGCCGCTGGGTGCTTCCCAGGTAGAGCGCCGCTCCGTCACGCCTTCGGCGCGCCACCTCCCCGTGCCGGGGAGGATCAGGCAGGCACCATCACCGTCAGCATCAGCCGCCGCCGCGTCCTGTAGCCCAATCGCTCGTACAGCCGGATCGCGCCGCTGTTGTGCGAATAGCTATGGAGGATCGGCACCTCTCCCCGATCGAGGACGCGCTGCGCCACGACGTGCATCAGCCCCGCCGCCAGACCTGCCCCGCGAAAAGCGGGGTGGGTGCACACCCCGCTGACTTCGGTGAAGCCGGTCGGCTGCAACCGCTCGCCGACCATCGCGACCAGCCGCCCCTCGCGCCGCACCCCGATGAAGCGGCCGAGCCTGTGGGTGCGGCGGCGGAAGGGGCCGGGTTCGGTCAGCGTGGCGAGCGCCAGCATATCCCCGGCATCGGCATCGCCCAGATCATCGAAGGCGAAATCGGGCGCTGTGGAGAGCAGCCGCTCGGCGATCATCTGGTGGCAGGCGGCCGATGTGGTGATGCGCAGTCCCGGCGGTGCCTCGGGCGCCTCGGCCTCGACCGTCGCGATCCCGCCTGCGTCGGCGAACGGGACGAGCGCGGCATAGCCGGCCGGCGTCGTTTCCGGCGGCGCGGCGAAGATGCCGATGTCGGGCTGCATCCGCACCACATCGCCCACCCGGATCGCGAAGCGCGCCTGACGGCCGCTGAGCGCGTTCCACACCGACCGATCGAGCGGATGACCGCTCACTTGTTCAGCAGGTCGCGCAGGCCCTTCAGCCCCGAATGGCCGCCCGCTTCCTCTTCGGGCACGACGCCCGCCGCGCGCAGCCGCTTGTCGGCATCGGGGGCGCGGGGGAAGGGATCGAGCGCCAGCGCGAGCGTCTGCGCCACCGCCTCGCCGATATCGATCGCGCTGCCCGCATAGAAGATATCGTCGAGTTCGCCCTCGCCCAGCTCGATCTCCTCGCCGGCCTCGGCCTCGGGCACGAAGCGCAACGCGAACGGCGCGTCGATCCGCGCCGGCACATCCTCGCCGGTCGCGACGCAGGATTGGACGACCTTCGCCCCGATCCGCCCCGTCGCATGGATCACCGTGCCGCCCAGCCGCACTTCGGCGGTGGCGCTCAACGCGGGAAGCGCGACCAGCCCGAAGCGATCCGCCAGCGCCTTGCGCTCGGCCTCGTCCGCCTCGATCGTCAGCGTCCGCGCCCCTTCGCCCAGCGTATCGATGCGGATCGGCCGTTCGAACTCGCTCACGGCTGCCACGCCCCGTCGAGCAATTCGCTGGCCGGGGTCGCATCCAGCGCGGCGTTGAGCGCGATCAGCCCGTCGCGCAGCACCGCGACTTCGCCCGGGGCAGGCGCCTTGCCGCGCAGCAGGTTGCGCTCGATCGCGCCATCCAGGTCTCCGCCTTGGACGAGACCGTCACGGAACGCACCAAGCCGCCCGCCCAATTGGCTCATCAACTTGCCGATATGCTTGCCGACGACGATATCGCCGACGCCCTGCTGGCGCAGCTGCCCGTCCATATCGTCGACGAAGAGTTCGGTGAGGCGCGCGGAAGGGTCGCGCCCCGGATCGCCCTCGCGCTCCAGCCGGAGCAGGACGAGGCTGAGGATCGCCGCCACCATGTCGAAGCGCCCGTCGATCGTATCGGGCACCCCGCCGGCGCGATACCACACCGGCCGCCGCGCCGCCGCGACGATGCTGCGATAGAGCGGCACCAGCGCCTCGCGCGCCGGATCGCGGCCCAGCAGCCTGCGGATCAACCCTCCCAGCACGTTCGATTTCCTTTTGCGACCACCCGTGCTTGCCCGCATGGGGGAGGCCGCATATTGAGGCGCGCGCCCGGCGATGCAATCCTTCGCCGGTCCGGTCGCGTGAAAGGGACTTCAGTTGGTCAGGCTCGATGGAAACAAGCGGTTTGCCGCTCTGGCCACGGTGGCGACGCTCGGCACGGCCTTAAGCGGCTGCGAGCATATCCACGATCACAAGGGCTATGTCGTCGATAGCCAGCTGGTCGGCGCGATCCAGCCCGGCATCGACAATCGCGATTCGGTGATCAAGACGCTCGGCCACCCCTCGGTCGCCAGCCAGTTCGATAATGGCGCGAATTATTATTATTGGGCGCGCGATACGCGCAGCTTCGGCGCCGGCCTGCCCAGGCCGACCGCGCAGACGATGCTGACCGTGCGCTTCGCCCCCTCGGGCGATGTCACGTCGGTGCAGCGGACCAAGATGGAGACGATCCGCAAGGTCTCGCTCTACCGCAAGGAAACCCCGACGCTCGGCCGCAGCCGCAGCCTGTTCGCCGAACTGTTCGGCAACCTCGGCACCGGCGCCGGACCCAACGCGCCGACGGCGGACAATCCGAACGGCGGCGGCGGGCGCTGATTGGCCGATTGAGCTTCGCTGAACGAGCTGGTGCGGCCATCCGCTGGAGCGGATCAAGACTCACGCCGGGCGGCGTGGCCGCTGCTTGGCCGAGACCGACTTGATCACGACATAGCCCTTGCCGGCCCGATCGATCGGCAAAGCGATGCTGGCGGCGGCGGCCTCGATCAGCGCGATCACCGCCCGATCGTCGATCTGTCCGGGCTTGAGTCGGATGTGGCGCACGGTGCCACCCTCGCCCTGCAGCAGCCCTTGCGGATCGGGAAGCTGGGGGCCGTTCGACAGAAATAGGTTCGTCCAGCGCGGATAGAGCGCCACCGATCCGGCGACGCCGCGCGCCCTCTCGTTCGGCCCGAAAGCAATCGCGAGCGCGTTGTAATTGTCATAGACCAGCCACACCGCGCCGGGGAACATCGCCCCGATCCGCGCCACCGCCTCGCGCGCGACGGCAGCCACCTCGGGAAGGAAGCGATCGATCATCGCATCGAGCCGGGCTTCGGGAGACATCGGGCGAGGCTATCGTAACCGATGTGCTTTGCGAACCCGGATCGCGCCGGGAAATCCTCCCCCGCCAGGGGGAGGTGACGCCGCAGGCGTCGGAGGGGGAGGTAGGCGACCAACCCTCTAGCGGAGTGCTGCCGCCCCCTCCGTCAGCTGCGCTGACACCTCCCCCTGGCGGGGGAAGATTTAGCTGGCAGGGCTGTTCAGAACCCAGCAGCGATCTGCAGGATCTGGTCGCGGGTGGCGGGCTTGTCGATGCAGATGCAGGAATCGAGCGCGCCGGGGCGATCGTCGCGGCGGCAGCGGGCGCTGATGAAGGCGAACGGGATACCCTTCTGCTGGAGCAGCAACGCCAGTGGCCAGACGAGATCGTCACCCAGATCGATATCGAGCAGCGCGCCGTCGATCGTCGTGCCGTCACTCGATGGCGCGCCGAGCAGCGCCTGGGCATCGCTCAGCGAATAGGCCGGGCCGACGACGGCGGCACCGTGATCGGCGATCAGATCGGCGAGATCGAGCGCGATCAGCGGCTCGTCCTCCGCGACCAATATCCGTTTACCGTCCAGCACCCTCGTCACGCCCCGGTCTTGCCCACCCTAACCTTGATCTGGATCAAGGCCCTAGCAGGTAGCACCTCCAGCGCAATCCTGTTGCAAACAAGTGTCACGGCCGGAACTCAGGCGGCGATCCCCGAACCCGCCAGCACCGCCAGCGTCAGCAGATCGGAGGCGCTCGCCGACATCGGCGCGATCTGGACGGGCTTTTCCATGCCCACCAGCATCGGCCCGATCACCCCTTCTCCGCCGAGTTCGCGGAGCAGCTTGGCGGAGATGTTCGCCGATTGCAGCCCCGGCATCACGAGCACGTTGGCCGGACCCGACAGGCGCGAGAAGGGGAAATTGCGCATGATATCGGGATCGAGCGCGACATCGGGTGCCATCTCGCCTTCATATTCGAAATTGACGGCCTTGCTGTCGAGGATCGCAATGGCTTCGCGCACATTGTCGAGCCAGCTCCCGGCCGGATTGCCGAAGCTGGAGAAGGACAGGAAGGCGACGCGCGGCTCGTGCCCCATGCGGCGCGCGACCTCGGCGGTGTGTTCGGCGATGGCGGCGAGCTCGTGCGGCCTGGGCCGCTCGGTCACCATCGTATCCGCCATGAATACCGTATGCTCCTTGGCGACGATGATGTGGATGCCGATCGGGCGACGCCCCTCGACCGGATCGAGCACACGGCGGATCTGGTGCAGGGTGCGGCCGTAGGTGCGGGTGATGCCGCTGATCATCGCATCGCCTTCGCCCAGCGCCAGCAGCAGCGCGCCGAAGATGTTGCGATCCTGGTTGACCATCGCCTCGACCTCGCGGCGCAGATAGCCGCGGCGCTGGAGCCGGGCGTAGAGATAGTCGACCATCCTGGGCACCAACGGCGAATTGCGGCTGCTGTGCAGCTCGAACCCGGCCATATCCTCGATGCCGAGCGCGCGCAGGCGATCGGGCACGGTCTCGCGGCCGACCAGCACCGGTGTGCCGTAGCCGCCGTCGCGGAAGGCGATCGCGGCGCGCAGCACGACATCCTCTTCCGCCTCGGCGAAGATCACGCGTTTGGGATTGTTGCGCGCCCCGGCGTGGGCCATCGTCAGCACCGAATTGGTCGGGTTCATCCGGCCGCGCAGCGCCTGGGCATAGGCTTCCATGTCGGCGATCGGATGCTGGGCGACGCCGCTGCGCATCGCCGCCATCGCGACGGCGGGCGGGATGATCTCCATCAGCCGCGGATCGAACGGCGCGGGGATGATGTAATCGGGGCCGAAGCGCGGGGCGCGGCCGCCATAGGCGATCGCGACTTCCTCGGGCACCTGCTGGCGGGCGAGCGCCGCGAGCGCCTCGGCGGCGGCGATCTTCATCTCCTCGTTGATCGTCGTCGCCCGCACGTCGAGCGCGCCGCGAAAGATGAACGGGAAACCGAGGACGTTGTTGACCTGGTTCGGATAATCCGAACGGCCGGTGGCGATGATCGCGTCGGGCCGCGCCTCGCGCGCCTCCGGCGGGCTGATCTCGGGATCGGGATTGGCCATCGCGAAGATGATCGGCTTGGGCGCCATCGCCTTCACCATCCCCTGCGTGACCGCGCCTTTGACCGAGAGACCGAAGAAGACGTCGGCGCCGGCCAGCGCCTCGCTCAGCGTACGCTTGTCGGTGGCGACGGCGTGGGCCGATTTCCACTGGTTCATGCCCTCGGTGCGGCCTTGCCAGATCACGCCCTTGCTGTCGCACATGATCACCTGATCGCCGGGTACGCCCATCGCCTTGATCAGTTCGGTGCAGGCGATCGACGCGGCACCGGCGCCGTTCACGACGACCTTGAGATCCTTCATCTCGCGCCCGGTGAGGTGCGCGGCGTTGATCAGGCCGGCGGCGGCGATGATCGCGGTGCCGTGCTGATCGTCGTGGAAGACCGGGATCTTCATCTTCTCGCGCAGCGTCTGCTCGATGACGAAGCATTCGGGCGCCTTGATGTCTTCCAGATTGATGCCGCCGAAGCTCGGTTCCATCAGCGCCACCGCGTTGATGAAGGCGTCGACGTCCTCGGTCGCCAGCTCGATATCGATCGAATCGACGTCGGCGAAGCGCTTGAACAGCACCGCCTTGCCTTCCATCACCGGCTTGGAGGCGAGCGCGCCGAGATTGCCGAGGCCGAGGATGGCGGTGCCGTTCGAGATGACGGCGACGAGATTGCCCTTGGCGGTATATTTATAGGCGTCGGCCGGATTGGCCGCGATCGCCAGCACCGGCACCGCGACGCCCGGCGAATAGGCCAGGCTCAGGTCGCGCTGCGTCGCCATCGGCTTCGACGCGATGATCTCGATCTTGCCGGGGCGCCCCGCGGAGTGGAACTCCAAAGCTTCGCGCTCGGAAAACTGGACTTCGCTGTTCTCGGCCATGATGCCTCTCGTGATTTTGCGGGTCGCCCTAGCGCCTCGCGCCGCGGGTGCAACCCGCCATGCGGGGTAGGCACACCAGCAGTGATCGATTATGCTCCGGCCATGAACGTCGAGCGCGGTATTTTCGAACAGGACGAAACAGTCGATCAAGCGGCAGCGCTTGACGCGAAGGCGCGTGCATCGGGCAAACCGATTTCGCATGATAAGGTCGTTGCGTGGCTCAAGACGTGGGGCACTCCCAAAGAGGGGCCGCCGCCGCGCGAATGGTTCGAGTAAGCTGGTTTCCGGCGGCCGTAGCCGGAATCGAGTCAGCCAGACGCTATGTCGCACAATTCAACGAAGCATCAGCCGAAAGGTTGGTAAGGCGCTTGATCGAGGCGGGCGAAAGCCTTGAGAATTTTCCTGAACGCGGCCGGCTTTCTACGCACGGTTGCCGCGAATTGACGATCATACGACCCTACATCATCCGATATGAGATCGCGGGAGACGAAGTGCGCATCCTTCGCGTTCGACACAGCGCGATGATGCCGTCGGAAGATGAACTGTGACCCCCGCCCCAACCCCGATGATGGCGCAATATCTCGCGCTCAAGGCAGAAGTGCCCGATTGCCTGCTGTTCTACCGGATGGGCGATTTCTTCGAATTGTTCTTCGAGGATGCGCAGAAGGCCGCCGCCGATCTCGATATCGCGCTCACCGCGCGCGGCGAACATCTGGGGCAGCCGATCCCGATGTGCGGGGTGCCCGCGCACAGCCATGAGATGTATCTCGCCCGGCTGATCAAGGCCGGCCACCGCGTCGCCATCGCCGAACAGACCGAAAGCCCCGAGGACGCGAAGAAGCGCGCCGGCAAGACGTTGGTCAGCCGCGCCGTCGTCCGCATCGTCACCGCCGGTACGCTGACCGAGGAGGCGTTGCTCGACAGCCGGCAATCGAACTGGCTGGCGGCGGTGGCCGAGGTGGGCGGGGCGTTCGGCATCGCCGCCTGCGACATGTCGACCGGCCGCTTCGAGATCGCGCCGGTGCCGCGCGACGGGCTGGACGCCGAGATCGCGCGGCTTGGGGCCTCCGAACTGATCGCCCCCGCCCGCCTCGCCGACGATATCCCGCAGGCCTATCCGGTGC
>CAXTMT010000083.1:0-10552 GCA_964245355.1 uncultured Sphingomonadaceae bacterium
CCCAAACCCTTCCCGGTGATGGTCACCGGCGGCGCCGGTTATATCGGCGGCCATGCCGCGCTGGCGCTGCTCGATGCGGGCTGGACGGTGATCGTGCTCGACAATCTCGTCACCGGTTTCCGCTGGGGCGTACCCGAGGGCGCGATCTTCGTGGAGGGCGATGTCGCCGATCAGGCCCTGGTCGAGGCGACGATCCGCGCGCACAATATCGGCGCGATCCTGCACTTCGCCGGCTCGTTGCTGGTCGGGGAATCGGTCGGCGATCCGCTCAAATATTACCGCAACAACACCGCCGCCAGCCGTACGCTCATCGAAGCGGCGATCACCACCGGCGTCCGTCATTTCGTCTTCTCGTCGACCGCCGCCACCTACGGTGTGCCGGAGGTGATGCCGGTCAGCGAGGATACGCCGAAGAATCCGATCAACCCTTATGGCCGCTCCAAGCTGATGACCGAGGGTGTGCTGGCCGATGTCGCCGCCGCGCATCCGTTCAACCATGCGGCGCTGCGTTACTTCAACGTCGCCGGCGCCGATCCCGCGGGCCGGGCGGGCCAGTCGCTCGCCAGCGCCACCCACCTCATCCACGTCGCGATGGAGGCGGCGACCGGCAAGCGGCCGTACATCGGCATCTTCGGCCAGGATTACGACACGCCCGACGGCACCTGCGTACGCGATTACATCCACGTCTCGGACCTTGCCGACGCGCACGTCGACGCGCTCGACTGGCTGATCGCCAACCCGGACCGGAGCGAGACGATGAACGTCGGCTACGGGCGCGGCTTCTCGGTGCTGGAGGTGCTGGAGGTGGCGGACCGCGTCACCGACACCGAAATCGTCCGCAAGCTGGAACCGCGCCGCCCCGGCGATCCCGACATGCTGATCGCCGACAACCGCCGCATCCTGGCGACGCTGCCGTGGCGGCCGAAGCGCGACGATCTGGCGCAGATCGTGGGCGATGCGTTGCAGTGGGAACGCAAATTGCAGGAGCGCGGGGCGCGGTAAGAATCCTCCCCTGCAAGGGGAGGTGGCAGCGCGGAGCGCTGACGGAGGGGTGTCAACATCGGCGGTGATACCCCTCCACCACCGGCTGCGCCGGCGGTCCCCCTCCCCTTGCAGGGGAGGAACTTCGGTTTAAGCCGCGATCTGGACGCAGTTTCTTCCCGCCCGCTTGGCGGCGTAGAGCGCGCGATCGGCTTCCAGCGCAACGTCCTCCGCCTTCTGCCCGCGCCTTGCGGCGGCGATGCCGATACTGATCGTGATGCCCGGAAGCGCTTCCTCGCCCTCGTGCGATTCGGCCTGGATCGCTTCGCGCAGCCGCTCGGCCACCGCCTGCGCCGCCTCGATCGTCGCGCCGGGCATGAGGATGCCGAACTCCTCGCCGCCGAGCCGCCCGACAACGTCGCGGCTGCGGACGATGCCGAGCGAACGGCTGGCCACGCGCTGCAGCACACGATCGCCGACGGCATGGCCGTGCGCGTCGTTCACCGCCTTGAAGTGATCGGCATCGAACACCGCCAGCGCCAGATGCTCCTCGCCGGTGCCGAGCGCATCGAGCATCCGTTCGAGGTGGCGGCTGAAGGCGCGGCGGTTGGCGAGGCCGGTCAGCTCGTCGGTCGCCGCCATCAGCGCCGATTCCCGGGCGCGCTCCTCGGCCTGGCGCTTGGCGAGCAGGACATGCTCCTCGAGCCGCTTGCGATCGTCGACATCGCGCATCGTGCCCGTCGCGCCGATCGCTACACCGGCGCCGTCGCGCAGCGCCTGCAGCGAAAGCTCCATCCAGCGCACGCCCTGGGTGTCGGTCTCGAAGCGGACCAGGCGCCGCGACTGATCGATCTCGCCGCTCAGGATCGGCTTGGCCCAGGCATCGATCTCGCCCGGCGTCGTGGTGGCCATGCGTTCGGCCCAATGATGGTCGAGGCAGGTGTCGACGGGGAGGCCGGTGATGCTTTCCCACGCCGGGTTGAGATAGGTCCAGCGCGCCGCGCGATCGATGCGGAAGATCACCTTGTCGACATTCTCGACCACCGCGCGGAATTGCTCGGCGAGCAGATTGGCTTCTTCCGTCCGCGCGTCGCGCTCGGCCAGCGCCGCGCCGACGGGCAAGGCGGTCAGCACCGTCGTCGCGAGGAAGACCTGGAGGAAGAGCAGCCCTTCGGCCGGCGTCGCATCGAGATGCGCGATCGGGCCGATGCCGCTCACCGTCGCCTGCGCGCCGATCAGGGTGACGATCAGGATCGAGGCGATCGCGCCGACCTGGCGCAGGCGGAAGGTCGCCAGCGTGACGAAGGGATAGAGCGCGAACAGCATCGGCGCGCGCGGCGCGCGGACGAGATCGGCATAGAAGCAGAACAAGGCCACCGCCGTCGTCAGCCCCAGCACCGGCAGCGCCTCGGCCAGCCCGTTCGGGCGTACGCTCTGCGGTATGCTCTCGCGCCAGTTGAGCCCCACCACCACCGCCGGCGTGACGATGGCGATGCCGAGCAGCGCCGCCCCGTACCAGTTGAGCCAGCTTTCGGCGAACGCCATGCCCCAGCCCGAGCCGAGCACCCCCGCGCCGATCGTCGCGGGGATGATCGGCGCACAGACGCAGGCGTAGACGAGCGCGGTGACGTCGGCGATGCGGTTGAACGCGCCCGCCTGGCCGCCCCTCGCGCGGAACAAGGCCGCGCCGATCGTCGCTTCCAGCATGTTGGCGATGGGGAGGCCCAGACACATTTCCCAGGGCTGCCCGCGCGCGATGCTGGAGAGGAGACTGCCGACGAACGCGCCGATCACGATCGCGCGGCGCCGCAACGGGGATTTGCCGTTGACAAGCAGCAGTGCGAGCGTGACCGCGTTGCACGGCCAGATCGCGGTGAGCCCGCTGCTCTGATGGACGACATATTCGCTGGCGATCGCGCCCAGGAAGAAGACGATACCGCTGGCCAGTGCCAACCGCCATTCCTCGCGCAGCGCCTGTACCGCTTGCATTCGTCCCCACCCGATTTCGCGCAGCCTGGGCTAAACGAAACTGCTTAACAAGAGGTTGAGAGGCCGAGACGGCTCTTCCGACCGGTGCATGGGTCAGCCGCTGTTGCGCAGCGCGGTGGCGATGGCGTTGATCGAGAGTTGCAGCCCCTCCTCGATCCGCGCATCGCGGGTGCCGGCGCGGTGGCGCTTGATGAGTTCGATCTGCAACAGGTTGAGCGGCTCGATATAGGGCAGGCGGAGGCGTACCGAGGCTTCGAGCTGCGGATTGCGTTCGAGCAGGCGGCTCTCGCCGGTGATGGCGAGCAGGCCATCGTGGGTCGTCTTCCAGGCATCGGATATCTGCGCGAAGATGGTTTCGCCCAAGCCCTTGTCCTCGACCAGATCGCGGTAGTGCGCGGCGATGGCCATATCGGATTTGGCGAGTACCATCTCCAGATTGGCGAGCGTCGCGCGGAAGAAAGGCCATTGCTTCGCCATCGCGGCGAGCAGCGCCTTGTCCTCGAACGCGGCCAGCGCGTGGCCGACGCCGTACCAGCCCGGCAGCATCACCCGCGCCTGCGCCCAGCTAAACACCCAGGGAATGGCGCGCAGATCCTCGATCCGATCGGATTTGGTGCGGCTCGACGGGCGCGAGCCGATCTTGAGCCCGGCGATCTCCTGGATCGGGGTGAATTGGCGGAAGAAGGTCGTGAAACCTTCGGTGCCGTAGACCAGCGTACGATACGCCTCGAACGCGGTTCTTGAGAGGGTGCGCATTGCCTCCTGAAAGCGCGCGTCCTCGTTGGTCTGCTTGGGCGCAAGGCTGGTAAGGATCGTCGCGGCGGTCATCGCCTCCAGGCTGGCGACGGCGGCCTCGCGCGTCCCATATTTCGCGGCGATCACCTCGCCCTGTTCGGTGATGCGGATGCGGCCGTCGACGGTGCCCGCCGGTTGCGCGAGGATCGCCGCGAACGCCGATCCGCCGCCGCGCCCGACCGATCCGCCGCGCCCGTGGAAGAGCTGCATCGCCACGCCGAGATCGTCGAACACCGGCTTCAGCGCGCGGCTCGCTTCGTTCAGGCTCCACACCGAGGTGAGGTAGCCGCCGTCCTTGTTGCTGTCCGAATAGCCGACCATCACTTCCTGATAGCCGCGCGCCTTCACCCGCCCGGCCACCGCCGGCAGCGCGAAATAGCCGCGCATGATGGCGGGGCCGTTCTGCAGGTCGCCGATCGTCTCGAACAAGGGCACGACCATGATGTCGGCCTCGGGCGGGTTGCCAGGCCGGTAGAGGCCGGCTTCCTTGAGGAGGATATCGACCTCCAGCAGATCGGAAACGCTGTCGGTCTTGGAGATGATGTAGGTGGTGATCGCGCCCTTGCCGAATTGCCGGTGCGCCTCGGCGGCGGCGTGGACGATCGCGAGTTCGGAGCGCGTTTCCTCGCTATAGTCGAGGAACGCGCTTTCGAGCGGGCGGGGCGAGGCGAGTTCGCGGCGCAGCAACGCGACGCGCGCATTCTCGTCCAGCGCGGCATAGTCCTCGCTCACCCCGGCCTTGGCGAGCAATTCCGCGACGACGCGTTCGTGCACATCCGAATTCTGGCGCAGGTCGAGCGTCGCGAGGTGGAAGCCGAAAGTCTCGACCGCGCGGATCAATCGTCCGAGCGCGCCGCCCGACGACAAGGTGCCCGCCCCCGCCGCCGCCAGCGAATGGGCGAGCAGGGCGAGATCGTGGCGGAAGTCGGCAGGGCGGGCATACAGCACGGCTTTCGTAGCCGCCGGACGCGCGGGCGGCTTCCCGACATGCGCCTCATAGGTCGCGGCAAGCCGGGCGTAGAGGCGGGTGATCGCGCGGCGATAGGGTTCGCCGGCGCGGGTGGAGGACGGGTCCTCCGCCCCCTCGGCCAAGGCGCGTACCTCGGGCGAGACTTCGGCCAACTCGGAAGAGATCGAGAGTTCGCCGCCGAGCGCGTGGAGCAATTGGAGATAATGGCCGAGCACCGCTTCCGATGCACGGCCGAGCGCCAGCTTCAGCGAGTCGGCGGTGACGTTGGGATTGCCGTCGCGATCGCCGCCGATCCAGCTGCCGACCTTGAGGAAACTGCGCGGCCGCGCCCCCAACCGCCGTTCCCAGCGGGCATAGAGCGCCGGCAGCACCGGCAGGAACACGTCGCGCAGATAGGAAAGCGCGCTGTCGACCTCGTCGGCGACGCGGATGCGTTCGGTGCGGGTCGGGCGGGTCTGCCAGAGGAGGGCGATCTGGCGGATCAGCGCCTCCTCGATCACGTCGCCGCCGGGGGTTTCTTCGGCGCCGGTGTCGCGCAGCCGCATCAGCTCGGCGATGCGGTTGCGGTGATCGATCATGCTCTTGCGCCGCACCTCGGTCGGGTGGGCGGTGAGCACGGGGACGATCAGCCCCTCGTCGAGCAGGGTACGCACCGCCGCGCGATCGATGCCGCGCCGATCGAGCCGCGCGAGCGCCCCCTCCAGATCGGCATCGGGATCGGCGGCGACGCCTTGGCGATCCTCGGCGAGATTGGCGAGCATCGAGAACAGCATGAAGCCGCGCGTGAAGGCCAAAGTCTCGTCGAGGTCGAGTGCTTCCAGCCCATCGTCGGTATCGCCCGCGGCCAGCCCCCTCGCCCGATCGACCGAAGCGGCGCGGATATATTCGATGCGGCGATAGAGCGCGTCGCCGCCGTAAGCGCGGATCACCTGACCGAGCAGGCGGCCCAGATAGCGGATATCCGGGTTCTGCGCGAGCGAAGCGGGATCCCCATCGGCCATGATGCGATGCTGCGCTGCAATATGAAAACGGTCAAGCATGTTGACTGGCCGAACCGGGCCGGGGGCGGTAGGTTAGGGGAGCAATAAGGAGATTCTTCGATGAACCGCATGTCGCTTCTCGCGTCCGCCGTCGCACTCGCTTTCTTCGCCCAGGTGCAGGCCTCGCTCCCGGTCGGCGCCAAGGCCCCCGATATCCAGACCCAGGCGAGCCTCGACGGCAAGCCTTCGCCCTTCTCGCTGAAGGCGGCGCTCAAGAAGGGGCCGGTGGTGCTGTATTTCTACCCCGCCGCCTTCACCCAGGGCTGCACGATCGAGGCGCATGCCTTCGCCGAGGCGACCGACGATTTCCATAAATTGGGCGCCACCGTCGTCGGCATGTCGGGCGATTCGATCGAGACGCTCAACAAATTCTCGGTCGCCGAATGCCGCAGCAAGTTCGCGGTGGGATCGGCCACGCCGGAGACGATCTCCGCTTATGACGTGGTGCTGCGCGCCAAGCCCAACCTCTCGAACCGCACCTCCTACGTGATCGCGCCGAACGGCAAGGTGATCTTCGCTTTCTCCTCGATCGATCCGATGGGCCACATCACCGGCACGATGCAGGCGGTCAAGGATTGGCGCACGGCGCACCCGCACGGCTGATCGGCGCATGCGATGACCGACCGGCATGACTGATCCCAGGGCGCTGATCGCGAACCTCGGCCTCGCTCCGCATCCGGAGGGCGGCTGGTATCGCGAGACGTGGCGCGCGGCGGCGGCCGAGGGCGCGCGGCCGAGCGCCACCGCGATCCTCTTCCTGCTGGAAGAGGGACGGCGCTCGCACTGGCACAAGGTCGACGCCGCCGAACTGTGGTTCTGGCATGCGGGCAGCGATCTGGCGCTGGCGATGGCAGCGGACGACCACGGGCCGGTCGAGACGATCCGGCTCGGCCCCGATGTGCTGGCGGGGATGCGTCCGCAGCAGCTGATCGCGCCGCACGCCTGGCAGGCGGCGCATGCCGACGACGGCTGGGCGTTGGTCTCCTGCGTCGTCAGCCCCGGCTTCGCTTTCGCCGGCTTCACCCTTGCCGAGCCGGAGTGGACGCCGGGCTGACGATCCGCTCGGGCGATACTTGGCAACAGCTTCTCGCTGCACGATATTGCACCCATGAACATCCTGTCCGTCCTCGTCGGCCTGTTCGCGCTTCTGTGGGCGCTGGTCGCTTTCATCCCCTTCTTCGGCTGGATGTACTGGCTGGTGATCCCGGTCGCGATCGTCGGCTATGCGCTCGGCGCGATGTCGCGCCGGCATGCGGGGCGGGCGATCAACATGCTCGTCATCGTCGTCGGCATCCTCCGGCTGATCATCGGTCACGGCATCTTCTAGGCATGGTGTGCCGCCCGCCGTCTTACGGCACGGTGCGGCGGGTGTAGATTTCGCCATGATCCTTCGCCTGGATCACTACCGGCTCCGCAGGCTTGTCGGTCAGCGATTGGACGACATCGGCAGGGAGCGATCGCGCCAAGAGTGTGCCGCCATCCTCCACGAAACGGACATGATGGGCGCTGAGCACACGGATCACGCCGTCCATATCGTGGATCGGCCCGAGCTCCCGCTGCATGTCGGCATCGAGCATGCCCTGGTAGATGAGGCGGCGGATGGCGAAGCTGTCGGCGATGCTCGCCATGCCGATGACGCGGTCGCTCTGGACGATGACGAACGTGTAGCGATCGCCCTCCTGCCTGAGCGCGGCCTTGCCGATCGGGGCCGCGGCGAGCGCCGCAGCCCATTCTTCGGGCGGGGTTTTCGATCGCAGCTTGCTGAACGAGTCACGCACGAACGGGACCTTGCAGGCATCGAGCGCCGCCGCGGCTTCCGCCTCGGTCGCGGCCGCCGGGATGGTCTTGCGGCAGCCGTCCGACAGCGTCTTCGGCATGGTGAAGGTGAGCGTCGCGACGGTGAGGACGTGATCGCTCAGCGCCCACGCCGGGGTTCCGGCCACAAGACCGATAAGCAAAGCCAACCCGCACACTCCTCCACTTCGAGGCATGATCGTCTCCCTTGGTCAGGTGTTGCGCAATTCGATCCAGGTCGGTGCATGATCGCTGGCCTTCTCGCGCCCGCGATAGATCCGGTCGACATCGGCGTCGCTCAGCCGATCGGCGGCGGCGGGCGAGAGCAGCAGATGATCGATGCGGAAGCCGGCGTCGCGCGGCCAGGCGTTCATCGTATAATCCCAGAAGGTGTAGACCGGCGCGCTCGGGTGGATGGCGCGGATCGCGTCGGTCCAGCCGGCGTGGAGCAGGCGGTGGAAGGCGGCGCGGCTCTCGGGCTGGGCCAGCGCGTCGCCCGCCATGCGCTTGGCCGAAAAGACATCGTCGGTATCGTCGGTCGGGATCACGTTCCAGTCGCCGGCGAGGATCACCGGCGCTTCGGTCAGGAACAGCGTCTGGGCATGATCGATCAGCGCGTCGAACCAGGCGAGCTTGTAATCGAACTTCGGGCCGGGGATCGGATTGCCGTTGGGGAGGTATAACCCGCCGACGATCACCCCGCCGACCGCCGCCTCGATATAGCGGCTGTGCGCGGGATCGGGATCGTTCGGCAGGCCCTTGCGGGTAAGGTGGATGTCATGGCCCTTGGCGAGGATGGCGACACCGTTCCAGCTCTTCTGGCCGTGCCACACCGCATTGTAGCCCGCCGCCCTGATCTCGGCCTCGGGGAAACGCTCGTCGGGTGCCTTCAATTCCTGCAGGCAGACGATGTCCGGCTGCGTCTCGCCCAGCCATTCGATCAGGCGCGGCAGGCGCGCGCCGATGCCGTTCACGTTGTAGGTGGCGATCTTCATGGGGAGGGGCTTAGCCCCGGCGGATCAGATCGAGAAGCTCGTTCCGCAGCCGCAGCCGGACGCGGCCATCGGATTGGTGACGCGGAACGCCGCGCCGCCGAGGCTTTCGACATAATCGACCGCGCTGCCGCGGATCAGATCGAGACTCATGCTGTCGACCACCAGCCGTACGCCATCGCGTTCGGCGATCGTGTCGTCGCTCTCGGGCGCATCGGCGAGGCCGAATTTATACTGAAAGCCGGCGCATCCACCGCCCTCTACGGCGAGGCGCAGGATCGCGGGCTTGCCCTGCTTTTCGGCGATCGTCGTGACGCGCCTGGCGGCGGACGGGGTCAGGTCGATTGCGGCGGCTTCGCTCATGGGAGGCGAGATAGGCGTTCCCAGCCTCTTCAACAACACCCGCTCATCCTGAGGGCCATTGAGCATAGTCGAAATGGCGTCTCGAAGGACATGGCCCGCGGCGTGCTTCGAGACGGGCCGTCGCCTTCGCTCGGTCCCTCCACAGCATGAGCGGAGGAGGATCGAACTTAATCTACGTCGTCGGGGCCGCCCTGCGCCTGGGCGTTGGCATGCTCGCGCATCGCCACGATATAATCGCTCGCCTGCAGGAAAGGCACGGGGTTGACCGCATGGCCGTCGATGCGGACCTCGTAGTGAAGGTGCGGGCCGGTCGAGCGGCCGGTCGAGCCGACCAGCGCGATCAGATCGCCGCGGTGGACCATCTGGCCGGGGTGGACGAGGATGCGTGAGAGATGGCCGAAGCGCGTGGCCAGCCCCTTGCCATGCTCGATCTCGACCATGTTGCCATAGCCGCCTTCCCAGGCCGCATGCTCGACCATGCCGTCGGCGGTGGCATAGACGGCGGTGCCGGTCGGCGCGGCAAGATCGATGCCGGCGTGCATCGCGGCCTGTCCACGGAACGGATCGGAACGAACGCCATAGCCCGAGGTGAAGGTCGCGGTGTTGAGCGGACGCGACGAGGGCACGGACATCGCCTGCTGGCCGACCGCATCCTGGCGCTGCCACGATTGGAAGAGGCTGTGGAAGGGATCGTCATTGCCCTGCGCGGCGGCATCGCTGTCCATCGGGGCAGCGGCAAGGTGCGCGCCCTTCATCATCGGCTGGACATCGGCGGCGGAAGCGGCGCTGGCGGCGAGGCCGAGGGTTGCGGTCGCGATGATCATCAGGGCGCGATTGGTGCGCGCCATAGCGGGACGAAGCGTCATGGAATCTCCGGCGATTTTACACGAGCCGCGCGAGAGCCCCCGCCCTTTCGCGTCCCAGACCGTCGTTTTTGGGAGAGTGCCCCTCCCGCTAGCGACGGGGGGATGTCTGGCCGGACGGTGCTGCCGGCGCAACCGCGGCATAGTAATCGGGCGTCAAACCGGCTCGGGCGCGGGCTGAATCGTTGAACGGAGGCTTCAGGCCATCGCGAAAGTGACCGCCGACGCAGACAATCCAGGTCGTTACGGGATCGACTCGGTCGGCCTCGCAGGCGTGGGCGAACCAGCGCATGCCGGTGGCGACGTGGTCGATCTCGTCTTCGTAGATGCGGCCGAGCAGGCGCGCCGATGCGGCATCGCCGTTCGCCTCGAAACGCGCGATCATCTGCGGCGTCACGTCGAGCCCGCGCGCCTCCAGCACCAGCGGCACGATGGCGAGGCGCGCGATCGGATCGGTCGCGGTCTTCCCGGCGGCTTCCCACAGGCCGTCGTGGGCGGGCAGATCGCCATAGGCCGCGCCCAATTGGTGTAGCCGACGATCGATGATGGCGAAGTGCATCGCCTCTTCGGCTGCGACCTCCAGCCATTCGTCGACGAAGCCGCGCGGAAAGTGCGCGCCGAAACGGCCGACGAGATCGATGGCGAGGTCGATCGCGGTATATTCGATATGGGCGAGCGCGTGGAGCAACGCGATCCGCCCGGCCGCGCTGCCGCCGCGTCCGCGCCTGGGCATCTTGCCCGGCGCGAGCAGCATGGGGCTTGGCC
>CAXTMT010000084.1:0-10481 GCA_964245355.1 uncultured Sphingomonadaceae bacterium
GCAGTAGGGCGATGATGCCCGCGGCGCCGAGCGCCAAAGCGATGAACATCAAGGTAGCGAGGGCCTGTAACATGAAGCTTTACTCCGGTTCGCGCCCCTGTCGCACGAACGGACAGGAAACGGTGGATCGTCTTACCGGTTTCATGTTCACTATATGTTCTTTGGTGTCAACCCTTGATTTTCGGAGACCGCACGGGTAGGGGCGCCGGTATTCCACATGTGGGGCATCCATACCGGTGCTGCTGGGGCTTTCAGACTCCCGGCGGTTCCTGCCCCACAGAGGTTCAACCGGGTTAGGAGAAATGACATGGCGGTTCCTACCGTCTCCATGCAGGCGTTGCTCGATGCGGGCGCGCATTTCGGTCACCAGACACATCGCTGGAATCCGAAGATGAAGCCGTATATTTTCGGCGAGCGTAACGGCATCCACATCATCGATCTGTCGCAGACCGTGCCGCTGATGGCGCGCGCGCTCGACTTCATCAGCACCACCGTCGCCGGTGGCGGCAAGGTGCTGTTCGTCGGCACCAAGCGCCAGGCGCAGGATCCGATCGCCGATGCCGCCCGCCAGTCGGGCCAGCATTTCGTCAACCATCGCTGGCTGGGCGGCATGCTCACCAACTGGAAGACGATCTCGGGCTCGATCAAGCGCTACAAGAGCCTCGAGGAGCAGCTGAGCGGCGACACGCACGGCCTCACCAAGAAGGAAGTGCTGCAGCTCACCCGCGAGCGCGACAAGCTCGAGCAGAGCCTGGGCGGCATCCGCGACATGGGCGGTGTGCCCGACATCATGGTCGTGATCGACGCCAACAAGGAAGAGCTGGCGATCAAGGAAGCCAATACGCTCGGCATCCCGGTCGTCGCGGTGCTCGATTCGAACGTCAGCCCCGATGGCATCGCCTTCCCGATCCCGGCGAACGACGATGCCAGCCGCGCGATCCGCCTCTATTGCGACGCGATCGCCGAGGCCGCGACCCGTGGCAATTCGCAGGGCCGCATGAAGAGCGAGGATTTCGGCGCCGCCGAGAATCCGCCGGCCGAAGAAGCGCTGGCGTAATCCTGTAACCACAACGCGTCATGCCAGCGGAAGCTGGCATCTCGTGAGGCAAGCGTTTGGCTAGACTTCATGAGACCCCAGCTTTCGCTGGGGTGACGTGCATTTTTAGACAGAGGAAATCGATATGGCGGACATCACCGCTGCTGCCGTGAAGGACCTGCGCGAGCGCTCGGGCGCCGGCATGATGGATTGCAAGAAGGCGCTGACCGAGACGAACGGCGATAGGGAAGCCGCGATCGATTGGCTGCGCACCAAAGGCCTCGCCACCGCCGCCAAGAAGAGCGGCCGCACCGCCGCCGAAGGCCTCGTCGGCGTCACCGTCGAGGGCAAGACGGGCGCGGCCGTCGAGGTCAATAGCGAGACCGATTTCGTCGCCAAGAACGAGCAGTTCCAGGATTTCGTCCGCACCGTCACCAAGCTCGCGCTGGAGACCGGTGACAGCATCGATGCGCTGGCCGCTGTCGCCTATCCGGGCGGCGGCACCGTGCAGGAGAAGCTGACCGCCAACGTCGCGACGATCGGCGAGAATCAGCAGCTCCGCCGGGCGCGGGTGCTTTCCGTAAACGAAGGTGCGGTCGTGCCCTATGTCCACAATGCCGCCGGCCCCGGCATCGGCAAGATCGGTGTGCTCGTCGCGCTCGAAGGTTCGGCCCCGGCCGAGAAGATCGAGGCGCTGGGCAAGCAGCTCGCCATGCACATCGCCGCCGCCTCGCCGCTGGCGCTCCACGAGGAAGGCCTCGACGCCGCCCTCATCGAGCGCGAGCGCGCCATCGCGATGGAAAAGGCCGCCACCTCGGGCAAGCCTGCCAACATCATCGCGAAGATGGTCGAGGGGGCGATCGCCAAGTTCCGCAAGGAAAACGCGCTGACCAGCCAGATCTTCGTCATGGATAACAAGACCAAGATCGGCGACGTCGTCGCCGCGGCCGCCAAGGATGCCGGCGGATCGATCGCGCTGATCGATTACGTCCGCTTCCAGCTCGGCGAGGGCATCGAGAAGGAAACCTCCGATTTCGCCGCCGAAGTGGCCGCGGCTTCGGGTGTTCCCCAGCCGGTCGCGTAACCTTCCTCGTCATCACGGCGCAGGCCGGTATCCATTCGCACTCCGCTGACGGCGTATATAATGGATTCCGGCCTGCGCCGGAATGACGGAAGTTCAACGAGTGACGCTCCTTTGGCCGCTCGCAGAGACGATACCTTCTCAAGGGTTTTCATGGGGGGCGCGCACCTCTAAGGTGGGCGCCGTTTCCCTATCCGTCGAGTTTCGCCAAGGCATGCCGCAGCCGCCGTTCAAACGCATCCTGCTCAAGCTCTCCGGCGAGGTGCTGATGGGCGAGAGCGGCCTGTCGATCGACCCGTCGGTCACCGCGCGCGTCGCCGACGAGATCGCCAATGCCAAGGCGATGGGCTTCGATCTGTGCATCGTAGTCGGCGGCGGCAACATCTTCCGCGGCATGGCCGGCGCGGCGCGCGGCATGGAGCGCGCGACCGGCGATTATATGGGTATGCTGGCGACGATCATGAACGCGCTGGCGGTGCAGAATGCGCTCGAGCAGATCGGCGTCGAAACCCGTGTGCAGTCCGCCATCTCGATGCCGTCGATCGCCGAGCCCTTCATCCGTCGCCGCGCGATGCGGCATCTGGAGAAGGGCAGGGTGGTGATCTTCGCCGCCGGCGTCGGCAGCCCCTTTTTCACCACCGATACCGGCGCTGCGCTGCGTGCTGCGGAAATGGGTTGCGATGCCTTGCTCAAGGGCACGTCGGTCGATGGGGTCTACGATGCCGATCCCAAGCTGGTTCCGGGTGCGAAGCGTTATGAAACAGTCACTTTCGATCGGGTGCTCTCGGATAATCTGAGGGTTATGGATGCCAGCGCGGTGGCCTTGTGCCGTGACAACAATATCCCGATCGTGGTGTTCAACATCCGCGAGCAGGGCAATCTCGCCAAGGTGCTCCAAGGCACGGGCGTCACGACCGTCGTACAGAATTCGGAAGGATGAACTGATGGCCGCCTATGACAAGGCCGATCTGGAGCGCCGCATGGCCGGTGCCGTCGAAGCGCTGAAGCACGATCTGCAGGGCCTGCGCACCGGCCGCGCCTCGATCTCGCTGCTCGATACGATCACCGTATCGGTGTACGGTGCGCAGATGCCGCTCAACCAGGCCGCGACGATCAGTACGCCGGATTCGCGGATGCTCGCCGTGCAGGTGTGGGACAAGGCCAACGTCGGCCCGATCGACAAGGCGATCCGCTCGGCGGGCCTCGGGCTCAACCCGATCGTCGACGGGCAGAATCTGCGCATCCCGATCCCTGATCTCACCGAGGAGCGCCGCAAGGAGCTTGCCAAGCTTGCCAGTTCCTATTCGGAAAAGGCCAAGATCGCCGTCCGCAACGTCCGCCGCGACGGCATGGACGCGCTCAAGACCGACGAGAAGAAGGGCGTCTACAGCGAGGACGAACGCAAGCGCCTCGAGACCGAGGTGCAGAAGCTGACCGACGCGACCGTCGCCGATCTCGATGCCGTCACCGCCGCCAAGGAAAAGGAAATCCTCGGCAAGTGAGCAGCACGGTCGTCCCGATGCCGAACCTGTCGGGCGGCAGCACCACTTTGGTGCCGCGCCATGTCGCGATCATCATGGACGGCAACGGCCGCTGGGCGAAGAAGCGCCATTTGCCGCGCCTCGCCGGCCACCGCGCCGGCATGGAGGCGGTGCGCGAGACGATCAACGCCGCCGGCGAACTCGGGCTGGAAGCGCTGACGCTCTACGCTTTCTCCTCGGAAAATTGGCGGCGGCCGGCCGACGAGGTGCGCGACCTGATGGGACTGCTGCGCTTCTACCTGCGCCGCGAACTCGACGAACTCGATCGTAAGGGCGTACGCCTGTGGGTGATCGGCGATCTCAGCCGGTTCGAGCCCGATCTGGCGCGCGAGCTGGAGGATGCCTGCGCGCGCACCGCCAACAATGGTGGGCTGACCGTCGCGCTGGCGCTCAATTATGGATCGCAGGATGAGCTGGTGCGTGTCGTCCGCTCGCTGGCCACCGATGCCGCCTCCGGCCAGCTCAATCCCGAACTCATCGATGCGCAGACGATCGAGTCCCGCCTCGATACTGCGGAACTGCCGCCGCTCGATCTGATGATCCGCACCTCGGGCGAATTGCGCCTTTCCAACTTCCTTTTGTGGCAGGCGGCTTACGCCGAGCTGATGTTCACCGACACGCTTTGGCCCGATTTCGGGCGCAGCGCGCTCCAGGCGGCGATCGCGAACTTCGGCCGCCGCGAGCGCCGTTTCGGCGGTCGATAGGAGCGGTTTTGGCGGACGCCGATCTCGAAACGAAGACGCTGGGCGACCTCGGCACACGCGCCGCCGTCGGCGTGGGGCTGGTCGTCGTCGCGCTGCTGGCGCTGGGTTTCGGCGGGATCGTCTGGTGGGCGCTGACGATGCTGGTGGGGCTTGGCATGCTGGTCGAGTGGCTCGATCTGGCGCGGGCTGGGCTTCCGGCGCGGCTGCTGGCGATCGTCGCGCTGGCCTTCGGGCTGGCACTTGCCGCGCCGGGCGTGTGGGGCGCGGATCGGTCGGTGGTCGCGGCGATCGTCGGGCTCGGGCTGGTGGTCGCGGTGCTGAGCAACAACACGCGGCTGGGTTTCGGGCTGGCCTATGCGGGGTTGCCGGTGGTGGCTTTGCTGTTCCTGCGCGATCAGCCGCATGGTTTCGGGCTCGCGCTTTGGACCCTGGCGATCGTGTGGGCGACCGACATCGGTGCGTATTTCGCGGGTCGCACCTTCGGCGGCCCGAAACTGGCGCCCAAGCTCAGCCCGAAGAAGACCTGGTCGGGGCTGATCGGCGGCGTGGTCGCGGCGCTGATCGTAGGATTGGTCATCGCCATCGTCGGGCATCTATCGCCGGTTTGCCTGTGGCTCGGCGCGCCGCTCGCGGTGCTGGCGCAGGCGGGCGACATTTATGAAAGCCATCTGAAGCGGGAGGCAGGCGTCAAGGATTCGGGATCGCTGCTGCCGGGGCATGGCGGGCTGCTCGATCGGCTCGACGGGCTGGTGCCGGTCGCGATCCTGGTCGGGGCGCTCGTCTCCAACGGCAATATAGCAGGGTAGGGGCGGGGTTGCGCAACATCACCATATTGGGCGCGACGGGCTCGGTCGGCACCTCGACTTTGGACCTGATCGAGCGCGCGCCCGACCAGTATAAAATCCGCGCGCTTACCGCCCACACCAACGTCGCCGATCTCGCCGCCGCTGCCCGCCGTACCCGTGCCGAGCAGGCGGTGGTCGGCGATCCGGCGCTCTATAACGATCTGGTCGCAGCGCTGGCCGGCACCGATACCAAAGTATCGGCTGGCCCCGAGGCGATCGTCGAAGCAGCGGCGAGCGGCGCTGATTGGACGATGGGCGCGATCGTCGGCACCGCGGGGCTCAAGCCGGTGATGGCCGCGCTCGCGCTGGGCAGGACGGTGGCGCTCGCCAACAAGGAATCGCTCGTCTCGGCGGGCGCGCTGATGACCGGCGCGGCGAACGACAATCGTGCCACGCTGCTCCCCGTCGACTCGGAACATAACGCCGTTTTCCAATGCTTTCCGCACGGCAATGCCGAGCGGGTGCGAAAGATCATCCTCACCGCCAGCGGCGGCCCGTTCCGCACGATGAGCGCGAACGAGATGGGGCAGGTGACGCCCGCGCAGGCGGTGAAGCACCCGAACTGGTCAATGGGCGCCAAGATCTCGGTCGATTCGGCGACGCTGATGAACAAGGGGCTCGAACTGATCGAGGCTTTCCATCTGTTCCCAGTCGGCGTCGATCGGCTCGACGTGCTGGTCCACCCGCAATCGGTGGTCCATTCGATGGTCGAATATGTCGACGGATCGGTACTGGCGCAGTTGGGCTCGCCGGACATGCGCATCCCGATCGCGCACACCCTCGCCTGGCCCGATCGGATGGAGACGCCGTGCGAGCGGCTCGATCTCGCCAGGATCGGCCGGCTCGATTTCGAAGCACCTGATCTGGGCCGCTTTCCCGCCCTAGGCCTCGCGCTCGCAGCCCTTCGCGAAGGCGGGGCGACGCCGGCGGTGCTGAATGCCGCCAACGAGGTTGTCGTCGCCGCCTTCCTCGCCAACCGGCTGGGCTTTCTCGATATCGCGCGCCTCGTGGGGCAAGTGGTCGAGCGCTACCGGCCGATGGCGCCTGCCTCGATCGACGAGGTGCTGGTCGTCGATGGCGAAGCGCGCATCTATGCGGCCGAAGCAGTTGGTAAGGTCGCGTGATGCTGCTGCTCGCGATCGTCGGCTTCGTGATCGTCATCGGGCCGCTGATCTTCCTGCACGAGCTTGGCCATTATGCGGTCGGGCGGATGTGCGGCGTAAAGGTCGAGACCTTCTCGATCGGCATGGGCCGCGAGCTGACCGGCTGGACCGACAGGCAGGGCACGCGCTGGAAACTCTCGATGCTGCCGATCGGCGGCTATGTGAAGTTCGCCGGCGATATGGGGCCGGGCAGCACGAAGGATCCCGCCTGGCTGCGCCTGCCGCCGGAGGAGAAGGCGCGCACCTTCCAGGGCAAGGCTTTGTGGCAGCGCTTCCTGATCGTCGCCGCCGGTCCGGTGACGAACTTCCTCATCGCCATCCTGATCTTCGCCGGTTTCTTCGTCGCGTTCGGTGTGCCGCAGACCTCGCCGGTGATCCGCATGGTCCTGCCGCATTCCGCCGCCGAAAAGGCCGGCCTCGCCCCCGGCGACAGGATCGTCTCGATCGGCGGCCGCGACATGGACAAGTTCGAGGATATCGCGCGCTTCGTAGCGCTGCGCCCCGGCCAGGCGATGACCGTCGAACTGATGCGCGGTGGTCGGCTCAAAGCGATCGAGGTGACCGCGCAGGCGATCGACGAGACCGATCGGTTCGGCAATACGGTGAAGCGTGGATTGCTCGGCATCGTGCCGGGGCCGCTCCAGATCGTCCACAAAGGCCCGATCGGCGTGCTGAAGGCATCGGTCGATTACACGTTCGGCATCGTGCGGACGATCGCCGACGTGCTCGGCCAGATCATCATCGGCCAGCGTTCCACCAAGGAACTCGGCGGCCCGATCCAGACGGCGCGCTTCTCGGGCGAGACGATCAGCCTGGGGCCGCTTCCGGTCATCCAGTTCATGGCGATGATTTCGATTAACCTCGGCTTCATCAACCTTTTGCCAATCCCCATGCTGGATGGCGGGCATCTCCTCTTCTACCTCATCGAAGGTATCCGGCGGCGGCCGCTCCCCGAGCAGGCGCAGGAATGGGCATTCCGTTCAGGGATGGTGTTGCTCATCGGCTTCATGGCGTTCGTGACGATCAACGATCTGGGGTCGCTTGGCCTCTGGCAAAAGCTTGCCGGCTTGATCGGTTGATCCGGATGGGGCAGGGCAACGGGGCCGGTCCGGGGTATGTTCCGGGTTTATTTTTTGTAAGGGCGGACGGGTGAATTTTGCGATTTCTAGAGGCGGCCGGCGCCAGCGGAACGGGCGCGTTGGACGTGGGATCGTCCCGGCCCTGCTGATCGGTACGATGCTGGGCGGCACCCCTGTGTTCGCGCAGGATGCACCGCCGGGCGGGTGGCATGGGTCGTTGGCTAGTGCGCCGGCCGCACCTGCGGTTCCGGCCGGCACGGCGATCGGCTCGGGTATCGTGAAATCGGTCAAGGTCACCGGCAACCAGCGGCTGGAGCCGGATACCGTCCGCTCCTACATCAAGCTCGTCCCCGGCCAGACCTACACCCGCGAGACGCTCGATCAGGCGCTGAAGGATCTCTACGCCTCGGAATTGTTCGCCGACGTGACCATTGCCGGCGCCGATACCGGCGACATCGTACTGCAGGTCCGCGAGAATCCGGTGATCAACCGCATCGTTCTCGAGGGCAACAAGCGCGTCAAGGAAGACAAGATCCGGCCCGAGATCAAGCTCGCGCCGCGCCAGATCTTCACCCGTTCCAAGGCCCGCGCCGACGTCGGCCGCATCATCGAACTTTATCGCCGCCAGGGCCGCTTCGCCGCCAGCGTCGAGCCCAAGATGGTCCAGCTCGACCAGAACCGCGTCGACATCGTCTTCGAGATCCACGAGGGCGCAAAGAGCCGCGTCCGCAAGATCAACATCATCGGCAACGAGCATTTCGGCGATGGCCGCCTGCGCTCGGAAATGGCGACGAAGCAGACCGGGCTCACCAAGATCTTCTCGTCGGGCACCAGCTACGATCCCGATCGCCTGTCCTACGATCAGCAGAAGATGCGTCAGTTCTACCTGACCAACGGCTATGCCGATTTCCACGTCGTCTCGGCGGTCGCCGAACTGACGCCCGACAAGCGCGACTTCATCATCACCTACGTGGTGGAAGAGGGGAAGCGCTACAAGTTCGGCGATATCAAGATCACCAGCGACATCCGCGATCTGAAAGCGGAAAGCCTGGATTATCTGATCAAGTTCAAGAAGGGCCAATGGTATAACGCCAAGACCGTCGAGGATACGGTCGACACGATCAACGATACCGCGGGCCAGAAGGGCTATGCCTTCGCCGATACACGCCCGAACTACGAGCATGACAAGGACGCCCTTACGATGGGCGTCACCTTCCAGATCGCCGATGCGCCGCGCGTCTATGTCGAGCGGATCGACATCAACGGCAACACCGTGACGCGCGACAAGGTGGTCCGCCGCGAAATGCGCCTGGCCGAGGGCGATGCGTTCAACGGTTTCCGCGTGAAACGTTCGCGCGATCGCATCCAGAGCCTGGGCTATTTCCAGGACAAGCTGGAAGTCGCGCAGAAGCCGGGTTCGACACCCGATCGCGTCGTGCTCGAAGCCAATCTCGAAGAGAAATCGACCGGCCAGTTGCAGGTGTCGGCGGGCTATTCGAGCATCGAGAAGTTCATCATCAACGCTTCGATCACCCAGTCCAATTTCATGGGCAAAGGGCAGGAGGTGCGGCTGAGCACCGATTATTCGGTCTATTCGAAGTCGGTCAGTCTGGGCTTCACCGAACCCTATCTGTTCGATCGCAACATCGCAGTCGGCGGCGATATCTTCCGCCGCGATTACAACAGCTTCAATTACGTCGGCGACAGCCGCAACACGACCTATGACGATACCACGCTGGGTTTCCAGATCCGTGCCGGCCTGCCGCTCACCGAATTCTGGAGTCTCGCGCTGCGCTACGGGCTCAGCCAGGATAAGGTGACGCTCGACAAGAACACTTTTTATTCCACCACCTTTTTTAACACCACGACGGGCCAGTACGAGGATGATGGGCCGTTCCAGTGCGATCCTCTCGTCGCCGGTCGCTATCTTTGCGATTCGCTGGGAACGCGCCTGATCTCGTCGGTCGGCTACAGTCTGGTGTTCGATAATCTGAACGATCGCCGCCGGCCGACCGCGGGCCGCCGCTTCGTGTTCAGCCAGGATTTCGCCGGGCTTGGCGGCAACGTCCGCTACATCCGCACCAAGGCCGAGGGGCATCAATATGTCCAGATCGCCAAGGGGCTGATCTTCTCGGCGAACGGCGAAGGCGGTTACATTCAATCGCTCGAGGGTGACAAGGGCGCTGGTGTCGATCGCGTCCGGCTGACCGATCGCTTTTTCCTGGGCGAGCCCGATTTCGCCGGCTTCGATATTCGCGGCGTCGGTCCGCGTGTGCTGCGCTACAGCCAGAACAGCGATGGTCTGACCTATGACACGAACCGCAAGGACGCCTCCGACGATGCGCTCGGCGGTCGCGCTTATTATCTGTTCAAGGCGGAGCTTGAACTTCCGCTCGGCAACGGCGCCAAGGAACTCGGCTTGCGGCCGTCGATCTTCGCCATCGCCGGCTCGTTGTTCGGGCTCAAGACGCCGATCACGACTACGCTCTCTTCTCCGCAAACGCGCGAAGTGTTGAATGCCGATGGTTCGCGTCTCTGTATCGGTGCAGACGCGAGCGGAAACGCCGTGTCCGTCAGTCAACCAAAGACCCAGGCTTGCACGGATGGCCTTTCCCCCAACTCCACGACGATCGGCGCCTTCAAGGAAGTCTATCTCGGCAACACCTGGAAGCCGCGCGTTTCGGTCGGCATCGGCGTGAACTGGAATTCGCCGTTCGGCCCCTTCCGCATCGATATCGCCAAGGCGCTGATCAAATATCCCGGGGACAACCCCAAGCTCTTCACCTTCAACGTAGGAACTGCATTCTGATGAGGACGATCCTGAAAGCCTTCACGGCCGCGAGCCTGCTCGCCGCCACCGCCGCCACCCCGGTCTTCGCGCAGGCGACCGGCGGCATCCTGACCCTCGATCTCGATCGCGTTTACGCCGAGTCGGCCGCCGGCAAGAGCGCGCAGGCGCAACTCCAGGCCCGTTATCAGGGTCCGAGCCAGCCGGCGCAGGCCGCGTTCAACGCCGCCCAGTCGAGCGACGT
>CAXTMT010000085.1:0-6607 GCA_964245355.1 uncultured Sphingomonadaceae bacterium
TGAGGCCCAGCGCCAGCGCCTTGCCGGTGACGAACTTGGTCTGCGGCATCGCGCCTTCGGACGAATCGACCAGCAGGATCACGCCGTCGACCATCGAGAGGATGCGCTCGACCTCGCCGCCGAAATCGGCGTGGCCGGGGGTGTCGACGATGTTGATGCGCACCGGCTCGGTTTCGCCTTCGGGCGTCCATTCGACCGAGGTGGGCTTGGCGAGGATGGTGATCCCGCGTTCCTTCTCGAGGTCGTTCGAATCCATCGCGCGCTCTTCGATGCGCTGATTGTCGCGGAAGGTGCCGGATTGGCGGAAAAGCTGGTCGACCAATGTGGTCTTGCCATGATCGACGTGCGCGATGATGGCCACGTTGCGGAGGCGCATGGTGGTCTTTCGAAATCAGGGTTTTCGGGTCGGGGCGCGCATAAGCGAAATGGTGCGTCGCGGCAAGACGGAGGGTTGATTTGGGGCGGGCGCGGGCGGATAATCGCCGCATTCCGGAGGGTCCTTCATGTTCGCACGCCTGTTTCTCGATCATCCGCGCTCGGTCGACGAGACCTACGCCCAGCACTTTCGGGTCGCGGGCCGGGTGGGCGTGGTGATGATCGTCGGCGGGCTTGCGGCGCTGGTCCACGCGGTGGTGCCCGAGTGGCACAAGCGCACCGGCAGCCGCACGATCCGGCGGCTGAACGCGGAGCTGCAGGGCCGTCAGCCGACCGAGGCGGAGCTGAACGGCGAGCTGAACTGGGTGATCTGATTAAAGCAACGCTTCCACCGCGCTGAGGAAGCCCTTCACCGTCACCGGCTTCGACACATAGGCCTGCGCGCCGGCCGCGCGGATGCGTTCCTCGTCGCCCTTCGCCGCGAACGCCGTCACCGCCATGATCGGCACATCGCCGAGCGCCGCATCCGCCTTCAGCCGCCCGATCAGGTCGAGCCCGCTGACGTTGGGGAGCTGGATGTCCATCACTATCAGATCCGGCCCGAACGCCCGCGCCGTCTCCTCGACCAGCCGCCCGTCGCGCACACCCTCGATCGCATGGCCGTGCGCCGTCAGCAGATCGGCGAACAGTTTGAGATTGAGTTCGTTATCCTCGACAATCAGCACTTTCTTCGCCACGCAACACCTTCCACCACGGACAAATACGACCCATATGGCCATCCGCACCCATTCTGGACGCGCCGCCCCGATAAGTTGTTCCGATGCCGAGACGATCGCGTTGCAGGCTTTGGTCTGGACGCTCGGTGATGCAGATCGGGCCTCGCGGCTGCTTGCGTTGACCGGTCTCGATCCGGATAGCCTGCGCACCGGCACCGGCGATCCGGCGGTGCTGGCGGCGGTGATCGCCTTCCTTGCCGCGCACGAGGCCGACCTTGTGGCTTGCGCCGAAGCCCTGGAGATCGCGCCCGCCGATCTCGCGGCTTGCGGGGCATTGCTGGCATGAGCCGCCCGCTGCTGATTACCGATTGCGACGAGGTGCTGCTCCACATGGTGCGTCATTTCGGCGAATGGCTCGACGAGGCGCACGACATCGCCTTCCGCCCGGTCGGCGGCAATTTCGCCGATGCGCTGCGCCACAAAGCGAGCGGCGCGGTCGTCGCCAACGAGCGGGTTTGGCCTTTGCTCGACGGCTTCTTCGCGACCGAGATGGGCCGGCAGACCCTCGTCCCCCACGCCGCCGCCGCGCTGGAGCGGATCGCCAGGCGGGCCGATATCGTCATCCTCACCAATTTGCCCGATCACTGCCTTGCCGGGCGGATCGGGCAGCTCGAAGCCGTCGGCATCCGCCATCGCGTCGTCTGCAATGGGCATGGCTCCAAAGGTCCGGGCGTTAAGGCGCTGGTCGACGAACTCGGCCCGAGCGTCACCGTCTTCGTCGACGATCTCGCTTGGCACCATGCTGCCGTCGCCGAAGCGGCGCCGGAGGTGTTCCGTGTCCATCTGGTCGCCGAACCGGCGATCGCGCGCGAGGTCGCACCGGCGCCTGCCGCGCACATCCGCATCGACGATTGGCGCCAGGCAGCCGACTGGATCGTCGACCGTTTCGACGGTGTGGCGCTCGCCACGGCTTGACCCGGCGCGCGCGAGGCGGAAGGACGCAAGCATGAGCATCGACGCACGCCTGGCCGAACTCGGCCACAGTCTCCCCGAAGCCGCCGCCCCGGTCGCGGCCTATGTCCCCGCGGTCGAGGCCGGCGGGTTGCTCCACGTCTCGGGGCAATTGCCGTTCCGGGACGGCGCCCTGATGACCGGCCGCGTCGGCGAGGATCGCGACGAAGCCTATGGCGTCGCCGCCGCCGAGCGCTGCGGGCTGATGCTGCTCGCCCAGATCAGGAAGGCGCTGGGGTCGCTCGACCGCGTCGAGCGGATCGTGAAGCTGGGCGTGTTCGTCAATTCGGCGCCCACCTTCACCGGCCAGCCGAAGGTCGCGAACGGCGCGTCGGAACTGATGCAGGCGGTGTTCGGCGAAACCGGGCGCCACGCCCGCAGCGCGGTCGGCGTACCGGTGCTGCCGCTGGGCGCGGTGGTCGAGGTGGACGCGGTCGTCGCCGTCAAGGGCTGATGCCGTGAGCGATCTCGTCGCGCGGATGGCGGACGGCGTCGCGGCGTTTGGGCCTGCCGAATGGGATGCCTGCGCCGGCGGGAGCAACCCCTTCGTCAGCCACGGCTTCCTCTCCGCGCTCGAGGAATCGGGCAGCGCGGTGGCGCGCACGGGCTGGCAGCCGGTGCCCCTAGCGATCGATGGGCAGGACGGCAAACCCGCCGCGCTGATCCCCGCTTATGCCAAGAGCCACAGCCGCGGCGAATATGTGTTCGATTCCGGCTGGGCCGATGCGTGGGAGCGGGCCGGGGGAAATTACTATCCCAAGCTTCAGATCGCCGTACCTTTCTCGCCGGTGCCGGGTCCGCGTTTGCTGCTGAAGGACGAGGCGCTCGCCCCGGCGCTGATCGCGGCCGCGGAGGCGGTGGTGGCGCAGCACGGCCTGTCCTCAGGCCACGCGACCTTCGTCGAGGAAGCGCAGGTGCCTTTGTTCGAGGCGGCGGGCTGGCTGATCCGCACCGATCGGCAGTTCCACTGGCGGAACCCCGATTATGCGACGTTCGACGATTTCCTCGGGGCGCTGGCGTCGCGCAAGCGCAAGGCGATCCGCAAGGAGCGGGTGGCGGCGCGCGACGGGCTGGAATTCGTCCACCTCGCGGGCGGCGCGATCACCAAGGCGCACTGGGATGCCTTCTGGGTCTTCTATCAGGATACCGGGGCGCGGAAATGGGGCCAGCCCTACCTGACCCGCGCCTTCTTCCCGCTGCTGGCCGAGAAGCTCGGCGACAAGGTGGTGCTGATGCTGGCGTTGCGCGACGGGCGGCCGATCGCCGGGGCGCTCAACCTCGTCGGCGCGGACACGCTGTACGGCCGCTATTGGGGCGCGAGCGAGGAGGTGCCCTTCCTCCATTTCGAGCTCTGCTATTATCAGGCGATCGATTTCGCGATTCTGCACGGGTTGGCGCGGGTCGAGGCGGGGGCGCAGGGCGAGCACAAGCTGGCGCGCGGCTACGAACCGACGCCGACCTATTCGGCGCACCACATCCCCGATCCGGGCTTCCGCCGTGCGGTGGCGGATTATCTGGAGGCGGAACGGGCGATGATCGACCGCAACATCGAGGCGCTGGGCGAGATGGGGCCGTATCGGCGGGGAGAGTGATCACCCGCTCTTCCCGTCATGCCGGACCCGTTCCGGCATCCAGCCGGCAGCCCCAAGCGGACCGTTCGCGGCGAAGGGCTGGACCCCGGAACAAGTCCGGGGTGACGGTTTGCTCGCCGGATGACGCGGCCGATTTCTACTATTGCAATGTAGGATTCCGTTTGCTTGATGGGATGTCCGCCCGAAGAATCGAGGAGACGGACATGCCCCTGATCACCATCCTGCATCGCCTGGCCGAATGCTGTTTGCGGCGATCGGCGCGCATTTGCGGGAAGCGGTATGGGGATACCGCAGCCACCCCTCACATGCCGTCAACTTCGTCAACTTCCGCGCCTTGCCCTCATCCTTTCCGCCGACTAGCGATCGTGCGGAATCGGCAAGGGGTGTGCGGGATGGGTGTTGCGCGGTCGATCGCCGGAATGCTGTGCGCGTCCGCGATTCTCGCGCTGCCGATTCGCGCCGCCACGCCGGATGCCGCCCGCTGGCGTACCGAGGCGGCGCGCGTCACCATCACCCGCGACGATTGGGGCATCGCGCATGTCCACGGGGTCGGCGATGGCGATGCGGTGTTCGGGATGATCTATGCGCAGGCCGAGGATGATTTCCCGCGCATCGAGGCGAATTACCTCACCGCGCTCGGGCGTACCGCCGAGGCGGAGGGCGAAAGCGCGATCTGGGCCGATCTGCGCCAGCGGCTTTACGTCAACCCGGAAGCGTTGAAGCGCGATTATGCCGCCAGCCCGCCGTGGCTGCGCGCGCTGATGGACGCCTGGGCGGACGGGCTGAACCATTATCTCGCCACCCATCCGGCCACGCATCCCAAGGTGCTGACCCGCTTCGAGCCGTGGATGGCGCTGAGCTTCACCGAGGGCAGCATCGGCGGCGATATCGAGCGGATCGACCTCGAGGCGCTGAAGGCCTTCTACACCGGCGGCCCCGCCGTGCTGGTTTCGCAAAGGCTGATCCGCGATCCCAAACTTCACGATCCGTCCGTCCTGAGCGAAGTCGAAGGACGTGCTGCAGAGGATGTCGCTCGGGGCACGTCCTTCGACTACGCTCAGGACGAACGGGGTATTAGTGGTCGCCATCAGACGATCATCGAGGACAACCACCTGATCGAACCCACCGGATCGAACGGCATCGCCATCGCCCCGGCCCGCACCCGCGACGGCCACGCTTTGCTGCTGATTAACCCGCACACCAGCTTCTTCTTCCGCGCCGAAAGCCAGGTGACGAGCGACGCCGGGCTGAACGCCTACGGCGCCAGCACCTGGGGGCAATTCTTCATCTATCAGGGCTTCAACGCCCATGCCGGGTGGATGCACACCTCCAGCGGCGTCGATTCGGTGGATGAATTCGCCGAGCAGATGGTCTTCACCCGCAGCGGCCCGCCCGGTTACAGATATGGCGGCGAAACGCGCATCATGACCGCGACGCCGATCACGCTGCGTTACCGCCGGCCCGATGGCAGCGTCGGCGAGCACACGTTCCGGACCTTCGCCACGCAGCACGGCCCGATCGTCCGTCAGGAGGGCGGCAAGTGGATCGCGTTCAAGATGATGTGGAAGCCGATCGAAGCGCTGGAGCAGTCTTATCTGCGTACCAAGACCAGCGATTATGCCGGCTTCCTGAAGGTGGCGGGGCTGCAGGCGAACAGTTCCAACGACACGCTGTTTGCCGACGATAAGGGCGAGATCGCCTACCTCCACCCGCAGTTCGTGCCCATCCGCGACGACCGCTTCGATTATCGCGGCGTCGTCGACGGCAGCGATCCGGCGACCGACTGGAAGGGGCTGACCCCGCTCGACAAGCTGCCCCAGGCGGTGAATCCGGCGAGCGGCTGGGTCTACAACACCAATGACGAGCCGTGGAACACGGCGGGCGAGGGCAGCCTCGATCGCGCGGCCTTCCCCCACTATATGGACCAGGCTGGCGCCAACCCGCGCGGCGAACATGCCCGTGCGCTCTTGGCCCACCATAGCCCGCTGACCCTGCCCGGTCTGCTCGGCGTGGCGTTCGACGGCTGGCAGCCGGTGTTCGCGCATCTCGTGCCGAAGCTGGAGACGGCGTGGGAGGCCCTGCCCGAAACCGATCCGCGCCGCGCCGCACTGGCGGCTTCCGTCGCCAGCCTGCGCCAATGGGATCGCCGCTGGGGTGCCGACAGTACGGAGACCTCGCTCGCCGTCTTCTGGGGCACCGCTTTGTTCGAGCATGTCCTGCCCGCCGCCCGCGCCGCGCACCGTTCGCCGTGGGAGGCGATGGTTGCGGCCGACGATGCGACGATCCTCGCCACGTTCGACGGTGCGATCGCCAAGCTGAAAAGCGATTTCGGCAGCGCGCAGGTGCCGTGGGGCGCGATCAACCGCTTCCAGCGCAACGACGCCGCGATCGTCCAGCATTTCGACGATACTAAACCCTCGACCCCGGTGCCCTTCACCTCGGCGATCTTCGGCAGCCTCGCCTCGTTCGGCGCGAAGCCCTATCCGGGGACGAAGCGCTGGTACGGCACCAGCGGCAACAGCTTCGTCGCGGCGGTGGAGTTCGGGCCGCAGGTGAAGGCCTATGCGGTGACGGCGGGCGGCGAGAGCGGCCACCCCGGCACCCGGCATTTCGCCGATCAGGTCGAGCGTTATGCCGCTGGCGATCTGCGCCCCGTCTATTTCACCGCTGCGGACCTGACCGGCCATATCGAGCGGCGCTATCATCCCGGAGACAGTAAGTGACGGGGAAATGCCGACTTCCAGAAATCCTCCCCTGCAAGGGGAGGTGGCATCGCGCAGCGATGACGGAGGGGTGTCGCGCTCTCGATAGGGTGACACCCCTTGTATCTGGACGCGGGTCTTTTGCTTTGATTGAAGCGGAGGATCGCCGGGGTGGGTGGGCCCCCACCCCGGCGGCGGCGATGTCGCCCGT
>CAXTMT010000085.1:6617-10467 GCA_964245355.1 uncultured Sphingomonadaceae bacterium
ACCACGCGCTGCGCGCGCGGTCCCCCTCCCCTTGCAGGGGAGGATCACGCGTTACGGCCGCCATGTCAGGAACCTTTGCAGCAGCGCCAGGCCGTAAGCCTGGCTCTTCTCGGGATGGAATTGCACACCGACCATGGTGTCGCGGGCGACGGCGGCGGTGACGGTGCCGCCATGATCGGTGGTGGCGACGAGATCGCCGGCACCTTCGACGTCGAAAGCGAAGCTGTGGAGGAAATAAGCCTCGCCGGGCAGGATCAGCGGGTGCTCGCGGGTGAGCGTCACGTCGTTCCAGCCCATGTGGGGGATGCGCGTCGCCGGATCGGCGGGTTCGAGCCTGGCGACGGTGCCGGGGATCCAGCCGAGCCCTTCATGGCGGCCGAATTCCTCGCCGGCGCCGGCCATCAACTGCATCCCGACGCAGATGCCGAGGAAGGGCTTGCCGCCGTCACGTACGCTTTCGTTCAGCGCCTCGACCATGCCGGGGAGCGCGTTCAGCGCGTTCATCGAGGCGGCGAAGGCGCCGACGCCGGGCAGCACGATGCGATCGGCCTTGCGCACCATATCGGCATCGGTCGTCACCTCGACGCCGGTCGCGCCCGCCGTTGCCAGCGCGTTGGCGACCGAGCGGAGGTTGCCCGCGCCGTAATCGATGAGGGCGAGGGTCATAGCGGATAGAGTTCAGGCACCCCCGAGCGTCCCCTTGGTCGAGGGGATGGCGTCGGCCTTGCGCGCGTCGATCTCCACCGCCAGCCGCAGCGCCCGCGCGCAGGCCTTGAAGATGCTCTCGCAGATGTGGTGGTTGTTGCGGCCGTAGAGCGTCTCGACGTGCAGGGTCATGCCGATCTCGCCGCCGAAGCTCAGGAACCAATGCTCGATCAGTTCGGTATCGAGCTCGCCCAGCTTGTTCTGGCTGAACGCCGCTTTCCAGACGAGAAACGGCCGGCCGGAGATGTCGATCGCCACCCGCGTCAGCGTTTCGTCCATCGGCGCATAAGCGGTGCCGTAACGCGTGATCCCGCGCCGTTCGCCCAGCGCCGTGGCGATCGCCTGACCCAGCGCCAGGGCGCTGTCTTCGGTCGTGTGGTGCTGATCGACGTGGAGATCGCCCGCCACCTTCAGCGTGATGTCGATCAGCGAATGGCGCGAGAGTTGCTCGATCATATGGTCGAGGAAACCGATGCCGGTCGCCACGTCGTAGACGCCGGTGCCGTCGAGGTTCACCGTCGCTTCGATCCGCGTTTCCGCGGTTTCCCGCCTGATCGTGCCCGTGCGCATGGCCCGCGCTATAACGCCGCTTGGGTCTCGCGCAACTGGCGTACAGGCGGACGCTTCATGCTTGACCGGCCCGGCGGCCGCGTTCACTTGAACCGCATGAGCGAGACCCCGGCCGACAGCCTGATTCCCTATGACGAGATCGTCCAGGATGCGTTGCGCGCCGTGGTCGGCCGTGTGCTCGGGCAGGTCGTGAAGGACGGGCTGCCCGGCAATCACCACTTCTACATCACCTTCAGGACGCACGCCCCCGGCGTCGACATCCCCGGCCATCTGACCGAGCGTTATCCCGACGAGATGACGATCGTGATCCAGAACCGCTATTGGGATCTCGCGGTGTCGAGCACGGGTTTCGAAGTCGGTCTGTCGTTCAACCAGATCGGCTCCAAGCTGATCATCCCCTTCGCCGCGATCACCGCCTTCCACGATCCGGCGGTGGAGTTCGCCCTCCATTTCTCGGCGCAGGCCGACAATCAGGACCCCGAAGAGATCGCCGCGGCGGAGAATGATCCGATCGTGAAGCCGATCGAGGACGGCTCCAACGTCGTCTCGGTGGATTTCACCCGGAAGAAGTGAAGCCGCCTCAGGCGGCGACCCGCATCTGATCGTCGAACATGTAACCGCTGCCCCATCCCCGCTCATGCTGCGTGGCGACCGAGTAGCGGCCACAGGCAGCGTATCGAGGGCGCGTATCGAAGCACGTTCCGGGCGTGTCCTTCGATACGGGCTCCCGATAAACTCGATCCCTACTCAGGATGAGCGGAGGCGACGGCTCAGGCGATCTCCGATTCCTCGACCACCGGCCGGCTCTCGCGGGTGCCGCGCATCTTCTCGTCGGGCTTGCTCGGATCGGCGATGATCACGACATGATCGTCCTGCACCTCGACCAAAGTGCCGACGAACGGAAAACCCTCGAGGCTGCCGGTCACCCGGTAGCTGACGAAATCGCCGACCTTGAAGGTGGCGGCATCGAAATTGAATTCCCAGGGGCAATTCTCGCCCCCCTGGCCCATGCCCTGCATCGCGATCTCCTGCTTCGTCGGGAATGCCTATATAGCGCGGCGATGATTTCAGCATCCCCATCGCACGATGTCGCTCGATCCAAGAGGCCCCGATGACCGAAACCCGCACCGAAACCGACAGCTTCGGCCCCATCGAAGTCCCCGCGCAGGCTTATTGGGGCGCACAGACCCAGCGCTCGATCGGCAATTTCCCGTTCGGGGCGCAGGAGCGGATACCGATCGGCATCGTCCATGGGCTGGCCATCGTGAAGCAGGCGGCGGCGCGGGTGAACCGGGCGCATGGGCTGGATGCGGGCGTGGCCGATGCGATCGAGGCGGCGGCGGCGGCGGTCGCGGCGGGCAGGCATGACGATCAATTCCCGTTGGTCATCTGGCAGACCGGCTCGGGTACGCAGAGCAACATGAATGCCAACGAGGTGATCGCGGGGCTGGCGAACGAAGCGCTGACGGGCAAGCGCGGCGGCAAGGCGCCGGTGCATCCGAACGATCATGTCAACATGGGCCAATCGTCGAACGACACCTTTCCGACAGCCCTGCATGTCGCGGCGGCGCTGGCGTCGCGCGAACGGCTGCTGCCGGCGCTGGAACGGCTGGAGGGCGCGCTGCTGGCGAAGGTCGCGGCGTGGCGCGACATCGTCAAGATCGGTCGCACCCATTTGCAGGATGCGACCCCGCTGACGCTGGGGGACGAATTCTCAGGCTATTACGCGCAGGTCCGCCTCGCCCGCACCCGAATCGCGCCGATGGTGGAGCATGGCCTCTCGACGCTCGCGCAGGGCGGCACGGCGGTGGGGACGGGGCTGAACGCACCGCCCGGCTTCGCCGAAGCGGTCGCGGCGGAGATTTCGGCGATCACCGGCTTCGCCTTCGAAAGCGCGCCCAACAAATATGAAGCGCTGGCGACGCACGACACGCTGGTCGATTTCTCCGGGCGGTTGAACAGCCTCGCCGTGGCGCTGACCAAGATCGCCAACGACATCCGCCTGCTGGGATCGGGGCCGCGCTGCGGCTTCGGCGAACTGAAGCTGCCCGAGAACGAGCCCGGCAGCTCGATCATGCCGGGCAAGGTCAATCCCACCCAGTGCGAGATGCTGACGATGGTCGCCGCGCAGGTGATGGGCAATCACGTCGCGGTGACGGTCGGCGGGATGCAGGGGCATCTGGAGCTCAACGTGTTCAAGCCGCTGATCGGGGCGGCGGTGCTGCGCTCGATCGACCTGCTCAGCATCGGGATGGACTCGTTCCGCGAACGCTGCGTCGAGGGGCTGGAGCCGGATCGCGCGCGAATCGCCGCCTTGCTCGATCGATCGCTGATGCTGGTGACGGCGCTTGCCCCCGCGATCGGCTACGACAATGCCGCGAAGATCGCCAAGCATGCGCATCATGAGGGGCTGACCTTGAAGGAGGCGGGGCTGGCGCTGGGGTTGGGGGACGGCGCGACCTTCGATCGGGTGGTGCGGCCGGAGGCGATGCTGGGGCGGTAGACCGCCACGTCATCCCCGCGATCGATCGCGGAACCTAACCCACCGTCCCGCGCTTCCGCTTTCAATCAAGGG
>CAXTMT010000086.1:0-10420 GCA_964245355.1 uncultured Sphingomonadaceae bacterium
AGCAATTGGTTGGCTGATGGCGATCACCACCCCAACCCCTCCGCTGAAGAGGAGGGGCTTCATCCTATCGCTTGTCGATTGAGCGAGCGCATTGCATCCTCTGGCGATGCGCCATCTCCTCCTCCTCGTCGCCGCCCTCCTCGCCACCCCAGCCCTCAGCGCCGCACCGGACGATGCCGCCCGCGTCGCGCGCATCCTCAAAATCACCCCGCTGATCGACGGGCACAACGATTGGGCCGAAACCCTGACCGGCGAGGAGAAGGACGCGCGCTGGACGCTCGACCTGCGCGCCGGGCTCGACAAGCGCCCGCATCCGTTCATGACCGACATCGCGCGCCTCCGGCAGGGCATGGTCGGCGGCCAATATTGGTCGGTGTATGTCTCGGCCAGCCAGCCCGAGCTGGATCAGGTGAAGGCGACGCTCGACCAGATCGATCTCGTCCGCCAGATCGTGGCGCGCTATCCCGAGACGTTCGAACTGGCCCGCACCGCCGCCGACGTCCGCCGTATCCACAAGGCCGGGCGCATCGCCTCGATGATGGGGGTCGAGGGCGGGGGGCAGATCGATGCCGATCTCTCCGTGCTGCGCGCCTATCACGCGCTCGGCGCCGGCTATCTGACGCTCGCCCACTTCAACACCATCGCCTGGGCCGACAGTGCCACCGACGATCCGAAGCACAACGGCCTCACCCCGTTCGGCAAGGCGGTGGTCCACGAGCTCAACCGGCTGGGGATGCTGGTCGATCTGAGCCACGTCAGCGAGGGCACGATGCGATCGGCGCTGGCGGTGAGCAAGGCGCCGGTGATCTTCTCGCACAGCTCGGCGCGGGCGCTGGCCGATCATCCGCGCAACGTCTCCGACGCGGTGCTGAAGCTGCTGGCGGCCAACGGCGGCGTGGTGATGGTCAATTTCTACCCGGCCTATGTCTCCGAACCGCTGCGCCTGTGGAACGCCGATCATGCCGGTGCGGCCGCGCGGATCAAGGCGCTCGACATCGGCAATCCGGACAAGGTGAAGACCGATCTCGCTGCATGGGAAACATCGCACCCCGCGCCCAAGGTGACGCTCGCGGCGGTGGCCGATCATATCGAGCATGTCGCCAAGGTGGCGGGGGTGGATCACGTCGGCCTGGGTTCGGATTTCGACGGGATCGAGAGCGTACCGCAGGGACTGGAGGACGTCTCCCAATATCCCGCGCTGCTGGAAGCGCTGATGCGCCGCGGCTGGAGCGATCGCGACATCGCCAAGCTGGCGGGCGAGAATGTGCTGCGGGTGATGGCGGCGGCGGAAGCGGTCGCGGCGGCGATGAAGGACGAGCCGGCGGGGAATGCGGCGGAGCCGGTGCTGGATAAATAATCGAACCCTTTTACTCCGTCCGTGCTGAGCGAAGTCGAAGCACGTGCTGCAAGCGATGGTCTTGCTTGGCACGTGCTTCGGCTTCGCTCAGGACGGACGGGTTTCTGCGAGGCCACCGAACACCAGCCGCCCCATCGTCGATTGCAGCCCGAGCGCCAGCACACTTCCGATCAACAACGTCACCAGCACCCACCACATCCCCTCGCGGATCGCCCAGGTGATGGCGTCCACCGTATCGACGTCGATGACATGCTTGAGCTGGTCGAACCAATGCCACCAGCCGTCCGCCCACAGCACACCCAGCGCGGCGATCAGCCCGGCGGTGTAGAGCCGGCGATGCATGCCCACCCGCCGCAGCGCGATCAGCGCGGGCAGCACCAGCAGCACATGGGTCACCCGATAGCCGATATTCTGTGCGGTGAAGAAGCAGCCGAGCAGCAGGAGTGAGCCCGCGAACAGGAAGCAGCGCTCGCGTTCGCTCAACGCCGCGAGATCGCCGCCGATCCAGCGCGGCCCGGCAAGCAGGGCGCCCAAACCGAGCGCGATGGCGGAAAGCCCGATGCGGATCGCGGGCGCCACCCAATCGGGCAGATCGAACCACTCGCGCACCCCGCCGCCGAAGGTCGAGGAGCCGAACATGCCGCCCATCCAGTCCCCTGTCGGCACCAGCTTCAGCGCGCGGGCGAGATCGTGGCCCATGAACAACAGGAACAGCGCCGCGCCGGTCAGCGCCAGCAGGACGGCAAGGAAGAAGCGCCCTGGCGTCTCGCGCGTCGCGGTCGCCAGCACCGTCATCGGATAATATTTGAGCAGCCCGGCGAGCAGCGCGAGACCATAACCCACGAAGCGAAAGCCCGCACTCCGCGTCGCCAGCGCCGCAGCGCCCGCGACCAGCGCGAACAGCACCAGATCGTTGTTGCCGCGCTCCACCGCGAACACCACCGCCGACGAGACCACGCCCGCCGCGATCGTCCACGCATCGCCGCGCGTCCGCCCGCCCGGCAGCAACGGCAGCACACCGAGGAAAGCCAGGTCGGTCAGCAGCCCGAGCGCGTTCAGTCCGGTCAGCGCCGGCGGCAGCTTCGCCAGCAGCAACCACAAAGGCGAATAATCGAACACGCGTTGCAACGGATCGCAGGGGTTTGCGGCGAACACGTCGACCCCCTTGCGTACGCAGCGCACGGCCGAAAGCACGGTATCGGTATCGAGGAACGGCGCGGGGAAAGCATCGACCCCCAGCCCCACGATGATGCCGTGATAGAGCTTGCGCAGCCCTCCCCAGTAAAGCGCCGCCATCACCGCGAAAAAGCCGGCCCCCGCACAGAAGGGGATCAGCCGAAACCCACGCCCGTTCGCACATTCGTCGCTTGGCTGCACATCCGCTCCCCGGGCCTGCGTTGCTTTATGTCGCTGCCGTTCTAAACATCGTCCTCTCAGCGGTGAAGCCCACCCCTATGCGCAATAGGGCCGCGGGCGCCGATGTGGAGAAAGACGTGCTGGGCGGTAAGCGAATTGCGGTTGTCCTTCCTGCCTACAATGCCGCCAAGACGCTGCGGCAGACCTTTGCCGATATCCCGCACGACATCGTCGACGACGTGATCCTGACCGACGACGCCAGCAAGGACGATACGCTGGCCGTCGCGCGCGAACTCGGCATCGAGACCGTGGTCCACCACACCAACCGCGGCTACGGCGGCAACCAGAAGAGCTGCTATGCCGCCGCCTTGGCGCGCGGCGCCGACATCGTCGTGATGCTCCACCCCGATTA
Organism: uncultured Sphingomonadaceae bacterium; assembly: GCA_964245355.1. Taxonomy (GTDB): domain Bacteria; phylum Pseudomonadota; class Alphaproteobacteria; order Sphingomonadales; family Sphingomonadaceae; genus Sphingomonas_I. The sequence continues at coordinate 3,126 of CAXTMT010000086.1, forward strand.
TCAGTACACGCCCTGCCTGGTGACGGCGATGGCGAGCATGATCGCGTCGGGCCAATATGACGGCGTCTTCGCCTCGCGCATCCTGGGGCGTGGCGCGCGCAAGGGCGGGATGCCGCTCTACAAATATGTCGCCAACCGCATCCTGACGCTCACCCAGAATATCGTGATGGGCGAGAAGCTCAGCGAATATCACACCGGCTACCGCGCGTGGAGCCGCGCCCTGATCGAGGCGCTGCCGCTGGAGGCATGTTCGGACGATTTCGTGTTCGATAACCAGATGATCGCGCAGGCCTTCTGGGCGGGCTTCCAGATCGGCGAGATCAGCTGCCCGACCAAATATTTCGAGGAAGCCTCGAGCATCAATTTTCGTCGGAGCTGCACCTATGGCTTCGGTGTGCTGGGCACCGCCTTCACCTATCGGCTGGCGCGCATGGGGCTGGTGAAATCGCCTTTGTTCACGGCACGGCGATGAGCGAAACGTACCGACGCTCGGGTTCGGACACCGAAATCCTCCCCTGCAAGGGGAGGTGGCCGCGAAGCGGACGGAGGGGTATCCCCGCCGGTGGTGACACCCCGCCGTCAGCCCTGCGGGCTGCCACCTCCCCCTGCAGGGGAGGATCGAACTGAATGCCAATCCATCCTCAACCCAAACCCCGCGCCGAAGCGCTGCGCCTGCTGCGCGTCATCGCCGGGCTGCTGCTGGTGGCGCTGGTGATCGGCGGGATCATTCTCTCGCGCACCGCGCATATCGAAAGCTGGACCGGCGCGCTGGACCAGCTCGCCCATGCGACGCCGCTGCCCGGCTGGCTGCTGTTCACCATCCTCCAGATCGTCGTGGCCGCTTTCGGTTTCCTGCCCGCCTCGCTGATGGCGATCGCGGCCGGCGCGGCTTACGGCTTGTGGCTGGGCTTCGTGCTGTCGGCGATCGGGACGCTCGTCGGCGGCAGCCTCGCCTTCCTGCTCAGCCGCACGGCGCTGCGCCCGCTGATCGAACGCCTGCTCGCCCGCAACAAGCATTTCGCGCGCTTCGATGCGGCGGTCTCGGCCGACGGGTGGAAATCGATCTGCCTGATGCGGGTGTCGCCGGTGATGCCGTTCGCCGCGACCAGCTATGGGCTGGGGCTCACCAGTATCACGCTCCGCACCTTCGCGATCGGCACACTGGCTTCGCTGCCGGCGCTGTTGGCCTATGTGGCGATCGGGACGTTCGGGGAGACGGGGTTCGCGCTGCAGCGGCACCAAATCGGCGTGGCACGGGCGGGGATGCTGGCACTGGGGCTGGCGGCGACGATCCTGGCGATCGTGCGGTTGCGGGCGCTGATGGTGCGGGGATTGGAAACCTCGACCAAATCCTTGCCCCGTGCGTCCTGAGCCCTTCGACTGCCTGCAAGGCAGGCGCTCAGGATAAACTTGAACCGAAGGTTCAAATCGAAGGACGTGCTAAGCAGGACCATCGCTTGCAGCACGTACTTCGACTGCGCTCAGCACGAACGGTGGAAGTGATCTACCTACGGCTCTTCATCAGCGGCTGTATCCGCGTCCCGAAATTCTCCACGCCTTCGAGGAAGTCGTCGAAGGTCAGCAGCACGCCGCCGGTGCCCGGCACCTCGGCCATCTCATCGAGCATCCGCGCGACATTTTCGTAGCTGCCGACCAATGTCCCCATGTTGATGTTCACCGCCCCCTCGGGCGCCGCCAGCTGGCGGACGTTGGTATCCTTGTTGACCGTATCCTTCGCCCCCTGCGCGGCGAGCCAGTCGATCGCGTCCAGATCGATGCCGTCGTTGTAGCTCTGCCACTTTGCCATCGCCGCCTCGTCGGTCTCGTCGGCGATCACCATGCACAGCACGAACATCTCCACGTCGCGCCCGCTCTCGGCGGTGAATTTGGCGAGGCGCTCGTTATTGTAGCCGAACGTTTTGGGGGTGTTGACGCCCTTGCCGAGGCAGAAGGCATAGTCCGCCCACTTGGCCGAGAAGGCGAGGCCGTCGTCGGACGAGCCCGCGCAGATGATCTTCATTGCGCCGCCGGGCAGCGGTTTCACCCGGCAATCGTCCATCGTGTAATAATCGCCCTTCAGGTCGCTGACGCCCGTCTCCCACAGGTCGCGCAGCACATGGGCATATTCGTCGAGCATCTTGTAGCGGTTGCGGAAATGCTCGTCGCCCGGCCACACCCCCATCTGGGTATATTCGGGCGGCTGCCAGCCGGTGACGAGGTTCAATCCGAAGCGCCCGTGGCTGATCGAATCGATCGTGTTGCACATCCGCGCGACGAAGGCCGGGTTGATCACGAGCGTCGGCACGGTGGCGTAGATCTTGATCTTCTCGGTCACCGCCGCCAGCCCCGCCATCAGCGTGAAGCTCTCGAGGCCATATTCCCAGAATTCGGTTTCGCCGCCGAAACCGCGCAGCTTGATCATCGACAGCAGGAAATCGAGGCCATGCTCCTCGGCCTTCAGCGCGATCGCCTTGTTGAGATCGAACGACGGCTTGTACTGCGGCGCGTTCTTGGAGATCAGCCAGCCATTGTTGTTGATGGGGACGAAGACGCCGACCTGCATTCAGGACTCCAGATATTCGAGGATCAGGGTGTGGAAGGTCGCCGGATCGGTGACGTTGCAGGCATGGCCGCCCCAGTTCATCCGCCGGCCGACGGCATTGGGCAGACCGTTCAGCAGCAGATCCGAACAGGAGGGCGGCACCAGCACGTCGTCGGCCGAACTCAGCACCAGCGCCGGATGGGGGATGTCGCCGAGCATCGCCGATATGTCGAACGCCCGCAGTGCGGCGATGCGCGCCTCCACCGTGGCGGTGGCGGGGAAGGCGGCGACATGGGCATCCTCCTCGCCGTCGATCTCGGTATTGTGCGCCGAACTCCAGTCGGCCGGATAGAGGAAGATCGGCTGGGCCTGCACATAGGCGCGCGCGCCGCTGTCGCGCAGCAAGGCGAGACGGGCATCGAAGCAGCGGGCGAAATGCGGATCGGGCGCCGCCCAACCGTTGATCAGCACGAGCCGCTCGACCTTCTCGGGCGCCTTGAGCGCGAGCGCGAGGCCCGCGACGGCGCCGAGCGCGTGGCCGACGATCGTCGCTTTGGCGGCGCCGGCCGCGTCGAGGACGGTGGCGATATCCTCGGCGAAATCGGCGACGGTGACGGTGGCGGGGAAAGCGCGATCGGAGCGCCCGGTGCTGCGCTGATCATAGACGATCGTGCGATAGCCGGCCGCGAACGTCTCGAGGTTCGGCTTCCAATAGCCCGCCGAACCGCCCAGCCCCGAGGCGAGCAGCAATACCGGCGCACCGACCGGGCCGTGCGCTTCCCAGTGGAGACCGGAGGTCAGCGGCAACGAATACCTCCCCCGTGGGGAGAGGGGGACCATTCCGCAGGAATGGTGGAGGGGTAGCCCGCTCTTGACAGCGCGACACCCCTCCGTCGCGCTGCGCGCGCCATCTCCCCTTGCACGGGAGGATTTGCTTCATATCCCCTCACCCGATGTGCGCCACGCTGGCGATCTCGACCAGGCAATCGGGCTTCACCAGATCGCACTTGATGCAATAACGCGCGGGCTTCGCGCCCGGAAAATATTCGGCATAGACCTGATTGAACGCGGCATAATCGCCGAGGTCCTTCAGGAAGATGTGGTTCATCGCCACGTCCGCCAGCGTCGCGCCCGCCGCCTCCAGCGTGATCCGGATCACGTCCAGCACATGCCGCGTCTGCGCCGCCGCATCGCCGACATGCAACACCGCGCCGCCCTCGCCCAGCGCCAGTACGCCAGAAACATAGACGGTGTTCCCCGCCTTCGCCCCGGCCGAATACGGCGCGATCGGGGTGGGGAATTGCGGCGGGTTGATGGGTTCGAAAGGCATGAATTTTCCTTAAAGCTTACTGCACTAAAGGTGGCTTCGGAGGTTGTGCGGCGAGATGCTTGACCAAGGCTGCGAAACTTGGCGTGTTCGGGCCATGGACGTCTTCGATCTGCCAGCTCGTTCCCTGCCGGATCAGATCCAGTCGAACCTTGCTGGGTTCGGGGTTTTTGAGGTTGACGGTCAGAGTGGCGCGCCTTCCCACTGCGTGAGCCTGAAGCTTTGTAAGCCGATAATGGCTGTCGAGCGCTGCACAGTCGCACAGAGGCAGAAAGGAGAACGCGGCCCCACCAAATTCCGCTTGGCGGTGAACCCGTTCGATCGCTTCTTTTAACGGCAAAGCGAAGGGGGCTTCGCTTGCGCCTTGGTCTGGCAGATGACGATAAAGCTGCTCGCCGAAATCCACCACGCTGATATTCACAGGCGAGCCGCTGACCGAGTGGGTTGCGGCCAACGCAGCGAGGATGGCTGCAACCCTTATCACTCGCCGATCTGCCCGAAGCTGCCGTTGAAATCGGCGACCGTGCTGACCCAGCCGAAAAACTTCTCGACGTTGTACACGGTCGCGTCCTGCATCGCCGGCGGCCCCAGATGATGGGTCGCATCCTCCAGCATCACGCCGAAATATTCGAGATGGAAGCCGTCGCGCAGTGTGCTTTCGACGCAGACGTTGGTGGCGATGCCGACGAAGACGATCGTCTTGATCCCGCGCGCGCGCAAAACGCTGTCGAGCTGCGAATTGAAAAAGGCCGAATAGCGCGTCTTGTGGAGCTGGATGTCGCCGGGCTGCGGCTTCAGCCGATCGACCAGAGCATAGTCCCAGCCGCCGCGCGCCAGCAGCTCGCCGTACAGTTCGGGCCGGGCGCGCATCGTCTTCAGCGCGTTCGACTTGTGGAAATTGGGCGAGCGGCCGGCGGTGCCCGCCTCGACATAGTCCGGGTCCCAGCCATTCTGCAGGTAGATCACCTGGACCCCCGCACTCCGTCCCGTTTCCAGTACGGCGGCGATCTTCTCGATCGTGCCCGCCGCGCCCGATATGTCGAACCCCGCCAGATCGACGTAGCCGCCGAGACTCGCATAGGCATTCTGCATGTCGATCACGACGATCGCGGTCTCGTCGGCGGAGACGCGGAGCGGTTCGGGGCGCGCGGGCAGCGTCACCATGCGCTTGGCCGTGCCCCCACCCACTTCTACGACGCCGACTTCGACGATACCTCGATCCGCCATCATCACTCCGCGCTAGCGAAGCGATGCAGTGTGGCGCACCCCGGGGCGGGGGGCAAGGCCGTTGGGAACATCGGTCGGCCCACACGGTTGAACCGCCGAACCGTATAGGGAGCCGCGCACATGTCCCACATTCCCACGAAAGCCATGCACCACGCCCATGCCGATCCCGAGCGGATCGATCTGGACGAAGGCAAGATCGCGCCCGTCGATCAGGGTGGCGAGACGAGCGGCAACACGCTGGGTTGGGTGCTGGGCGCCGCCGGTGCGGGCGTTGCGGTAGCGGCTGCGGCCGCTGCGCTGTTCCGCCTGCGCTCCTCGACGCCCGCCAAACCGGTTCGTCGCCGTGCGCCCCGCAAGGCCGTTGCAAAGACCAGCCGCGCCAAAACGGCAACTGCCAAGGTGGCCGCTGCTGCCGAGAAGAAGCCCGCGGTTCGCCGCCGCGCATCCGCGAAAAAAACCGAAGCGGCTACCGCCTGACAAATCCGAGATGCCAGCGCAGGCTGGCATCTCGGGCGGCAGGGGCAAACCGTGAGAGATCCCAGCCTGCGCTGGGACGATGGCTATGCGTCAGGCGTCCAGTTCGACATCCCAATACAGCCAATCCCGCCAGCTCTGGTGAAGATAATTGGGCGGGAAGCTGCGGCCGTTTTCCTGGAGCTGCCAACTCGTCGGCCGGTAGGGCGCTTCCATCAGCGCCATATGCGCCTGCTTCGGCGTCCGCCCGCCCTTGCGCAGATTGCACGGTGCGCAGGCGGTGGAGACATTCTCCCATGTCGTCCGCCCACCCTGCGCGCGCGGGACGACATGATCGAACGTCAGATCGTGCGAGACGCCGCAATATTGGCACGAGAAACGATCGCGCAGGAACAGGTTGAACCGGGTGAACGCCGGGTGTGCCGAGGGCTTCACATATTGGCGCAGCGCGATCACCGAAGGCAGCTTGATCGACTGGCTGGGGCTGCGCACCTCGCGCTCGTAGTGCGAGACGATGTCGACGCGCTCGAGGAACACCGCCTTCACCGCCGTCTGCCACGGCCAGACGCTCAACGGATAATAAGAGAGCGGCGTATAATCGGCATTGAGGACCAAAGTCGGGCATCCATCGGGATGTCGGATCAGATCGGGATGGTACATGAAACGACCAGGGCCTCCGTATCCACGGAACCCGCGTTCGAATGAAGATCCGCCTTCCCGTCGCACGCGGGATGCGAAGCCCGCTCGGCCGCGCCTCCGTTGTAGCCCCGCCCCTTAGCATCGGTGCGTGACGAAAGCATTGCAGCAAAGCGCGGATGGAGGGTCAAGCATAGTTTTCCCCGTTATCCACAGCCATGTTATCCACAGCCATGCCCGCAAATCCGATCATCAGCCGTTTCGCCCCGAGCCCGACGGGGCGACTGCACCTCGGCCATGCTTTCTCGGCGGTGCGGGCGCACGATCTGGCGCGGGCGGGGGGCGGGCGGTTTCTGCTGCGGATCGAGGATATCGATCCGGGGCGGACGCGCGAAGAGCATGTCGCCGGGATCGAGGAGGATCTGCGCTGGCTCGAGCTGGAATGGGATGGCGCGGTGGTACGGCAATCGGAACGGTTGTCGCTCTATGCCGACGCGTTGGAGCGGCTGAGAACGCGCGGGCTGGTCTACCCCTGCTTCTGCACCCGCGCCGAAATCGCTGCGAGCGCCGCCGCGCCGCATGGCGATGAGGGGCCGGTTTATCCGGGGACATGCCGGGCGTTGTCGGAAGCGGAGTGTACGCAGCGAATGGCAACGAAGCAGCATTGCTGGCGGCTGGATATGGGAGAGGCGCGGGCGGCCATCGCTCCCTCTCCCCTCTGGGGAGAGGGCTCTAAATTACTCTGGCACGACGCCACCGCCGGCTGGGTGCAGGCCGACCCCGCCCCGCAGGGCGACGTCGTCCTCGCCCGCAAGGAGGCCCCCACCTCCTATCATCTCGCCGTCACCGTCGACGATGCGGCGCAGGGCGTCACCGATATCGTCCGCGGCACCGATCTCTTCGCCGCGACCCATGTCCATCGTCTGCTGCAGGCGCTGCTCGACCTGCCGACGCCGCGCTACCACCACCATCAATGGCGCGTCGACGTTAGGGGGCGCAAATTGTCCAAGAGCCAGAATCCGCCCGCCTTGCGGAGCTTGCGGCAGGCCGGCGAGACCTCGGCATCGGTGCGGCCCCGTGGCGTGGAAC
>CAXTMT010000087.1:0-10341 GCA_964245355.1 uncultured Sphingomonadaceae bacterium
GCAGCCGGTCGGCCCGATCATCAGGATGTTCTTGGGGCTGACCTCGTCGCGCAGCTCGGGGGCGAGCTTCTGGCGGCGCCAGCGGTTGCGCATCGCCACGGCGACGGCGCGCTTGGCGTCATCCTGGCCGACGATGTGGGCGTCGAGCGCGGCGACGATGGCCTTGGGGGTGAGCGCGTCGTTCATGCAGGTCCTCGGAAGGTTACTAAGGTTAGGCCCAGGCAGGCCAAAAGAAGGCAGATCATTCCGCTGGCGAAACGATATCAGCCCGCCGCGTCCATCGTCTCGATGGTAAGATTGCCGTTGGTGAAGACGCAGACGTCGGCGGCGATCGCCATCGCCTTGCGGCAGATCGTCTCGGCATCGGCCTCGTAATCGACCAGGGCGCGGGCGGCGGCGAGGGCGTAATTGCCGCCCGATCCGATCGCGGCGATCCCGGCTTCTGGCTCGAGCACGTCGCCATTGCCGGTCAGGATCAGGGTGATGTCCTTGTCGGCGACGATCATCAGCGCTTCGAGGTTGCGGAGATATTTGTCGGTGCGCCAATCCTTGGCGAGCTCGACCGAGGCGCGCAGCAACTGGCCGCGATGCGCCTCCAGCTTGCGCTCCAGCCGTTCGAAGAGGGTGAAGGCATCGGCGGTGGCGCCCGCGAAGCCGGCGATCACCTGCCCGTCGCCGATGCGGCGGACCTTGCGGGCGTTGGGCTTCATGATGGTGTTGCCCATCGAAACCTGGCCGTCACCGGCCACCACCACCTTGCCGCCCCGCCGCACGGAAAGGATCGTCGTCCCGTGCCAGCCGATCTTGTCCTCGCTCATAGTCGTCCCGCTTCGTGAACCGGCGATATGGGGAAGGGGCGGGGGGTGTGCAATCAGTGATGGACGAGGACGCTTTCCGATGCGGGGAGCGGTGCGGTGTCATCATTGCGGTATCCGGCGCCGGCCGTGGTCGACGAGGCGCACTTGTCGGCTTCTTCGACGCCAGCCGACGTCGGCGGGGCGAAGGGCTGCTTACGGGCTTGCCAGGCGGGATGACAGGCGGGCGATGAGCCCTTGGCCCTCGTCCCATGCCCCCAATTCGGAATCGGCATTGATGTGGCCTGCCTTGCCGAGATCGATCAGCGACGCACCCCAACTCCGCGCCATCTTCTCGGAGCGGTCGAACCGCGCATAGCCATCGTCGCGGCTTGCCACGAGGAAGGCGGGAAAGGGCAGGGCGTGGGCGCACGAGGGGGCGAAGCGGGCGACGCGCGGATCGGCGTCTTCGCTGTCCACGTCGGGTGGGGCGACGAGCAGCGCGCCGATAATCCGGTCTTGCGCCGCGAACGGATGCGACAGCGCCCATTGAACGACGGCGTGACAGCCCAGGCTATGCGCGGCGAGCACCACCGGCCCCGCCGTCGCCGCAATCGCATCGTCGATCGCCGCGACCCAGGCGAGCGGATCCGGATCGTCCCAGTCGGGAAGCTCGATCCGGGCGCAGGCCCACGGCAATTCCTCCCACCGCGATTGCCAGTGATCGGGACCCGAGCAGCAAAGCCCCGGCACGGTGAGCAACCTCGGCGCAGGTGCCCGGGACGATGGTCGGCAATCCTCGTGATCCATGGACGGGCTCCGGCAAGACGGATCACCGCCCTCCCATTTTGCTTAACGCCGCGGACGATCGCCTTTCGCGACGCCGCCGCCGAAATCTCCCGATGCGCAACGCCGCGCCCTCAACTCCTACTTATGAACTGGGAATTGAATCGCCCAAGAAAGAAACGCGCGTTCCAGCGATAGGAAAGCTTCTCGCCTTGCTCGTGCAACGCGCTCAATCTTGGCGACTTTGCCCACGAGCGAGGCGAAACCATGAAGCGATCGAAACAGTCTGCTCCGCATCAGAACGCAGGCGCCACCCGCATGATAAGATCACCTTGCGGGATCGGGATACGCGCGGCGCAAAACGAGTTATCCCAGCATTCTGCGCCGATCTCCCGCGCGCTGTTCGGCCGAGGGCGCGATCGTCGCGGTGCGCGAGGATGTCGGCCGGCATAATGCCTTCGACAAGCCGTTCGGTGCGAAGCTGGGCGGAAACGACCGGCGCCGTCGCGCTCGATCTGCCGCCGCCGCCGAACATCAACCAGCCCGGCGATCTCGTTCGCCTCAGCCGATAGGCCGGGTATCGTGCGATACGGCGAGATCGAGGATGATGGTGCCGCCGTGATCGGTCAGCACGTCGACGAACGGGCGACGCTCGCGACGCGCCGTCAATCGCTGTCGCGCGTCATGGCTCCGGCGATGGCGGCGCTGCCGTAGCCACTCGCGCCCTTGCCCTGCCACCAGAGCGGCGCCGTCTTGCGCGTACCCGTCACATCCTCGTTCAGCGTCAGCGGATCGTAGAGCCGGCCGCCGAGCATCACGCGGTGGATCTTGTCGGTGTTGCGGATATCGGCCGTGGGATCGGCATCGAGCACCACCAGATCGGCGAGCTTGCCCACCTCCAGCGAACCGACGTCCTTCGCATAGCCGAGCGACGTGGCGGGCATGATCGTCGCCGCGCGCAATGCTTCGATCGGCGACCAGCCGCCGCGCACGAACGACCACATCTCCCAATGCGCGCCAAGGCCCGCCTGCTGGCCGTGCGCGCCGATCGAGACCTGCACACCGCGATCGGCGAGCTTCTTCGCCTCGCGCGCGCTCTCGCCATCGACGAAAGCGTCTTCGGGCGCCATTTCCCGCCGCACATTCTGGGCGAGGAGTTGTGCGGGCGGCTCGTAGCGCGACAGGATCGGATGCTTCCACACGTCCATATGCTGGCGCCAGTACGGATCGCCGGCGAGGCCGCCGTAGGTGACGACGAGGGTGGGGGTGTAGTTGGTCTTGGTCTGGCTCCAGAAGCTCAGCACGTCGTCGTAGAAAGTCTGGACGGGGAGATTGTGCTCCAGCGTCGAATTGCCGTCCTGCACCAGCGTGATGTCCATCGTGTAGAGCGAACCGCCCTCGGGCACGACCTCCATTCCTTCGGCCTGCGCGGCGGCGACGACCATCTGGCGCTGTTCGCGGCGCGGCTGGTTGTAGTTCTTCACGCTGTGCGCGCCCTCGGCCTTCAGCCGGCGGACGTCATTGAGGGCATCCTCATACCTGTTGATCTCGGCATAGACATCGGGCGCCTTGGCGCCGTAGATGATCTCGCCGGTCGAGAAGGTGCGGGGCGCCAGGATCTTGCCGGCGCGCTGCATCTCGCCCGCGACGAAGATCTGCGCGGCGCGGGCGGAGGGATCGTGGATCGTCGTGGTGCCCATCGCGAGATTCACCATCGCCGACCAATTCTGCTGCGGCACCAGATCGTCCTCGCCCTGCGCACCGTGAGCGTGGGCGTCGACGAAGCCGGGGACGATCGTCTTGCCGGCCATGTCGACCCGCTTGGCGGCGGCAGGGATCGCGACCGAGGCGCGCGGGCCGATCGCGACGATGCGATCGCCGTCGATCAGGATCGTGCCGTCTTCGACGATGCCGCCGGTCTTGTCGGCCATCGTCACGATCTTCGCGCCGGTCAGCGCGATCAGGCCATGCGGCTTGTCGGCGGCGACGTCCATCGACAGCGACAGGCCGGTCTTCGGCCCGGCGAACTTCGGCGCATCGGCATCGCTTGGGCCGGTGCGGAACATCTGGTCGAGCGAGGCGGAATAGAGCGTCGGCCCCATCGACCAGTGCAGCATCTTGCCGCCGTTCGACCAGTTGAGGAAATCGCCGCCCTCCACGCTCGCCTGCGTCACCGGCAGCGGGCCGCCCTTCTCGTCGGTCGAGACATCCTGCGTACCGGGCATCAGCGGCATCACGAACGCCTGATAATTCTGGCGGAAGGCGATGGTCTGGCCGTCGGGCGAGAGGACGTAATCGTTGACCATCTCGCCGGTCGCGTGGACGCGCTTGGCGCCGCCCGAAAGATCGGTGCTGACGAGCTGCGCCTTGCCCTTGCTCTCGGTGACCATGAACAGGCGATCGTTCGAGGCGCCGAACTGCGGTTCCTGCCCGTCGCGCGAGATGCGCACCGGCGCCCCGCCCGAGGCGGCGACGCGGTAGATGCCGGGGTCTTCCGATCCCTGCGCCGCGGTCAGCCGGCCGCCGCGCGTACTCTCGAAGACGATCGTGCGGCCATCGGGCGAGAAGGCGGGACGGGCGTAATGGCCGGCGCGGGCGGTGACGTCGCGCGCCTTGCCGCCGCCGGCCGCCACGGTGCGGATATGGCCGAGGCCGGCATCGGTCCAGCCGACGAAGACGATGCTCCTGCCGTCGCGCGACCACGCCGGCCACAATTCCAGCTCGCTCTCGTCGCCGCCGACGAGCCGCCTGGCCGGCCCGCCCGCCATCGGCTTGGTCCACAATTTGCCGAGCGTCTCGAACACCACCGCGCGGCCATCGGGCGAGACGCTGGCCCAGCGCGGCATCCTGGTCTGGAAACGGTCGGGCGCGACCTCGATCTGCGGGTGGGTGGCGTCGATCACGACGCGCGTGTCGTCGATCCGGAAGGGAATGACGCTCGCGCCGCCGCCGTCCGCGCTCACCCGGCGGATCTTGCCGCCGGCCCAGAAGACGAGGGCACGGCTGTCGGGGGTCCACGCCATGTTCGGATAGACGCCGGTCACCGCCCACGTCTCCTGCACGTCGCGATCGAGCGCGTCGTAGAGGCGGCGTTCCTCGCCCGAGACGAAATCCTTGACCCACAAGGTCGATTTGCCGTTCTCGCGGCGGACGAAGGCGATCTTCCTGCCATCGGGCGCAGGCGACGGACGCACCGATCCGCCGGCGCCGCTCACCGCCTTGGAAACCTCGCCGGTCTCGATGTCGTAGCGTTCGATGTCGAACAGATCGGTGTAGCTGTTCTGGGCATATTCGAAGATCGGCCCGGGCGTGACGTTGCGGGTGTAATAGACGCTCTTGCCGTCGGGCGCATAGATCGGCTCGCCCAATTCCTTCTGCAATTCCTCGCTGGCGCGCTTGACGAGCAGGACGCCGCCGCCGCCCGAGACATGGTAGAGCCACACCTCGCCGGTGCCGAGCGACCGGCCGGTGGTGAAATGCTTCTTGGCGACGATGAAGCGCCCGTCCGGCGACCAGCTCGGCTGGTTGAGCAGGCGGAAATCCTCCTTGGTAAGCTGGCGCTTGTCGCTGCCGTCGACATTCATGATCCAGATATTGTCGCCGCCGCCGCGATCGGAGGTGAAGGCGATGCGCCGGCCGTCGGGCGAGAAGCGCGGCTGATGCTCGTAAGGCAGCCCGGCCGCGATCCGCGTCGGCGTGCCGCCCGCGATCGGCATGGTGTAGATATCGCCGAGCAGATCGAAGGCGATCGTCCTGCCATCGGGCGAAACGTCGACGTTCATCCAGGTGCCGTTGTCGACCTTGATCGGGATCTCGTGCGTCGTCATCCCCGGCGGGGCGCTGACATCCCATTTGGCGGCCTTGGCCGGCGCGGCCGGTGCCTTGGTGGAGATCGTCTGGGGGCGGGGGCCGGTGACCTTCTGATCGGGGTTGAGCACCTGATTTTCGGGCGCTTGGGCGTTCTCGACCGATTTGTCGGGCGGAGGCGCCGACTGGGCGAGCACTTGCCCCACCGCCAGCATCGATACGAACCCTACCAGCGCGCCCTTGTTCATAACCGTCCCCGACTCGATAAACTCAAGCGCGCAGACGTAACCGCCGCAAGCGCCGCGTGGTAGCGCTTGATCCTCCCCCGCATGGGGGAGGTGGGGGAGGATTTCGCAAAATGATCCTCAACCGCCGATCGGCTTTTCCACGACCGCCGGCGGCTGCTCCCAGCCTCCGCCCAGCGCACGGAACAGATCGATCTCGGCATCGACCAGCGCCGTGTCCGACGCCGCCAGCGCGGCGTTGGCCGAGGCGCGGTTGCGTTCGGCATCGAGCAATTGGAGGAAATTGTCCGAGCCGGCATCGAAGCGATAGCGGCTGAGCTTGGCGGCGTTGGTCGACGCGGCGGCGGCGCGGCCCAGCGCCTCGTTGCGCGTGCCTTCGCCCTGCAATCGTGCCAGCGCCTGCTCGGTTTCCCTGAGCGCGGTCAGCACGGTGCCGTCGAAGCTGGCGAGGCTGCCCTCGGCGGTGGCGCGCGACTGGCGGACGCGGGCGCGGGCTTCGCTCTGCAACGGGAAGGTCCACGAGATGAGCGGCCCCATCGAATAGGTCAGCGAGCGCGATTTGCCGAGATCGCTGAACTTGGTCGAGCCGAGCGAGACCGCGCCGAGCAGACTGATCTTGGGATAGAGGTCGGCGGTTGCCACGCCGATCCGTGCGGTATCTGCGGCGAGCTGACGCTCGGCTCGGCGCACATCGGGACGACGTGCCAGCAAAGCGCGCCCGTCGCCGAACGGCACCGGCTGCTTGAGCTTCGGCGGCGTCACGCATTTGCCGACGACGGGATCGAGATCGGCGGGAACGCGCCCGGTCAGCACGGCGAGCGCATCGAGCGTCGCGCGGCGCTCGCCCTCAAGCGTCGCTTCCGATGCTCGGGCCTGCTCGTAGAGCGCGCGGGCTTCCTCGACATCGCGCAGCGTTCCGCGCCCGCCGTCGTTGAGGCGCTGGGTCAGATCGAGCGTCTTCTGCTGGAAATCGCGCGTCTCGCGCGCCGAGGCGACCTGTTCGGCATAGCCGCAGCTTTCGGCGTAAGCGCGCGTCGTATCGGCGGCGACCGTCACCCGTGCCGCGTCGAGCGCGGCGGCGGTGGCGGCATAATCGCCGCGCGCCGCCTCGATCCCGCGCCGTACGCCGCCGAACAGATCGACTTCGTAGGAGACGTTCAGCCCGAGCGAGGTGAAGTCATAGGTGAAGCTGTCGGGCAGCGCCGTCGTGGCCGTGCCGACCGCGCCGGTCGCGCCCAATTGCGCCGAACCTTCGCGGGTGTGCGTGAACTGCGTCTGGGTGGCGGTGTCGGGCAGCAGATGGCCGCGCGCCTCCGAAAGCACGTAGCGCGCCTTCTTCAGGTTGGCGGTGGCGACGCGGATATCGGTGTTGTGCGCCAGCGCCTCGGTCACCAGCGCATCGAGCGTCGCATCGTCGTAAAGCCGCCACCAATGCGGCGGCAGTTCGCCGGCGGCGGTCGGCGCCTCGACGAAGTGCCCCTCGGCCGACGAGGGCACCGCCGGATGCTTGTAATCGGGGCCGACCATGCAGCCGGCGAGCGCGAGCGCCGGCGCGATCAGCGCGAGGAGGCGCAGCGTCATGCCGCGCCCTCCGTCGCCGGGGCATCGTCGGGCCGGCGCCCGCGCAACCGGTGATAGCGTGCGCTCGCCCAGCCGCCGAAGCGGCGCGAGATGACGTAGAAGGCCGGGGTGAAGAGCAGGCCGAACAGCGTCACGCCGATCATCCCGAAGAACACCGCGATCCCCAGCGCCTGGCGCATCTCGGCGCCGGGGCCGGTGTCGATCACCAGCGGCAACGTGCCGAGGATGAACGCGACCGAGGTCATCAGGATCGGGCGCAGACGCTGGTGGGCGGCAAGCTCGGCCGCCTTCTCCGGCTCGACATCCTCCTCGTCTTCATGCTGCTTGGCGAATTCGACGATCAGGATGGCGTTCTTGGCGGCCAGCCCGACGAGCACGACGAGACCGATCTGGGTCAGGATATTATTGTCGCGGCCCATCAGATCGACGCCGAGGATCGCCGCCAGCAGGCACATCGGCACGATCAGGATCACCGCCAGCGGCAGCACCAGACTTTCGTAATTGGCGGCGAGCAGCAGGAAGACGAACAGCACCGCCAGCCCGAAGACGAGCACCCCGGTATTGCCGGCCTGGCGCTGCTGGTAGGCGAGTTCGGTCCATTCGTAGCTGAAGCCCGCGGGCAGCCTGGCGGCGAGGCCCTCCATCGATTTCAGCGATTGGCCGCTCGAATAGCCGGGGCTCGTATCGCCCTGCAGCTCGGCCGCCGGATAGAGATTGTAGCGCACGACGCGATAGGGGCCGGTGTTGTTCTTGAGCTTCATCACCGCGTCGAGCGGCACCATCGTCCCGGAAGTGGCGCGCGCCTTCAGCCGGCCGACGTCGCCGGTATCGGTGCGAAACGGCGCGTCGGCCTGCGCGGTGACGCGATAGGTGCGGCCGAGATAGTTGAAATCGTTGACGTAGGTCGAGCCGAGATAGGTGTTGAGGGTCGAGAAGATGTTCTGGACCGGCAGGCCGAGCTGTTCGGCGCGTTCGCGATCGATGTCCGCATAGAGGCGGGGTGTGCGCGTGTTGAAGGCGGTGAACACCGAGGTCAGGCCCGGCGTCTGGTTCGCCGCGCCCATCATCGCCATCGTCGCGCCCTCGACGGCCTTGTAATCGTTGCCCCGGCGGTCCTCGATCATCATCTTGTAGCCGCCGCCGGTGCCGATGCCTTGGACGGGCGGCGGCGCGATGACGAGCACCATGCCGGCGGTGACGGGGGCGAGTTGCTGGCGCAGCCGCGCGATCACCTTGCCAGCATCGTCACGATCGGCTTGTGGCTTGAGCGCGATGAAGAAGGTCGCGGCGCTGGGGCTGTTGGCGCCGATCGAGGCGTCAAATCCGGCGAAGGCGACGGTATTCTCGACGGCGGGATCTTTCAGCGCGATACTCTGGGCGTCATGCAGGACTTCGTCGGTGCGCTGGAGCGAGGTGCCGGGCGGCATCTGGAGGATTCCGATGAAAAAGCCCTGGTCCTGCGCCGGGATGAAGCCGGTCGGCGTCGCGTAGAAACGCCAGCCGGCCAGACCGATCAGGCAGACATAGGCGATGCCGATGATCGCGAGCGCGCGGACCGCGCGGGCGGTGAACCGGCCGTAGCGGCCGCTCAGCCACTGAAAGCCACGATTGAAGCGATCGGCCGCGCGCGCCGGCAAGCCCCGCCAGCCTTCGCGCGGCCGGGCATGCGCGTGGGGCTTCTTGAGGATGAGGGCTGCCAGCGCCGGCGAGAGCGTCAGCGAGACGAAGCAGGAGATGGCGGTCGCGCTGACGATGGTGAGCGCGAACTGGCGGTAGAATTGCCCCGAGATACCGGGGATGAAGCTGGTCGGCACGAACACGCCGATCAGCACCAGCGCGATCGCGATCAGCGCGCCGGAAACCTCGTCCATCGTCTCGTGCGCGGCCTGCTTCGGGCTGAGGCCTTTCTCCTCCATCAGGCGCGCGATATTCTCGACGACGACGATCGCATCGTCGACGACGATGCCGATCGCCAGCACCAGCCCGAACAGCGAGAGGTTGTTGAGGCTGAAGCCGAAGGCGGCCAGCGTCGCGAACGACCCTATCAGGCTGACCGGAATGGCGATGATCGGGATGATCGCCGCGCGCCAGCTCTGCAGGAACACCAGCACGACGATCGCGACCAGCACGATCGCCTCGAGCAGCGTGTGCTGCACCGCCGAGATCGATTCCGCGATATAGGTCGTCGGATCGTACGGAATCTTCAGCACCATCCCCGCGGGAAAGGATTTCGCCGCCTGATCGAGTTCGGCGCGAACGAGCCGATCGGTCTGGAGGGCATTCGATCCGGGCAGTTGCTGGATCGCCATCGCCACGGTCGGCACGGTCGAGAGATAGGCGTTGGTGCCATAGTCCTGCGCGCCCAGCTCGACGCGGGCGAGATCGCCGAGATGCGTGATCCGGCCGGAATCGTCGGTCTTGACGATGACCTGGCGGAATTCCTCGGGCGTACTCAGCCGGCCCTTGGTCTGGATGCCGAGCTGGAAGGCGGTGCCGCCACGATCGAACGGCGGCTGGCCGACCGCGCCGGCGGCGACCTGGACGTTCTGCGCGCGGATCGCCGCGATCACTTCGTCGACGGTCAGGTTCAGCGCGGCGGCGCGATCGGGATCGATCCAGACGCGCATATTGTAATCGCGCCCGCCGACCAACCGGATGTTGCCGACGCCCTTGATGCGGCTGAGCCGGTCGATGATCTGCAGCGTCGCATAGTTGGAGAGATATTGCTGCGAGAGCGCCTTGTCGGGCGAGACGAGCATCGCGACCAGCAGGAAGTCCGGCGTGTTCTTGTTCACCGTCACGCCGATCTGGCGGACCTGGTCGGGCAGGCGCGGTTCGGCCTGCGAGACGCGGTTCTGCACCAGCACCTGGCTCTGATCGACGTTCGTGCCCTGCTCGAAGGTGATGGTGATGGTGAGATTGCCGTCGCCGGTCGAGGTCGACGACATGTAGAGCATATGCTCGACGCCGTTGATCGATTGCTCGAGCGGGGTGGAGACGGTCTCGGCCAGCGTCTCGGCGGTGGCGCCGGGAAAGCTTGCCGTCACCACCACCGTCGGCGGCACGATGTTCTGATATTTTGAAATCGGCAGCGTCGGATAGGCGACGGCGCCGACGATCACGATCAG
>CAXTMT010000088.1:0-771 GCA_964245355.1 uncultured Sphingomonadaceae bacterium
GATAGCTGACGCGCGGGCTCGCCGAGCGCAGCGCCCCCAGCATCCCGCCCATGCGCTTCTCCGCCTCGGCGAGGAAGGCGCGGTCGGGGAGGCCGAGCATCGCGGGGCCGTCGCGCGCCGTGACCGACCAGACGATCGCCGAGCGCGGGCCGGCCTCGTCGTCCAGCATCGGCAGCAGCGCGAACGGGCCGCTCGGGAAGAAGATTTCGTGCGCCACATTGTGGTGCGGTTCGGCGTGACCGATCATCGCGATGATCGCGTGATGATCGTAGCGCCAGCGCGCCACGGTGAGCCCTGCCGCCTCGCGCGCCGGCGAATTGCGGCCCTCGGCCCCGATCAGCAAGGCCGCGCGGACGATGCGCCCATCCGTAAGCGTGACGGTGACGCCGCTCGCATCGCGCACCGTCTCGGTCGGGCGCGCAGGGATCAGCAGGGTGATGTTCCCGGACGCCTCAGCCGCTTCGCGCAACATGCGGCGCAGCAGGCGATTTTCGTACATCGTGCCGAGCGGGCCTTCGGCCGGATCGGCATCGAACAGCAGGCTTTCCGGCGCGAGCCCGTCGCTCACGCGGATGGCGGCGATCGGGCAGCCGTGGCCGGCGAGGCGATCGCTCAGGTCCCTCAGCACGTCGTCCATCGCGTCGAGACGGTCACGGTCGCCAACTACCAGCCCACCCAGATCGATTACGGCGTCGGCGAAATCGCCGAACTGGGCGAGAAGTTCGAGACGATGCTCGCGCAGAACAATCGGCTGCTCGCTCAGGTCTATGT
>CAXTMT010000088.1:781-4379 GCA_964245355.1 uncultured Sphingomonadaceae bacterium
ATCTTGTCCGAAGCGCTGGCGATGGCGGAGGCGCGACCGTCGAAGCCGGTGGCCAAGCTCGCCGCCGGATCGGCGGGATCGACGACGATGCTGGTGAGGCCGTGCGCATCGAGCGCCAGCGCCAGCGTCAGGCCGACGAGGCCGCCGCCGAGGATGATGACGTCGCTGCGTTCCATGGCGCCGCTAGACCGGGTTTGAGGGAAGAAGGGAAGCCCTGTTTAGCCCTCTCCCTTGAGGGAGAGGGGCGTTGGCGATTAAGCGGCGGGCAGGCCCATCGCATTGCAGCCATATCGACCAAATTGCGCGAGCAGCCAGGCCGCGGCGGGACCGGGCGGTTCGTCGCGGCGCCAGATGCCGAACAAAGCGTAAGCGCCGCCGGGATGATCGGGCATTTCCAGTCGTTTCAGGGTGCCGGCGGCCAGATCGGCTTCGATCATCGGCACAGGCATGTTGCCCCATCCGATCCCCTCACGCAGCAATGCGTGTTTCGCGCCAAGGTCGGCGAGGCGCCACGTCCGCGAACTCGTCACGGCAAAATCGCGGCCTGCGGTCAACGGTGATCGATCCGTGAGGACAAGCTGGACGTGATCGCGCCCCGCGCCCGGCCCCAGCACTTCGGCGCGGCCGAGGGGGTGATCGGGCGCGGCGACCGGCACCATCGGCACCGAGCCGAGCAGGTTGCTGTCGATCTCCGCCGCCTCCGTGGCGAGTGGCCCCGAGACGCCGATCACCGCGCGCCGATCGATCACCAGCGCATTCACCGCGCCCAGCGCCTCGACGTGGAGGCGCAGTGCGACCGTCGGATAGGTCTCGGCGAAATCGTGGAGTACGCGGCCCAGCCAGCCGACCGGCAGCATCACGTCGACGGCGATGCTCACCTCCGCCTCCAGCCCCTGCAGCAGGCCGCGGGCCTTGGCGCGCAGGCCGTCGATCCCTTGCGAGACGGTGCGCGCCTCCGCCAGCACCGCCTTGCCCGCCTCGGTCAGCACCGGGCGTTTGGTGCCCTCGCGATCGAACAGCAGCAGGCCGAGCTGCGCCTCCAGATTGGCGACGCCGTAGCTGATCACCGAGACGGCACGGTTCAGCCGCCGCCCGGCGCCGGCGAAACTGCCGGTCTCCACCACCGCCAGGAAGATGCGCAATTGATCGAAAGTGGGTGTGCCGGGCTCGTTCATGTCATCTCCGGCATTTCAACTCGATTGAACGTTCAGCCCAAGTTTATCCGGCTACCGCGACAAGTAGGCAAGGCCCAGATGATCCTTGTCAACGGAGCTTATGCAAATGGCCACTTTCGCCCCACCCTCGCTCAGCCAGTCCGAATGGCATGCGGTGTCGATCGCGCTCAACGACGCGACCAGCCACCGTGCTGTAGCGTGCAGGCCGGGCCTGCTCGGGCGATTGTATCAGGCGATCACCGGCAACGCGCCGCAACGCCCGCTCGCCGATCCGCGCCTGGAGACGCTTCGCCGTTTCGTGTGGGCAAGCCGGCGTCGGCCCGAATGCGCGGAAAAGCTGGCGCCGGAACTGGAGGCGCAGGGTTTCAGCCATGCGCAGGTCGAAGCGCTAGCGCTGCTTTCTCGTTAGGGCTGGTGCGGCCATCGGCATGAGCCGATCAAACAAGGGAAGACTATCATGATCGAAGTACGGCCCTTCGCCTCCTTGGGCGGAGCAGATCACGGGTGGCTGAACGCCAGGCATCATTTCTCCTTCTCGGACTATCAAGATCCGAAGCGTATGAACTGGGGAAACCTGCGCGTCTGGAACGATGACATCATCGCGCCCGGCACCGGCTTCCCGGCGCACCCGCACCGCGACATGGAGATCATTACCTATGTCCGCACCGGCGCGATCAGCCATCAGGATAGCTTGGGCAATCAGGGCAAAACGGCGGCGGGCGACGTGCAGGTGATGTCGGCCGGCACCGGCATCCGCCACGCTGAATATAATGCCGAGGAGGTCGCGACGACGCTGTTCCAGATCTGGATCCTGCCGACCCGGAGCGGCGAGCAGCCGAGCTGGGGCACACGCCCCTTCCCGAAGGGCGATCGCACCGGCAAGTTCGTCGTGCTGGCGAGCGGCTTCGCCAACGATAACGACGCGCTTCCCATCCGCACCGATGCACGGGTGATCGGCGCGACGCTGAAGGCGGGGGAGACGGCGGACTATCCGCTGGGCGCCGCGCGCAAGGCCTATCTCGTGCCGGCGACCGGCGCGGTGGAGATCGAGGGTGTGCGGGTCAATGCGCGCGATGGTGCGGCGATCGGCGATATGGAGGTGCTGCGGGTGACGGCGCTGGAGGATAGCGAATTGGTGATGGTGGACGCTGCTTAATTACGATGCGTTAGGCCCGCC
The DNA here is from genome assembly GCA_964245355.1 of uncultured Sphingomonadaceae bacterium. Classification (GTDB taxonomy): domain Bacteria; phylum Pseudomonadota; class Alphaproteobacteria; order Sphingomonadales; family Sphingomonadaceae; genus Sphingomonas_I. The sequence continues at coordinate 3,134 of CAXTMT010000088.1, forward strand.
GGAACGGCCAGGGCACCGTCGAGCGTCGGAGTTGGTTCAGTTCCACCGTCCGCCCGATCGCAGGAAGTGTGCGGTCGTGGCAGTCGGGGCGGTCGCACAAAGGGCACGCAGGGCCAATGGGGGTCACGGCGGCCAGCCCATCGCAGTGCACGATTTGAGAGGCGTGTTTCGCGTCGCAACCGATCGCCACGATCCCGCCCTTCGCCCCGCGCGACAGGGTTGAGAAGCAATCCCCCGCCGGCGTCTCCACCCGTTCCGCCAACACGGCGTCGCCCGCGCCGAGCCCCCGCCACCGGGGGCAGACGCCGCCGTGGCGGGCGAAGGGATAAGCCTCGCCCAAGGTGCGTTTCGCCACCTGCCCGGCGGCATCGACCTTGACGAGGAAGAAGGGCAAGCCCCGTGCGCCCGTCCGCCCAAGCGTCGTCAGCCGATGCGCCAGTTGCTCGAACGAGACGCCGAAGCGGGCGATCAGCAGCGGCAGATCGTGGCGGCTTTCCTCGGCGGCGGCGCGGATTCGTTCGTAGGGCATCAGCAGCGCGGCGGCGCTGTAGTTAACCAATGCGATCTTCAGCAAAGTGCGCGTCGCCGGATCGGGGGCGCAGGCGCGCTCGACCTGGGCGTTGAGCGGCTCCTCGAATTCCAGCAGGCACAATTGATAGGCCAGTGCGAACTGGCGAGAAGGCGCGTCGAGCGTCTCGGCGATCATCACCCGGCGGCGGTGGAAATCGTAGTGGCGGGTCGCGGCGCCGAGCAGGCCGGGCGGGGCGATCAACGTCCTGATCCCCCATTTCTCCTTCAGCCGCGCGCGGATCGCCGCCTGCCGCTCGGCCGGATCGTCGGGGAGGGCGGCGGCCATTTCCTCGGCGGCGGCATCGAGTTCGGGCAGGTGGTTGCGGCGTTGCTGGAGGAAGTCGCGCAGCCATTCCAAAGGCGAGCCGGCGGTGGCTGCGCCGTCATTCGCCTCGCGCAGCGCGTCGGGCAGGCTGCGCAGCTCGCCGAGCGCGCGGTGGAGGCGGCCGATCGCTTCGGCGATGGTGGGGTGGGCTTCGATCAGCTCGTCGATCTCGTGGCGGTGGATGCCGAGATCGGCGACCAGCCCATCGGCGAAGACGCCGCTCAGCTCGCCGGTGGAAGTGGTCTCCGGCCCGCTGACGAAGGTGCGGACGTCGATGTCATAGGTGTTGGCAAGGCGCAGCAGCATCTGCGCGGTGAGGGGGCGCTGGTTGCGCTCGAGATGGTTGAGGTA
>CAXTMT010000088.1:4389-10292 GCA_964245355.1 uncultured Sphingomonadaceae bacterium
CTTCGAGTTCGCCGGCCATCTGCGTCTGGTTGATGCCGAGCTCCCGGCGCAGGGTGCGCAGGCGGGGGCCGAGGTAGAGCTTGCGATCGGTGGGTTGCGGCACTGGCACGATTTGTCATCGTTTGACAGGATCGGCAAGTCGGATTGTGACATGCGCCGTGCCGTCATTCCGGCCTTCGCCGGGATGAAAATAGAAAGGGGCTGCCTTAGACTCCCGCCCAGACCGCCCCTCCGTCTCACCTCAACCGCCCCAGCCGATGGTACAGATTGCTGTACTTGATCGTCTCCGGCGAATCCTCGTTCGCGCGGATGTAGGCGAGCACCGCATTCTTGATCAGCTGCGTATCCTCGATCGAATAGACGGGGCGGGCACGAGCGGGTTCGGGAGCAATCGTAGCCATTTCAGTCTCTCCTCTTAAGCGAATTGGTTCATGGTGTTGTGGGCGCCGCCGGCCTTCAGCGCGGCCTCGCCGGCGAAATAATCCTTGTGATCGTCGCCGATGTCCGAGCCCGACATGTTCTGGTGGCGTACGCAGGCAATCCCCTCCCGGATTTCCTTGCGCTGCACCCCGGCAACGTAGCCGAGCATTCCCGCCTCGCCGAAATAGTCCTTGGCGAGATTGTCGGTGCTGAGCGCGGCCGTGTGATAGGTCGGCAGCGTGATCAGGTGATGGAAGATGCCGGCGCGCCTGGCCGCGTCCTTCTGGAAGGTGCGGATGCGCTCGTCGGCCTCCAGCGCTAGCGGCGTGGTGTCGTAGATCACGCTCATCAGCGCGCCGCGCTCATAGTCCGACACGTCCCTGCCGGCTTCGGCCCAGGCGTCGAACACCTGCTGGCGGAAGTTCAGCGTCCAGTTGAACGAGGGCGAATTGTTGTAGACGAGCTTGGCGTTCGGCACGACCTCGCGGATCGCATCGACCATGCCGGCGATCTGCTCGATGTGCGGCTTCTCGGTCTCGATCCACAGCAGATCGGCACCGTTCCGGAGCGAGGTGATGCAATCGAGTACGCAGCGTTCGGCGCCGGTGCCGCTCTTGAACTGGAACAGGTTCGACGGGAGCCGCTTGGGGCGCATCAGCTTGCCGTCGCGCTCGATGACCACATCGCCGCGGAGAGCGGTGATATCGGTCACCTCCTCGCAATCGAGGAAGGCGTTATATTGATCGCCGATATCGCCGGCTTCCTTGCTGAACGCGATCTGCTTGGTGAGGCCGGCGCCCAGGCTGTCGGTGCGGCTGACGATGATGCCGTCGTCGACGCACATCTCGAGGAAGGCGTAGCGGCAGGCGCGGATCTTCGCGAGGAAATCCTCGTGCGGGACGGTGACCTTGCCGTCCTGGTGGCCGCACTGCTTCTCGTCCGAAACCTGATTCTCGATCTGCAGCGCGCAGGCGCCGGCCTCGATCATCTTCTTGGCGAGCAGGTAGGTGGCCTCGGCATTGCCGAAGCCTGCGTCGATATCGGCGATGATCGGCACAACGTGGGTCTGGAAGGTTTCGATCTTGTGCTGAAGCTCGGCTTCCTTAGCGGCGTCGCCGGCGGCGCGGGCCTTGTCGATCTCGCGGAAAAGCCCGCCCAGTTCGCGGGCGTCGGCCTGCTTCAGGAAGGTGTAGAGTTCCGCGATCAGCGCCGGGACGCTGGTCTTCTCGTGCATCGATTGATCGGGGAGCGGGCCGAAATCGGAGCGCAGCGCGGCGACCATCCAGCCGGACAGATAGAGATATTTGCCCTTGGTGGTGCCGAAATGCTTTTTGATGCTGATCAGCTTCTGCTGGCCGATGAAGCCGTGCCAGCAGCCCAGCGACTGGGTGTAGTGCGCCGGATCGGCATCGTAAGCGGCCATGTCGGCGCGCATGATCTTGGCGGTGTAGCGCGCAATGTCGAGCCCGGTCTTGAACCGGTTCTGCGCGTCCATCCGCGCCACCGCCTCCGCACTGATCCCATCCCAGCGACCCTCGTGCTGGCCGATCAGGGCGGCGGTTTCGGACAGGCGGGACTGGTACGACATCGATCTTCCTTGGATTTGTGCAGTGCGGAAACCGGCAGATGAGCCGGCGGGTCCGTGCACGGAAGAGCGATTAGGGGCGCTAGGTCACGACATGTCCATGTAGGATTGTCATATCATGACAGCTTTACCGTCACCCCGGAGGTGTTCCGGTCCAGTCGGTCGGCGAGCGGTCCGCCTGCGACTGCTGGCTGGACCCCGGAACACGTCCGGGGTGACGGGGCATCAGAGGCTGGCGTAAGCCCTGAACCATTCCACGAACTTCGGAACGCCCACCTCCAGCGATGTGGCGGGGGCAAAACCCAGATCGCGCTGGATCGCCGAAATATCGGCATAGGTGGCCTGAACGTCGCCGGGCTGCATCGGCTGATAATCGCGGATCGCTTCCCGTCCGCAGGCCCCCTCGATCAGATCGATAAGCCGGCCCAGCTCTTCCGCCTGCGAATTGCCGATATTGTAGAGCCGGTGCGGCGCCATGCTGCCGCCGGCCTTCTCCGCGCCATCGTCCGCCGGCGGGCGGTCGAGCGCCGCCAGCGCACCGGCGACGATGTCGTCGACATAGGTGAAGTCGCGCCGCATCGCACCGTGGTTGAACACCTTGATCGGCTCTCCCGCCAGGATCGCCTGGGTGAAGATCCACATCGCCATGTCGGGCCGTCCCCACGGGCCATAAACCGTGAAGAAGCGCAGCCCGGTCAGCGGCAGGCGATAGAGATGCGCGTAGGTCTCGCTCATCAATTCGTCGGCGCGCTTGGTGGCGGCGTAGAGCGAGACCGGGCGATCGACGCGATCCTCGACCCTGAAGGGCAGCGTCGCGTTGCTGCCGTAGACCGAGGAGGTCGAGGCATAGACCATGTGTCGCACACCGCGCGATCGGGCCAGTTCCAGCATCGCGAGATGGCCAACGAGGTTGCTCCGGCCGTAGGCGCGCGGGTTTTCGAGGCTGTAGCGCACCCCCGCCTGCGCGCCGAGGTGGACGATCGCGTCGATGCTCTCGCCCGCCAGCGCCGCCTCGAAGCCATCGTCGGCGAAGTCCAGCTGGCGGAAGGTGAAATCGCCGCCCGTCTGCTCGACCGCCGCGATCCGATCGCGCTTCAGTTGCACCGCATAATAATCGTTGAGATTGTCGATACCGAGCACGGCATCACCCCGCGCAAGCAGGGCGCGGGAGACATGAAAACCGATGAATCCGGCCGCTCCGGTGACGAGTACGCGCATCGCTGCCGATGAGTGGCAGGGCCGCGCACGTTACACAAGGATGGCAACCGTGCTTGTTCGCTTGGCGCGGCGTAGGTAGGGGCGGCACGGTTCGGCCAGGACCCACGGAGAGCGCGTTCGCATGAAGATCACCATGATCGGCACCGGCTATGTCGGGCTCGTCTCGGGCGCCTGCTTTTCCGATTTCGGGCATGAGGTGATCTGCGTCGACAAGGACGCTGCCAAGATCGAGCGCCTGCGCGAAGGGATCATGCCGATCTACGAACCCGGCCTCGATGCCTTGGTCGCCACCAACGTGCGCGCCAACCGTCTCTCCTTCACCACCGATCTGGCCGAGGGCGTGGCGCAAGCCGATGCGGTGTTCATCGCGGTCGGCACACCGTCGCGCCGTGGCGACGGGCATGCGGACCTGAGCTACGTGTATGCAGCCGCCACCGAACTGGCCGCATCGATCAAGCCGGGCACGTTGGTCGTCACCAAATCCACGGTGCCTGTAGGCACCGGCGACGAGGTCGAGCGCATCCTGCGCGCCGAGCGGCCCGGCGTCGAACTCTACGTCGCCTCGAACCCGGAATTCCTGCGCGAAGGCGCGGCGATCACCGATTTCAAGCGGCCCGATCGCGTGGTCTGCGGCACCGAGGAGGAGCCGGCGCGCGCGATCCTGCGCGAAGTCTATCGCCCGCTCTATCTCAACCATTCCCCCTTGCTGTTCACCGCGCGGCGGACGAGCGAGCTGATCAAATATGCCGCGAACGCTTTCCTCGCGACCAAGATCACCTTCATCAACGAGATCGCCGATCTGTGCGAGGAGGTCGGCGCCGACGTGCAGGATGTCGCGCGCGGCATCGGCCTCGACAATCGCATCGGCGCGAAATTCCTCCACGCCGGGCCGGGCTATGGCGGATCGTGTTTTCCCAAGGACACGCTGGCGCTGCTCAAGACCGCCGACGATTGCGAAGTGCCGCTGCGCGTCGTCGAGGCGGTGGTGCAGGTCAACGACGCCCGCAAGCGCGCGATGGGCCGCAAAGTGATCAAGGCGATGGGCGGCGACGTGCGCGGCAAGACGGTCGGCATCCTCGGCCTCACCTTCAAACCCAACACCGACGATATGCGCGACGCGCCGAGCATCGCGGTGATCCAGGCGCTGCAGGACGCTGGGGCAACGGTCCGCGCGCACGATCCCGAGGGGATCGAGCAGGCGCGGCCGCTGCTGAAGGGCGTAGCGTTCGTCGAGGATCCCTATGCGGTGGCGGACGGCGCCGACGCGCTGGTGCTGGTGACCGAGTGGGATGCTTATCGCGCACTCGATCTCGGGCGGATCAGCGGGCTGCTCCGCGAGCCGGTGCTGGTCGATCTGCGCAACGTGTATCAGATCGAGGATGTGGAAAAGGCCGGGCTGACGCATACCGGTGTGGGGCGGGGTAGAACGCAGCCCTGATCCCGTCATCCCGGCGAAGGCGGCATCCATTCGCGCTATGGCCGACGGAGTTCCGAATGGATGCTGACCTGCGTCAGCAGGACGAAAAAGCCGCGTTTTGGCTTTACGCTAAGCGCCAGGCGATCCCGGCAATCGTCACCAGCAGCAGCGGCGCCGAGGCCACCGCCGCCCGCCGTGATCGCCATGCGATCCCGCCCGATGCCACCGCCATCGCCGTGGCCAGCGCGGCGGCCAAACTCGTCCACAGATGATAGCGCACCTCGGTTGCCACACTGAGCGGCAGATAGCTCAACCCATAAAGCAGGCTCGACCACCCCAGCGCTACGGCCAGCGGCGGTGCCCCGGCCGGCATCAACACCAGCGCCGCGAAGGCCAGCGCGATCCAGCAGGCGGGCCAACCCAGCGGGCTGTCGACGCTTGCATCGGCGAGCGCGGCAATGGCGTCGCGCAAGCGGCTCGGCGGTACGGCGAAACCCCATGGGTTGGGGTCGGTCTGGAGCGACAGGCCGTGGAGTTGCGCGTCGTCCGCGAGCAGGCGGCTGTTCTGATTGAAGTGGGCGAAGCGATGCTCGGTATAGGCCAGCGGGTGCGCGAACAAAGTGTGCAGCCAAAACATCGTCGACGAAACGTGCGCCCTCGTGAACGCGTCACGCACCATCGTGAAGCCGATAGGGCAGGGCTTGTCGACCCACCAGGCATAGCTGTCCCATGCGACCGGCGTGTAGCAACCGGCGTTGATCGCGACCGGATCGGCGACGGGCAGCGGCGGGAAGGCGCTCTGGCCGGTGTGTACTGTGATCCCGCCGAGATCGAAGATAACGAGTGACAGTTCGACCCCGCTCTTCTCGGCATGGAGCAGCCGGTTCGCGACCGGCATCGCCAGCAGCAGCGGGATCGCGCTCACGACGGCGGCGAGGGTGACGCGGCGTTTGGTCCGCAGCAACTCCTTCGGCCACAGCAGCAGGGCGAGCGGCAGGCAGGCCAGGGTCGCGTTGAAGCGCACGGTCGCGGCGGCGAGCAGGAGGACAGCGGCGAGCGCAACGAGCAAGCCCCTCCTCTGAAGAGGAGGGGCTATCGAGGCGATCAGCCCGGTCGTCAGCAGCAGCGCGCCGGCCATCACGCTGTCCTTGAGCACCGATCCGACCAGTACCAGCCCGATCGGCAGCCCGCCGATCACCCCGATCGCCACCGCCAGCCGCATCTGCCGCCGCCGCACCGCCCCATCGACCAGCAGCCCCAGCC
>CAXTMT010000089.1:0-2034 GCA_964245355.1 uncultured Sphingomonadaceae bacterium
CACCTTCGGCACGCTCGTCACCACCGCCGACCGCATGCAGATCTACAAATATGTCGTGTGGCAGGTGGCGCAGGCTTACGGCAAGACCGTCACCTTCATGCCCAAGCCGATCGCCAAGGATAACGGCTCGGGGATGCACACCCACATGTCGATCTGGAACGAGGGCAATCCTTTGTTCGCGGGCAACGGCTATGCGGGCCTGTCCGACATGTGCCTGTATTTCATCGGCGGCGTCATCAAGCACGCCAAGTCGCTGAACGCCTTCACCAACCCGACCACCAACAGCTACAAGCGGCTGGTGCCGGGCTATGAAGCGCCTGTCCTGCTGGCCTATTCGGCGCGCAACCGCTCGGCCTCGTGCCGCATCCCCTACGGCGCGGGCGCCAAGGCGAAGCGCGTCGAGTTCCGTTTCCCCGATGCGATGGCCAATCCGTACCTCTGCTATGCGGCGCTGCTGATGGCCGGGCTCGACGGGATCGAGAACAAGATCCATCCCGGCGAGGCGATGGACAAGAACCTCTACGATCTGCCGCCCGAGGAGCTGAAGGAGATCCCGACGGTCTGCGCCTCGCTGCGTGAGGCGCTCGACAGCCTGGCCGCCGATCACGGTTATCTGGTGAAGGGCGGCGTGTTCACCGAGGATCAGATCGAGAGCTACATCGAGCTGAAGTGGCCCGAAGTCTACCGCTGGGAAATGGCGCCCAGCCCGGTCGAGTTCGACATGTATTATTCGCAGTAAGCTTCGGCTTACCCTGCGACGAAACGAGGCGGCGGCCGGGGCGGCCCGGCCGCCGGGTTGGTGGGGGTTTTACACCCCCCCCTGGTGGTGGTGGCGCCGAAGGCGACGGAGGGGGAGGAAGCAATGCGCCTCGAAGGATCGAAACCCGCGCGAACCGCTGCAAAACGCCTGCGCCGAGAAATGACGCCGCCCGAAATCGCTCTCTGGCAAGTCCTTCGCAAAAATGAGGCTAGCCTACGCTTCCGCCGCCAGCACCCGGCCGGTCCCTATGTCCTCGACTTCTACTGCGCGCCCGCTCGTCTGGCGATCGAGATAGACGGCGAAGCCCACTCCCGCGGTGATCGACCGGCCCGCGATGCCGCTCGCGACGCATGGCTCGAAGGGCAAGGCATCCACGTTTTGCGCTACCCGGCCCGAGAAGTGATGGCGAACCTTGAAGGCGTCCTCACCCACATCCTCTCGATCGCCACCGAGCGTTGGATCTCTCCAGCAGGCTGATCGCCGCCCGCCCCCTCCGACGCCTACGGCGCCACCTCCCCCTGGCGGGGGAGGATTGAAATGCCGACCTGCGCGCCAACGATGAGCCTGATGGAATTGGTCAGTATCCGATAGCGAACACATTGTTCGCGACGAAGGCCATCGAAAGCAAACTCAGTGGCAAAAGGCATAAACCGGTCAGCGGCCATACTGGGCTTTTTTCATTGGCAAATTGCTCAAATTGCCAAGCAATCACGAAGGGAATGGCGATCATCCAGAGAAGATTCCAGTAGGTGCGCCAATCGAGCCAGCTAGTGACCAACAGCGCCGCGCTCAGCATCACAGTGGCCAACATCAATTGCAATATGAGCGAACAGCCGCGATCATGGTGCCAGTCTAGCGCGATTTAGAAAGCGATCCACCTCGCCAGCAGGGCCTTCGCCGCGCCGCTATCGATCGCCTCGCCGGCGCGCGCCACACCCTCGCCCAGATCAGCCACTCCGTCCGCCAGCAGCAGCGCGGCGGCGGCGTTGAGGAGGACGGCGTCGCGGTAGGGGCTGCGTTCGCCGTTCAGCAGGCGGCGCAGCGCGGCCGCATTCTCCGCCGCGTCGCCGCCGCGGATCGCGCTGATCGGGTGCATGGGCAGGCCAGCGTCGGCAGGCGAGAGGCTGCGGTAGCTCGCCTCGCCGCCCCTTACCTCGCCGAGCCGCGTCGGCCCCGCGATCGAGATTTCGTCGATCGCTTCCTCGCCCGAGACGACCCAGCTGCGTGTCGTGCCGAGCAGCGCCAGCGCCTCGGCATAAGGCACGACATAATCG
>CAXTMT010000089.1:2044-10237 GCA_964245355.1 uncultured Sphingomonadaceae bacterium
CCGCTGGCGGATCGGCTGGATGCGGCGCATCGCCGGATGGTGGTTGGCGGCGAAGAGGAAGCAGATGCCAATTTCGGCGAGGCTCGCCTCGGCGGTCGCGCCGGCGCGGGCCATGTCGAGGCCGAGCGCCTCCAACGTGTCGGCGGCGCCCGCCTTCGACGAGGCGGCGCGGTTGCCGTTCTTGGCGACCGGTACGCCGCAGCCCGCCACCACCAGCGCCACGGCGGTGGAGACGTTGAGCGTGTGGTGCCCGTCGCCGCCGGTGCCGCAGACGTCGATCGCATTGGCGGGCGCCTCGATGGTGATCATCCGCTCGCGCATCGCCCGCGCGGCGGCGACGATTTCGAGGCTGGTCTCGCCGCGCACCGCCAGCGCGGTGAGGAAATCGGCGATCGCCTCGTCGTTCACCGTCCCGTCGAGGATATCGACGAACGCCTGATAAGCGGTCTCATGATCCAGCGGGCGCGCCGGATCAGGGAGCAGGGCCGGCAGCGTCATGCCCGCTCCAGCACCCGCATCCCGGCCGCGCGCAGGAAATTGGCGAGCATCGCATGGCCATGCTCGGTGGCGATGCTCTCGGGATGGAATTGCACCCCGTGTATGGGAAGGGTGGCGTGGCGGAAACCCATCACCAGCCCGTCGGGGGCGCGGGCATTGACGAGGAGGTCGGCCGGCAGGCTGTCCTCGGGCACGATCAGCGAGTGATAGCGGGTGGCGGTGAAAGGCGAGGGCAGGCCTTCGAACAGGCCGGTGCCGTCGTGGCTGATCGCGCAGGTCTTGCCGTGCATCAGCTCGGGCGCGCGCACCACCTGCCCGCCGAAGCTCTGCCCGATCGCCTGGTGGCCGAGGCAGACGCCGAGCAGCGGGCGCTTCGCCGCGGCACAGGCGGCGACCAGATCGAGGCTGATCCCGGCCTCGTTCGGGGTGCAGGGGCCGGGCGAAATGAGGAATGCCTCCGCGCCCGACGACATCGCCTGGCCGACGCCTACGCAATCGTTGCGCGCCACCTCGACCTCGGCGCCGAGTTCCTGGAGATAGTGGACGAGGTTCCAGGTGAAGCTGTCGTAATTGTCGATGACGAGGATCATGGGGGTGCTTTAGCGGTGTCGGGTGCAACAGCGAAACCCCAGACGCCCGCGCCACACAATTTCGCCCTTCCTGCAAAGGCGGGAATCCATGGCCGCTGCCCGTTCAGCAGGAGCATCGGGTTCAACAATAGGGATTCCCGCCTTCGCAGGGAGGGCGGAGCGAGAATGACTTGACTCAAAGGGCATCGAAGGAAGAACAGGATACGGAGACGCCCCGTTGGCCACGTCCCCGGTCAAATCTCCAGCTGGCTGCCCAATTCCACCACGCGGTTCACCGGCAGCTTGAAGAATTCCATCGCGCTTTCGGCATTCTGCACCATCCAGGCAAACAGTTGTTCGCGCCAGATCGCCATCGCGGGGTTGGCGGAGGGGATCAGGGTCTGGCGGCCGAGGAAGTAGCTGGTTTCCATCTGGCGGAAGGCGCCGTCGCAGCCATCGACCAGCGCCAGCGCGGCGGGAATGTCGACCTCCTCCATGAAGCCATAATGGAGGATGATCCGCCAGGCATCGTCCGCGATCACGCTGGTTTCGATGCGGCGGTGGGCGGGGACGTGGGGTACGCCCTGGATCTTCACCGTCAGCACCACGATCCGGTGGTGCAGCACCTTGTTGTGCTTGACGTTGTGGAGCAGCGCGGGGGGCACGGCGGTGGTGCTGGTCGAGAGGAAGACGGCGGTGCCGGGAACGCGATCGAGCGATTTGGCGGTGGATTTGAGGAACATCTCCATCGTCAGGCCACTGTCGCCCAGCCGCTCGCGCATGATCCGTCGGCCGGTCGCCCAGGTGGTGAGCAGGGTGAAGGCGATCGCGGCGATCAGCAGCGGGAACCAGCCGCCGTCGAGCACCTTCGTCAAGTTCGAGGCGAAGTAGGCCGCGTCGATCAGGATGAAGGCGCCGGTGACGAGCCCGGCGAGGATCGGCGGCCATTTCCAGACGGTGAAGGTCAGCACACCGAGCATCACGGCGGTGATCAGCATCGTGCCGGTAACGGCGATGCCGTAAGCGGCGGCGAGATTGGCCGAACTCTTGAAGCCGATCGTGATGCCGATGACGAGGATCAGCAGCCCCCAGTTGATCAGCGGCACATAGACCTGCCCCGCCGCCTTGGCGCTGGTGTTGACGATCTTGAGACGCGGCAGGAAGCCGAGCTGCACCGCTTGCTGCGTCACCGAGAAGGCGCCCGAGATCACCGCCTGGCTGGCGATCACCGTCGCCACTGTCGCGAGAATGACGAGCGGTAGCCGCGCCCAATCGGGGGCGAGCAGGTAGAAGGGATTCGCGATCGCCGCCGGCCGATCGAGCAGCAGCGCGCCCTGGCCCATATAGTTGAGCAGCAGGCAGGGCAGCGCGGCGTAAAGCCACGAGATCGAGATCGCGCGGCGGCCGAAATGGCCCATGTCGGCATAGAGCGCCTCGGCCCCGGTCACCGCCAGCACGACCGAGCCGAGCGCCAGGAAGGCGAGCTTGGGATCGATGAGGAAGAAGCGCGCCGCCCAGAGCGGGTTGATGCTCTGCAAGACGTGCGGGTGGTGGATGACCGTGCCCAGGCCCAGCACCGCGAGTACGGCGAAATAGAAGACCATCACCGGCCCGAACAAGGCGCCGACCTTCGCCGTGCCGTAGCTCTGGATGGCGAACAGGCCGATCAGGATGACGATCGAGATCGGCAAAACGAATTTGTCGAATCCCTGGTTGACCACCTCCAGCCCCTCGACCGCCGACAGCACCGAGATCGCGGGGGTGATGATCGCATCGCCGTAGAACAGCGCGGTGGCGGCGACGCCCAGCATCACCATCCCGCCGACCCAGCGCCGTTCGCCCAGACTGCGCGCGATCAGCGCCAGCAACGCCAGGCTGCCGCCCTCGCCTTTGTTGTCGGCGCGCAGGATGATGAGGACATATTTGATCGTGACGATCAGCATCATCGTCCAGAAAATCAGGCTGAGGACGCCGAAGATGTGCAGCCGATCGACCGGCAGCGGATGATGCCCCGCGAAACTCTCCTTCAGCGCATACAGCGGCGAGGTGCCGATATCGCCGAACACCACCCCCAGCGCGCCGAGCGCGAGCAGGGGCAAAGGCTCGTGGCCATGGGTGGCGACATCCAGCTCGACCTGATCGGGCAGAGGAAGGGGAACGGACTCGTTCATCGCATGGGTACTCGTTGGGCCGTTGCCGCCAGGGTTGGACCGCAGCACCGGCTGGTCAACCCTGTCGCGCTTGAATTGGGGACTTGTCGCATATGTTTTGCATATATTTTTTGCAGTGCGGCACTCGGGCGGCACACCGGAAATCTATGCAAAGCCTATGCGCGCGCGCGCCTTTCGCTCTCCCATCCCTATGGCCCGCGCGATATCTGGGCTGCTCCGATCGGAGGAGCGCGGCGTGGTTTGGCATCGGCGAAAATGGGCGGATCTTGCTGTTCGCGCGTGTGGCGCGATACTGCTGGCCTGCGCGGTGCGCCTGGCCTTGACCCTGCCGGGGCCGGCGGCGGTGGCGCTGAACGGCGGTGCGCGGGCGATCGACTTCGCCTTGGCGGCGCTTGCCTTCCTGTGCGGAACGAGCGGTGCGGCCTCGGTCTTCGTCGGTGCCCATCTGTTCGATCCCGTCGCGCTCGGCCCGCGCTGGCAGCGGTTCCGCCGCTAGCCGCTGTTGCCCTCTCCTTTGAGGCCGAGGGTTGGGTGCGGATGGCCCGCACTTTCTAGCGTCGGCGCTCGGCTGCGCCTCGCCCGTCACCCTCCCACGTTTCTCGCTACGCTCGACACGCGGATTCCTCCCTCGCCCAAAATGGGAGAGGCGTTTTGTCAGGCCATCACCTTGTCCAGCGTGATCGGCAGTTCGCGGATGCGCTTGCCGGTCGCGTTGTAGACCGCATTGGCGATCGCCGCGCCGACGCCGGTGATGCCGATCTCGCCGATGCCGTGGGCGCCCATCGGGGAATGGGGATCGGGGATGTCGGTCCAGATCACGTCGATCTCCGGCACGTCGAGGTGCACGGGGACGTGATATTCGGCGAGGCCGGGGTTCATGATCCGGCCGTTGCGTTCGTCGAACAGGGTTTCCTCGGTCAGCGCGAGGCCGAGGCCCATGATGATGCCGCCACGGAACTGGCTCGTTGCCATCTTGGCGTTGAGGATGCGGCCGCAATCGAACGAGCCGAGGAAGCGCGAGACGCGGGTCTCGCCCGACCATTCGTTGATGCGCACCTCGGCGAATTGCGCGCCGTAGCTGTGCATCGACCAGCGCTGCACCTCGATCGGCGGCGGTGCTGCCGCTTCGCCGACCACCTCGGCTTGCTGTGCGCGGGCGAGGATCGAGGCGTAGGTCTCGTGGACCGAACCATCGCCGATCTTGCCGAGTCCCGCATCGCGCGCCTCTACCTCCTGCGGTGACAGACCCGCGAGCGGGCTGTCGTTGCCGGCGAGCTTGAGCAGCGCCTTCACCAGTTCGTCGTGCGCGGCGATGACGGCGGCGCCGATCGTGGCGGTCTGCGAACTGCCGCCGGCGACGGTGCCGGGTGGCAGATCGGTGTCGCCATAATCGAAGCGCACCTTGTCGATCGGCAGGCCGAGCCGAACCGCGGCGTGCTGCGCCTGCACGGTGGCGGTGCCCATGCCCATCTCATGGCTCGCCATTTCGACCACGGCGCTGCCGTCGGCCTGCACCCGGATGCGCGCCGCGCCGCCGGGCATGCGGTAATAAGGGTAGGTCGCGGTGGCGACGCCCATGCCGATCAGCCAGTCGCCCTCGCGGCGGGTGCCGGGCGTGGCGGAGCGCTTGCTCCAACCGAAACGCTCCGCACCGGCGCGATAGGCCTCGACGATGTGGCGCGAGGAGAAAACGGTGCCCGAGGTTGGATCGACCTCGGGCTCGATCCGGCGGCGCAGGTCGATCGGGTCGATACCGAGCTTTTCGGCCAGCTCATCGAGGGCGCACTCCAGCGCGAAAGTGCCGACGCTCTCGCCCGGCGCGCGCATGAAGGTGTTGGCGAGCATGTCCATGTCGGCGACCTGCTGGGTGACGTGGATGGCGTCGGCCTTGTAGAGATGGCGCGCCGGGAAGGTGAATTGTTCGGGGCAGCTGTTGTGCCCGGTCATCGCGGCGACGCCGGTGTGGATCAGCGCGGCGAGCGTACCGTCGGCCTTGGCGCCGAGCGCCACGCGCTGTTCGGTCTGGGTGCGGCCGCCGACGAGGCGATAGACATCCTCGCGGCTGAGCGTGATCCGCACCGGGCGACCGGCCAGCTTCGCCGCCGCCGCGCCCAATATCTGATGATACCACAGGCACTTGCCGCCGAACCCGCCGCCCACATAAGGCGAGATCACGCGGATGTCGGTTTCCTTGATCCCGAACATGTCGGCGATCGTCCAGCGCGTGTTGTTCACCAGTTGCGAGGCGTCGTGGAGGACGAGCTTACCGTCGTCTTCCCACCAGACGGTCGAGGCGTGGAGCTCGATCGCATTATGGTTGTGGCGGGGGGTTCGGTAGATGTGATCGACCTTCACCGGCGCGGTCAGCAGCGCCGCCTCGGCATCGCCGGTCGAGACCGTCGTCGGATCGCCCAGGATCCTTTCGGGTGTACGGGCGTGGGCCTTGGCGACTTCAAACGAGGTGATACCGGGCACGACTTCATAATCGATCTCGATCAAAGTCGCGGCGTGATCCGCCTGCTCGGCGGTTTCGGCGAGCACCAACGCTACGCCCTCGCCATTCCACTTGATCTCGTCGTCCTGCATGACGGCCAAGCTGCTGGGGCCGGCGGCGAGCGGGTTCGAGCCGAACATCGCCGGCGGCTTCATCCGCGGCGCGTTCTTGTGGGTCATCACCAAGACGACGCCGGGCGCGCCTTCGGCGGTGGCGGTCTGGAGCTGGCGGATGCGGCCGCGCGCGATCGTGCTGGTGACGACCTTGGCGTACAGCAGACCCTCGGCCGGCACCTCGCCGGCGAAGCGCGCCTTGCCGGCGACCTTCAGCGGACCGTCGATGCGCGAAACCGGGGCGCCGAGCGCGCCATGCTTTTCGATCAGCGGATCGGGGACGCCACCGGGCAGCCAGCTTTCGGGTGCGAGGCGGATCGCGGCGTTCATCGCGCTTTCGACGAGGCTCATGCGGATAGCTCCTCAAGGGTGGCGACGATGGTGCGTTTGGCCAGTTCGACCTTGAAGGCATTGCCGCTGAGCGGCGCTGCGTCTGCAAGTTCGAGATCGGCGGCCGCGCGGAAGGAGGCGCCGTCCCTGATCGCCGCTTCGGCCTTGAAGGCGCGCCACGGCTTGTGGGCAACGCCGCCGAGCGCGAGGCGCACGTCGCGGATTTTGCCGCCCTCGAAATCGAGCGCGGCGGCGACCGAGACCAAAGCGAAGGCGTAGGAGGAGCGGTCGCGCACCTTGCGATAGGTGGAATGTGCGGCGAAGGGGAAGGGGGGCAGTTCGACCGCGGTGATCAGCTCACCATCGCGGATTTCGGTTTCGATATCGGGGCGGCCGCCGGGCAGGCGGTGGAAATCGGTGAAGGCCGTTGTGCGGGCACCGTCCGGGCCTTCGAGGTGGATCGTCGCGTCCAATGCCGCCAGCGCGACGCACATGTCGCTCGGGTGCGTGGCGACGCAATCGGGCGAGGCGCCGAGAATCGCGTGGATGCGGTTGAAGCCGTCGATCGCGTCGCAGCCCGAACCCGGCTTGCGCTTGTTGCAGCGCGCGGCCTCGTCATAGAAATAATAGCAGCGGGTGCGCTGAAGGATGTTGCCGCCGGTGGTCGCCATGTTGCGGATCTGGCCCGACGCGCCGGCGAGGATCGCGCGCGACAGCATGGGGTAATTACGGCGGACGAGCGGATGGGCGGCGAGCGCGGTATTCTTCACCGCAGCGCCGATCCTTAATCCTCCGTCTTCGGTCTCCGCGATCGTCGCAGCCACGCCACTGACATCGACCAGCGCCGGGGGCCGCTCGATATTCTCGCGCATCAGATCGACGAGGTTGGTGCCGCCGCCCAGATAGCGGCTCTCGGGGCGGAACAGGCCGATCGCGCCGCGAACGTCATCGGCGCGGGCATAGGTGAAGGGGGTCATTCGGCCGGCTCCAGAACGTCGGGGTTTTCGGCGAAAGTCTCGCGGATCGCGTCGACGATGCCGTTGTAAGCGCCGCAGCGGCACAGATTGCCGCTCATCCGCTCGCGGAGTTCGTCATGGTCGAGGGTGATGCCCTCAGCGGTCAGATCGCCGGTGACGACGCTGGGGATGCCGCGCCGCCATTCGCTGGCCATGCCGATCGCCGAGCAGATCTGCCCCGGCGTACAATAGCCGCATTGGAAACCGTCATGCTCGACAAAGGCCGCCTGCAACGGGTGGAGCGCATCGGGGGCGCCGACGCCCTCGATCGTGGTGATCTCCCGCCCCTCATATTGCACCGCCAAGGCTAGGCAGGAATTGATCCGCTCGCCATCGACCAGCACGGTACAGGCGCCGCACGCGCCCTGATCGCAGCCCTTCTTGGTGCCGGTCAGGTGAAGATGTTCGCGCAGCAGATCGAGCAGCGACGTGCGGATATCCGCCGTCACCTCGACAGGGGAACCGTTGATCTGGAAATGCATGGTCGGCCTCGGGGAGTGATCGAGGTCTTAACATGCGGCAGGTGGGCGGGTTCCGGCTAGCCCGGATCAGGCGGCGCGAAGCGCCTGCGAAAGCGTGTAAAGCCGCGTTTCGACATCCAGCCAATAGCGCGCTTCGTCGAGGTTCACGCGATCATGGGCATCGCCGATGCTGCGCTGGACGACCGCGAAAGCTTCGGATCCCCAGCTATGCCAGAGCCGTTCCGCCTGCTGATCGATGCTGAGCATATCCATTAAATCGTCACGTAAGCGGCCCAAATCTTGGCGTCACCCGACAAAATGATCCGAAACGACCAATTTACAAAAAATGACGATCGGTGGAGGGCTTAATTTAGAAACACATCCCGTTCGCCCTGAGCCTGTCGCAGGGCTGCTTTCTTTGTGCCTGGGCTCGACGAAAAGGACGGTGCTTCGACAAGCTCGGCACGAACGGTTTAAGGTTATCTATCCCACTCGCTGACCACGGCATCATAATCGGGCCGCGGCCGCTCCTCCAGTTCGC
>CAXTMT010000090.1:0-10003 GCA_964245355.1 uncultured Sphingomonadaceae bacterium
GGAACGCTTCCGACCGTAGCCCAGCTCAAGGGATGGATCCAGCAGTCGGCGACCCCGATCCAGGATACGGTCACCGGCATCACGGTCGGTGAGTTGAACGTCGCCAAGGCCGTCTCGCTCATCCCCTCGCCGGGGCGGGTGGCGCGGACGAGGCGGTTGATCCAGCCGAGCATGTCGGGCGAGATGTGCACGTCGCGGACCATCGCCTGCAGCGCCAGCACCTCTTCGCCCGCCATCACCGCCGGCACCGCGCCGCCGCCGCTGCCGGTGGTCTGGACGAGGATCGCCGCTTACTCGGCCTCGGTCGGATAGCCGACGCGGATGTGGAGCAGGAAGCGATCGAGCTGTGCCCGCCTGCTCGAGCGGATTCTGCGTCGCCAGCACGAAGAAGGGGCTGGGCAGATCGTAGGTCTTGCCGCCGTAGCTGACGGTGCGCTCCTGCATCGCCTCCAGCAGCGCCGCCTGCGTCTTGGGCGGTGTGCGGTTGAGCTCGTCGGCGAGCAGCAGATTGGTGAACACCGGGCCGGGCTGGAAGCGGAAGGAGCGATGGCCGGTGCCATGATCCTCCTCCAGCAATTCGGTGCCGAGGATGTCGCTCGGCATCAGATCGGGGGTGAATTGGACGCGGCGGAAATCGAGCTTCAGCGCCTGGCCGAGCGAGCGGACGAGCAGCGTCTTGCCCAGCCCCGGCACACCTTCGAGCAGGCAGTGGCCGCCCGCGAGCAGACCGATCAGCAATTGCTCGACCACCGCATCCTGCCCGACGATCGCCTGTGCCAGCGCGGTGCGCAGATCTGCCAGCGCTGCGAGCTTCGCTTCGATATCTTGTTCGGTCAGCACCGTCTTCACACTCCCTTGACGCGCCCCGACACCCGTCTCCCAATCACCGCCCCGTTCACGAGGTCAGCGCATACATCACGATATTCACCCCGAACTTGGTGTTGTCCTCGGCCAGGAAGCGCTTGTTGCGCCAATCGTAATCCCATTCGCAGCCATAATCCTTGTTGGAATACAGCAGCGCCAGCCGCCCCTCGATCTCGATCCCCTTCAAGGATTTGTGGATGAGATCGTCGCCCCAGCCGTTCAGCTCGAAGCTGGTGTTGGGCGGCCCGTCGAACTTGAAGAAGCTGCGGTAGATCGGATGCGTCTTGGGCAGTTCCTTGAGCGCCTTGGCCCCGAAGATCGCCGCCATCTGGCGTTCGAAACTCTTGGCGAAGAGCCCGTCGATATCGTGGTTGCAATCGTCGGCGAAGACGAAGCCGCCGTTGCGCAGATAGCGTTCGAAATTGCGCCGCTCGGCGGGATTGAACTCGACGAGCTTGTGCCCCGCCATATAGCAGAAAGGCTGGGTCAGCATCTTCGGATCGGCAAGCGGGATCACATGCTCCTTCGGATCGACGCGGAGCGTGGTGTAATCGACCAGCGAGGTGAGGATGTTCGCCGGCATCCGCTGATCGACGTCCCAGTCGCCGCTGTCGTACTTCAGGCGGGTGAACCAGAAATCATAGGGGCCGTGCGGGGGCGGGGCTGCGGACGCAACCTGCGGCAGCAACGCAGCCGCAGACGTCGCCGCGAGGGCGCGCAGAAATTCGGCGCGGGTCACCCTCATCCTTCCGTGGCGCTACGCGCCGCTCCTTCCCTCTCCCTCGCGGGAGAGGGAAGGGGTCCGCCGCCGCAGGCAGTGGGAGGGGGGAGGGTGGCCCGCGCTCACTGGTCAGCCCGCGATCAAACCGCGTCCGAGAGCGACGTGAAAGTGAAGTCGCGCAACCGCATCGGCGGCACTACGATCGCGACCTGCACCTCATCCGGCACCACGCGCACCGGCCGACCAAGCTCTTCGACATTGTTGAGCATGATCACCGGGCTTTCGTTGAAGCGGAAATTCTTGATCGGATATTTCAGCTCGCCATTCTCGATATAGAAAGTCCCATCTCGCGTCAGGCCGGTGAGCAGCACGGTCTGCGGATCGACCAGGCGGATATACCAGGTGCGGGTGACGAGAATGCCCTTCTGGGTGCCGCGGATCAGATCGGCGGTCGATTTGGTGCCGCCCGGCATGATCAGATTGCCGGGCGATCCGATCGACTGCTTGCCCTGCTTCTGTGCCCAGAAACGGCTGTAATCGAGCGCCGCGACCTTGCCGTCCTTCACGAAATCCATCCGCGGACGCGGGCGGGCATCGTTATCCCACGGCAGGACCGGGGCGAGCGGATCGGCGGGATCGGAATAGAAATTGACCTGCGGGCCGAACACCTGCTCGCCAATCTTGGTGCCGCCGCCCTTCTTGGTGAGGAAGCTGCGGCCCTCGTCGGCCTCGCGCGCGCCGAAGAAGCCGAACATGAAGCCGATCAGGCCGGCGGCCGCCATCGGTTCGAGGATGACGGTATATTTGCCGGGCTCGAGCGCCTTGGCCTCGCTGGAGGCGCTGGCCTTGCGCATCGCCGTCTGGATTTCGTGATCGGCGTGGAAATCGGCGGCGTTGCCATCATAGCCGACCCAGCCGGAGCCCCGCCCGTCGTCGGTGCGGACGGTGCAGGTGTATTCGAGGTTGGTGGTGCGCTGATAGCCCCAATTGCCCTTCGAATTGGCGATCGCGGTGAAGCTCTGATCGTCGGTCAGGAAACCCGCCGCGGTGAGCTTATTGGCGCGGCAGGGCGCGATCGAATCGTTCGCCACCTTGGCGCGATAGTCGGGCGTGATCGCCGCGGTGGCGGCGTCGAAAGTCGGCGTCTTCACATAGCTCTGCTTGTCGACGACCGGCAGAAACTCGGGATTTTCCGGCGCGAGCTTGGCGAGCTCCTCGGCGCGGCGCACACACCGCTCCAGGCTCGCATCGTCGAACTGGTTGATCGTCGCGATGCCCTGGCGCTTGCCGTAGGCAACCGCGACCTGCAGTTCGTTATTCTCGACGATGCCGCTGGTGGAAACGTCGTTGCGGGCGAAGCGAATGTTGCCCGCGATCGTGCCGGTCAGCCCGACATCGACCTGATCGGCCTTCGCCATCGCGATGACCTTGGTGCAGATGGCCTTGGCCTGCTCTTCGGTGAACATGGTCATGATTTGGAGACTCCTGCGCTTCAGCCGAGCGAGCGCGCGGTGTTGATGACGTTGATGCCGTTGAACCGCGCGGTGGCGGCGCCGTGCGACACGACCGAGATTTGCGGGGGCTGGCCCTTGCCGTCGAAGAACGAGCCGCCCATGCGGTAATCCCGCGCGTCGCAGACGCCGACGCAGGCGTTCCAGAATTCCGGGGTGCGGATCTGATAGGCCACGTCCTCGATCTGCTGGGTGATCTGGCCGTTCTTGATCTCGTAGAACACCTCGCCGCCGAACTGGGCGTTGTAGCGCTGCTGATCGATCGAGAAGCTGCCGTCGCCGATGATGTAGATGCCGTCGGCGACGTTCTTGATCATCTCGGCCGGCGTCATCTTCGCCGTGCCGGGCTGGAGCGAGACGTTGGGCATGCGCTGGAACTGCACGTCGGCCCAGCTGTCGGCATAGCAGCAGCCGTCCGATTCCTTTTTGCCCAGGATATGCGCCTGATCGCGGATCGCCTGCAGATCGACCAGCTTGCCGTCGCGGATCAGATCCCACTTCTTGGTCTTCACACCCTCGTCGTCATAACCGACTGCGCCGAGGCTGCCCGGCTGGGTCTTGTCGGCGACGATCGAGACGTTCGGGCTGCCGTATTGGAAATGCTGGTTGCGCTTCTCGACGGTCACGAAGCTCGTGCCCGCGTAATTCGCCTCATAACCCAGCACACGATCGAGCTCGGTCGGGTGGCCGATCGATTCATGGATGGTCAGCCAGATGTTGGTCGGGTCGAGCACCAGATCGTACTTGCCCGGCTTCACCGACGGCGCCTTGTGCTTGGCGCGCGCTTGGTGTGCGGCGTTGGTCGCGTCTTCCTTGATGTCGTAGCTTTTGCCGTAGACGGTGACGCCGCCCGGCAGGCTGATCTTGTCGGCCGGATTGCCGTCGAGATATTCGAAGCCGCGGCCGACCGGCGCCGAGAGGCCGTTGCGCATCTTGAACTTGCCGGTCGATTTGTCGACGGCGGTGGCGAAAAACGGCGCCCAGAGGCGGTGGACGTCCTGATCGATGTAGCTGCCGTCGGTCGAGGCGAAATATTTCTGCTCGTTGACCGCGAAGATCACCGACTGGATGAAATCGGCGCCGTTGGCGAGCGCGGCGGCGTTGGCCTGCATCAGCAGATCGGCCTTGTCCTTGATCGGCACTTCCATCGCATTCTTGACGATGGGGGTGCGCCACGAGACCGTGCCGACACCCGGCGTCGGCGCGAGCTGGACCGGGGCGCTCTGGTTGCGGCTGTTCGCCTTGGCGATGGCGACCGCCTTCCGCGCGGCAGCGGCGACCGCTTCCTTGGTCAGCGCATCGGTCGCGGCGAAGCCCCAGGCACCGCCGGCGATGACGCGGACGCCGACGCCGGTCGATTCGGTGTTCACCACATTTTCGACATGGGCATCGCGGGTGATGGTGAACTGGCGCAGATAACGGCCGACGCGCACGTCGCAATAGGTCGCCCCGCTTTGCGTCGCCGCGTTCAGCGCGGCATCGGCGAGGCCCTTCTTCAAGCCGACATCCATCACGTCGAGCAGCGCTTCGGCGGCGATCGCCTTGCCGAAGATGGCGGGCAGCGCAGCGCCGCCCAGGCCTAGTCCCGTAAAGGACAGGAAATCACGTCGCAGCAAAGCACGTCTCCATTTGCGAGCCTCGTGAAAAGGCCCGTGCCGAAACCGGGGTACGCAACACACGGATCGGCGGGGCGAACCGCCGGATATTGCGCGTAGATTGCCGAGGTGAGTTGCCCACGTCAAACACCTTTCGGCAAACGGTGAAATTCGCTCTGCAAACGACCGGGCGAATGGGGGTGAAGGGCTAGGATCGTCGCCGGAGAGGTCTTAGAGCGCGCCGATGTTCCCAAGCGTCCTCGCCCTCGCCATCGCCCTTGCCGACGATCCCGCGCCGACCGCCCCGCCGATGCCCAAGGCGCTCGCCCAATCGGCGACGGCCTATTTCAACGCGTTGCAGGAAACCGGGCCGCTCAGCGCCGACGATCTGGCCGCGCGCTTCAAGGATCGCTTGGCCACCGACGAGGCGGTGCTGGCCGAGACCGCACTCAACCAATGGAAGGTCTGTGTGCTCGATGCGCTCGTCCGCTGGGCGCCGATCCAGAGCCAGGGCACCGGCACCCTGATCGACGGCGCCTTCGGCCGCTGCGGCGAACTCCAGCGCCAATATCGCGATCATCTGGTGAAAGTCACCCAAGGCGGCCGGACGCTGATGGATTATCAGTTCGCACGGGTGATGACGAAGACGCTGGAAGATGTCTGGCGGCCGCGGCTGGTGGCCGTGCTGCTCGATCAGGCGCTGGCGCAAAAGGACGCCAAGGCCGGACGCTGAACGCGCGTGTCCCAGGGTGATCGAGGAAACCGCGAGCCTCGGTTGCATCCCACCAAAGCCATGCTAAGGGGGCGCTCGCTGGTGTCGGGGCTGTAGCTCAGATGGGAGAGCGCTGCAATCGCACTGCAGAGGTCAGGGGTTCGATTCCCCTCAGCTCCACCAGCGGGAAATCCCAGACTTCCGCCGTTCTCCCAAAAGGTGGCTTGGCGCTGGCGGCCTGATTAGCGCGGTTTGGATCCGCTCTGGTTCGCACATTAGCCTGCGTGTGGTGTGCGCTCCGTCATGATCAATGCCTCCCTTGAATTTCATTCCGCGCGGACTCGGCGAGGAACGCGCTACGCGTGAGATTTCGCGACCTCGCCGCCGCATCGATCGCCGCCAGCGTACCCATGTCGAGGGACAGGTTGACGCGTGTCAGCTTGCCGCTGGTCGTCATCCGAGGAACGGCGATCAGGAACGCGCCCTCGGCAAGATCACTAGCTGCCCGCTCCCGCACCGCGCCCACCTCGCTCGCTGCGGGCTCGGGCTGATCCTCAAGCCACAACTCCATCGCCTCGACTGCATTAGAGAGCACGTCCTCAAGGCCCTCGGCCGCAGAGAAGCAGCCGGGTAGATCGGGGAAATGGATGCCATAGGCGCTGCCCGCATCCTTATGCACGATCGCGTAGAAATACTTCATCTCAACCTCCAACGAACTCCTAGAGCCACCCCACCGCCTTCGCTATTGCTCGCGCTGTGCCGATCGGCAGGTCGCGCTTAGGGTGGGGAACGATCACCGTCGCTTCATTGCGGCGGAACTTGTTGTGCGATCCACGAACCGAAACCAGTTCCCAGCCCTCCATGCTAAGGCGCTTGATGATCTTTCTGCTGTCCCGCTCCATGCGCATATAAATACACACGAGTCGAAAACAAGTCGAGCATCTTTGCGCAAATAATTGCGCATTAATGCGCATATGTCTGTTGAGCGGACGGCCGGCGGAAATTTGTGCGCTAACACGGGTAACCGACGGGGCTTCCGAGAGAACCCCGGTCACAAGCAACCAGCCAGCCCCGTCGCGCAAGGCGCAACCGCGCGGCAAAGCTTTATGATATGAAAAAAGCGGCTAAACGCGCTTAGCGTTGCGGCCGCGCGTGGGCGCGCACTCGGGTTGGTGGGGCATGGTCGACGGTTATATCGATTATTACGGTTTTTCCCCGACGCTCGAGGGATGGCTGTTCGCGGGCTGGGTGCAGCGCTCCAGCATCCCGGCGGGCGGGATCGAAGGCACGTTGCCGCTCGCGATCGATGACGACAAGCTTACCGGCGAGGCGCTGAGCTTCCTCTACGATCGCCCCGATATCGTAAAGTTCGGCATGGGCATGCTTGGCTTTATCGCCGCGCCCGAGAGTGCCGCGCCGGAGTTCAAGCGCGTCAGCTTCGGCACCCTGAGCTTCGCCGGATCGGATGCCACCAGCCGCCGCCACGAGCCTGAATTGCTCGGCGATGCGCAGCACGAAGTCGCGAAGGTCACGCCCGCGCGGAGCGGCGCGTTCGGCACACTTTTCACCCGTCCGGTCGACCCGGGCCAGAACACGCTCGCCGCGCTCGGCAAGCCGGTGTGGGTGGGTTTCGACGAGGTGATGACCGCGCCCGGCGTCGGCGTCGTGCTCGTCGGCTGGCTGTTCGATCCCACCCATTGCGTCGCGGCGGTGCGGGTGCGATCGGGCAAGCATGTCTCGAACGATCTGGCCGCGCGCTGGGTGCGGGTCGAGCGCTTCGACATCAAGGATAATTTCGCCGCCGATTTTGCGATCGAGCGCGCCGACTGGGGCTTCCACGCGCTCGCCGCGCTCGACGATTTCGATGCGCCGCAAGCCTGTCTCGAGATCGAGACGGTCGACGGCAAGATCGGCTACGAACCGCTCCCCGCCCCCACCCGCTCGGGCCGCGCTGCGATCGTCCGCCTGCTCGCCGGGGTGCGGCTCGGCCGCGAGCAGATATTGGACGTGTGCGGCAAGATCCTCGCTCCCGCCGTCTCGGCGATCAACCGCGATCATCTCGGCCGCGCGGGAATGCCGCAGATAGTGACCGAGGGGACTTTGCCCGATCAGCCGCGCTGCTCGCTGATCGTGCCGCTCTACGGCCGGCTCGATCTGATGATGTACCAGATGGCGCTGGCATCCGAGACCGATACCGGCGCGGACGAATATATCTTCGTGCTCGACGAGCCGCATCGCTTCGATGAATTCCTGACCCTCGCCCATTCGGTCTACACCCGCTTCGGCATCCCGATGCGGCTGGTCATCCCCGAATCCAATCTGGGTTTCGCAGGCGCCAGCAATCTCGGGCTGGCGGCGGCGCGCGGCACCTATATCTGCTTCCTCAATTCGGATGTGATGCCGCAACCGGGCGATTGGGTCGGTACGCTGATCGCCGCGCTCGAAGCCGATCCGGGCATCGGCCTGATCGCACCGCGCCTGCTGTTCGAAGACGGTACGCTCCAGCACGGCGGCATGATCCTCCAGCGCCATCCCGAATATGGCGGTCTCGGTTTCCCCGCCCATCCCGGCAAGGGCCGCGCGCTGAAACCCTCGCAGGGTGTGCGCCGCGCCGAACTGCTGACCGGCGCCTGCATGCTGCTGCGCCGTGACCTGGCCGAGGCGCTGGGCGGGTTCAGCGTCGATTATGCGGTCGGTGATTTCGAGGATGCGGATTTCTGCATGCGCGTCCAGGCCGAAGGGCTCGATTGCGCGGTCGACGAGGATGTCGCGCTCTATCACCTCGAGCGCCAGTCGCAGTCGCGCGGTGATCAGAGCTGGCGTCAGAATTTGACCCTCGTCAACGCCTGGACCTTCTACGATCGATGGGGCGAAGCGGTGGATTCGAGCCGCTGGCGGCCGGGAGCGACGGGCTGATGGGCGATCTGCACAGTTTCGATTTCGCTACCGCAGCGAGCCCCGCCGGCCGGAGCGGCAAGCTCAGGGTGCTGGTCGTCTCGCACATGGACCCGCGCCTGGCGCATGGCGGGGCCGAGATCGCGGCGTTCCAGCTCTACGAGAAGCTCAAGGCGCGCCCCGATACCGAGGCGCTGTTCCTTGCCGCCTCGCCGGGACTGGTCGAGCCGCGCGACGGCGTGGCGCTGATCCAACCGCATGCGCCCGACAATTATCTCTATACGATGCGTCAGTTCGATCATTTCAACTTCTCCAACCCCGATGAGGGGCTGAGCGTCGAGCTGATCGAATTGCTGGAGGAGTTTCGGCCCGATGCCGTCCATCTCCACCATTATACCAATTTCGGGCTGGAGGTCCTGGCCACGATCCGCCGCGTACTTCCGCAGGCGAAGATCATCGTGACGCTCCACGAATATCTCGCGATCTGCAACCATTTCGGCCAGATGCTGAAGCGACCGTCGCTGACCTTGTGCACCAAGTCGGGCACACTCGACTGCGCCAAATGCTTCCCCGAAAACACGCCGCAGGATTTCTTCCTGCGCGAGATTTTCATCAAGCGCTTCTTCCGGCTGGTCGATCATTTCGTCAGCCCCAGCCACTTCCTCGCCGAGCGCTACATCGCCTGGGGGATCACGCGCGCGCGGATCAGCGTGATCGAGAATGGCGTGCCCAATCTGATGGAGCGCGGCACCAAGCCTTATCCCGACATGCGCGATGCGGTGACCTTCGCGATGTTCGGCCAGATTTCGAAACTCAAGGGGTTCGAGCTGGTCTGCGATGCCGCCACCGAGCTTGCCGACGACAAGAACATCCGCATCGAAATCCACGGTGATTATTCGACCCAGCCGCCGCAATTCCAGGAGGAGGTGCGCGCGCGGCTGGCGAAGCTGCCGCCCAATGTCGAGTTCGCCGGGCCTTACGCCAATTCCGATGTCGATCGGCTGATGCAATCGGTCCATGCCGTGCTGGTGCCGTCGATCTGGTGGGAGAATTCGCCGGTCGTGATCCAGGAAGCGTTTGCCAATCGCCGCCCGGTGATCTGTTCGGATATCGGCGGCATGGCCGAGAAGGTGCGCGACGGGGTCGACGGCTTCCATTTCCGCGCGCGGAGTGCCTATGCGCTCGCCGCCTTGCTCCGTCGTCTGGCGAACGCGCCGCAATTGCTCCGTGCCGCGCAGGCGTCGATCGCTCCGCCGCCATCGATCGAGGAAACCTCGTCGCAGCTCATCCGCCTCTACCGCGGCGGGGGTTCGGTCGTCTCGGGCGGCGACGCGCGCTCGGCCTTCGCTCCGGTGCAGTCGCGCTGATGCCGAGGCCCTTCATCCTGGGCGGCCCCGCCGCGGTGCCCGATCACCCTCTGCTGCCGACCGCCGAGGCCTTCCGCCTCACCGGCATGAACACCGGCAACATCCTCTTCCAGGAAGCGGTGCGCCGGATGACCGGGCTGGACCGGTGGGCCTCCTGGTATGCGGCCGCCGAGGAGATCGACGCCGCCGGCGATGTCGGCATCATCCCCTGCTCGAACCAGTTGGGTGATCATCAGGAGATGGGCGACCTCGCCGATCGCTTTCGACAGACGCAGGCGCGGATGGTGGCGATCGGGCTGGGCGCGGCGAGCGTAAGCGCCCAGGGGCCGGATGCCGGC
>CAXTMT010000091.1:0-9995 GCA_964245355.1 uncultured Sphingomonadaceae bacterium
GGCTCGTCGCGCGGTGCGGTGGCGGCGGCGGGTTCGGCGACGGGCGTCGGCGGTTGCTGGGCGGAGGCGGCAGAGGTGAGGACGAGCGCGAGCGCGGAGATGCCGGCGGGCAGGGATGAGCGCATGTGGGGGCTTTCGTGTTTGGACCTGTGCAGGAGAGTAGGCGCGGCCACGCCATTCACGCAACCGTCATCAGGGGGATCGATGTTTCAACCGATCCTCCCCTGCAAGGGGAGGTGGCATCGCGCAGCGATGACGGAGGGGTGTCCCGCTCTCGATAGGAGGACACCCCTTGTATCTGGACACGGGTCTTTTGCTGTGATTGAAGCGCAGGATCGATCGGGCATTCGCCACGCCTTCCTCGCTCAGCTACGCTCCATCGGCATTGTCGGCATAGTGGAAGCAGGGCGCCCGTGCGACGCCATCGGCGAAAACCGACATCATCGCCGGGCGATCGGAACGCGCGCATCGCCAGCGGGTTGAGGCCCTATCTCCCGCGAAGGAAATCAAGACGATGCCGATGATCGAAAGCAAGGACGGTGCCAACATCCACGTCAAATCGATGGGCACGGGCAAGCCCGTCATCCTCATCCACGGCTGGCCGCTGACCGGCGACATGTGGGAATATCAGACCGTCGCGCTGGTCGAGGCGGGCTTCCAGGTCCTCACCTACGATCGGCGCGGTTTCGGCAATTCGGCGCACCCGGCGCGCGGCTATGATTACGACAGTTTCGCCGACGATCTGGCGGCGGTGATCGACGAATGCACCCCCGATGGCGCGGCGCTGGTCGGCTTCTCGATGGGCGGCGGCGAGATCGCGCGCTACCTCGGCAAATATGGTTCGGCCAAGGTCGCCAGGGCGGCGCTGATCAGCGCGGTCGTGCCCTACATGCTCAAGACCGACGACAATCCCGATGGCGTACCGCGCGAGCAGTTCGAGGAATTCAAGGCGCAGATCCGCAAGGATCGCTTCGATTTCCTCCAGACCTTCGCCAAGAGCTTCTACGGCGTCGGCTTCGTCACCAGCCCGGTGAGCCAGGGGTTGCTCGACTGGACCTTCGCGCTCGCGATCATGGCCAGCCCGATCGCCACCGCCGCCTGCGTCGATGCGTTCGGCACCACCGATTTCCGGCCCGACCTGCCGGCGTTCGGCGGGGTGCCGACGCTGATCGTCCATGGCACCGGCGACAAGACCGTGCCGATCGACGCGACCGGCCGCGCCGCCGCCAAGGGCATCCCGCACGCCCAGTTCATCGAATATGACGGCGAACCGCACGGCCTGTTCGCCACCGCCGCCGATCGGCTCAACCAGGATCTGATCGGCTTCCTGCGCGGATAGGCGCGCACCGGGGCCGGAACGATCGGCCCCGGTCTACGTTCGTGGATTCGGTGTTTGATACAGGGAGATGTGAAATGCTTTGGACAGTCGTCGTCATTCTGCTGGTGCTTTGGTTGCTCGGCTTCTCGCTGCACATCGCGGGCGGATTGATCCACCTTCTGCTGGTCGTCGCGCTCGTCGTGTTCGTCGTTCAGTTGCTGAGCGGCCGCAGGGTCTAGTCGAACGATCCTCCCCTGCAAGGGCAGGGGGACCGCCGGCGCAGCCGGTGACGGAGGGGTGTCACCGAAGATGGTGACGCCCCTCCGTCATGCCCGCGGCCTGCCACCTCCCCTCACCGGGGCGGATTTGCCCCTTCGGGCCGGCCGGACTTTCCACTGCGTACCAGAGCGTTACGGGGATTGCGATGGGCGATCAGCCATGCATGACGATCGATGCAGGGAGCGATCCCGAGCGCGGCCCGACCTCGCACAGCTTTCTCTCGCAGCGATTGAAGCTCAATTATGTCGACTGGGGCAACCCGGATGCGCCCAAGCTGGTGCTGGTCCATGGCGGGCGCGATCATGCCCGCAACTGGGATTGGGTCGCGCATGCGCTGCGCGGCGACTATCACATCATCGCGCCCGATCTGCGCGGGCATGGCGACAGCGGCTGGTCGCCCGACGGCGCCTACACGTTGCCGTTTCTGGTAACCGATCTGGCACAATTGATCCATCAGCTCGGAACCGAACCGGTGTCGATCGTCTCGCATTCGCTGGGCGGTGCGATCGCGCTGCGCTATGCCGGCCTGTTTCCCGAACGGGTGCGGCGGCTGGCGGCGATCGAGGGGATCGGGTTGATCGAGGCGGCCGATATGCCCCCGCTCCCCGAACGCTTCCGTGCCTTCACCGAGGAACGCCGTGCGCTCAGCGCGCGTATCCCGCGCCGCTACGCGTCGATCGAGGAGGCGCTCATCCGGATGCAGGCCGAGAACCCGCACCTCAGCACCGCCCGCGCGCGCCACCTCACCATCCACGGCATGATCCGTAACGAGGACGGCAGCTTCGGCTGGAAATTCGATAATTATGTCCGCTCGATCTACCCGGTCGATATCTCGAATGAGGAGGTGCGGGCCTTGTGGCGGCGGATCACCTGCCCGGTGTGGCTGGTGCATGGCGCGGATAGCTGGGCACAGCATCCCGACACCGGCGGGCGTTCGGGCGAATTCCGGGATGCGCGGGTGACGAGCTACGAACGCGCCGGGCATTGGGTGCACCATGATCGGTTCGACGATTTCGTGAAGGATCTGCGGGGGTTCTTGGCGTGAGTTGCCCTCTCCCTTGAGGGTTGGGTGAGGGTGACGCGGATTATCCAGCGTAGGTGCTCGGCTGCGTCTCGCCCCTCACCCTCCCCCCAGCCCGCAACGATAAGCGGGAGAGAATGATGGGCACGGCGCCGACGCTGGAAGAACGGGTCGACGATGCGCGCGCACCGGCCTCGAAGCTAACCGGTATCGGCGACGATCGCCTGCGCCGCTTCGAAGACGCGGAGCAGATTGAAATCCAGCTTCCTACAGGCACGATCTTCACGTTACGGGGGACCGATATTCATTTGGCCTGGATGATAAGCATGCTTAGGAGAAGGCATGGAAAGCATGACCAGCGACCGGGGGCGCGACGAGCGCGGCTTCACCCACGAGGCGGTCGGCGACGAGGTAATCGGCGTGGCCCACGATCGGCCGGGTGCGCAGGCGACGATCGTCGAGGCGCCCGAGCCGGTGCGGATCAGCAAGGCCCGGCTGCGCGCGCGGCTGCTGATCGGCGGTTTGCTCGTCCTTCTGATCGGCGCGCTGCTCGTCTACCTGCATGGCGGGCGCTACGAGGGCACCGACAACGCCTCGCTGCAGGCGGGCCAGGTCGGCGTCGGGGCGAACGTCAGCGGTCAGGTGATCGCGGTCGAGGTCCATGAAAATCAGGACGTGAAGGCGGGGCAGGTGCTGTTCCGCATCGATCCGCAGCCCTATCAGGCGGCGGTCGCCGAGGCCGAGGCGCGGCTGGCCGATGCCCGCGCGCAGATCCTGTCGCGCCGCGCGACCTATCGGCAGAATCAGTCGGGGGTGCAGGGCGCGCAGGCGCAGCTCGATTATGCGGTCGCCGAGGCGGCGCGGCAGAAGCAATTGCTCGCCGAGGGGATTTCCTCGCGCAACCAATATGATCAGGCGATGCTCGCGGTGCAGACCGCGCGCCAGTCGATCCAGACCAATGCCCAAGAGGCCGAAAGCGTCCGCGCCGGATTGGCCGGCGAGATCAGCGGCGGATCGGACAGCCAGCCGGCGGTGGCGGCGGCGCAGGCGGTGCTCCAGCGCGCTCGCCTCAACCTTTCCTATACGGTGGTCCGCGCCGCGCAGGACGGCGTCGTCACCCGCGTCAACCAGCTCCAGGTCGGCAATTACGTCACCGCCTCGCGGCCGGTGTTCGTGCTGGTCGGCAAGCGCATCTGGGTCGAGGCGAATTACAAGGAAAACCAGCTGCGCTACATGCGGCTCGGCCAGCCGGCGACGGTCACGATCGACGCGTATCCCGGCCACGTGCTCAGGGCGCATCTGACGAGCTTCAGCCCCGGCACCGGCAACAGCTTCGCGCTGCTCCCGGCCGAGAACGCCACGGGCAATTGGGTGAAGGTCGTGCAGCGCCTGCCGGTGGAAATCTCGCTCGACGAAGTGCCCGCCGATCTGCCGCTCCACGCCGGCCTCAGCGCGGATGTCCGTGTCGACACCGGTCACGTCCGCCACTTCTTCGGCAAATAGGTCGAGCCGGGAATTGCCGATGCCGGAGCATGTCTATCCCGATCCGGTGCGCCGCCGGTTGATCACGGTGACGATCATCACCGCGACATTGATGGCGGCGCTCGACGCGACGATCGCCAACGTCGCGCTGCCGCACATCCAGGGCAGCGTCTCCGCCTCGTCCGAAGAAGTGACGTGGGTGCTGACTTCCTACATCGTCGCCACGGCGATCACGATGCCGCTCACCGGCTGGCTGGCGACGCGCTTCGGGCGGAAGAAGGTGATGATCGCCTCGATCGTCGCCTTCACGTTGATGTCCGGCCTGTGCGGGCTCGCCACCAATCTCGATGAACTGGTGATCCTGCGTTTCCTCCAGGGCGCGGCGGGCGCCGGGCTCGTGCCGCTCAGTCAGGCGATCCTGCTCGATATCAACCCGCCCGAAAAGCATGGACCCGCGATGGCGGTGTTTGGCATGGGCGCTGTGGTGGGGCCGATCGCCGGGCCGGTGCTCGGCGGCTGGATCACCGAGAATCTCGATTGGCGCTGGTGCTTCTACATCAATCTGCCGGTGGGAATCGTGACCGTGCTCGGCATGCTGCTGTTCCTGGACGAGACCGAGCCCGAGCAGGGCTCGCGGCTCGATCTGTTCGGCTTCGCGACGCTGGCGATCGCGGTCGGCGCGCTGCAGCTCGTGCTCGATCGCGGCCAGCAGAAGGATTGGTTCAGCTCGACCGAAATCTGCGTGGAGGCGGCAACGGGCGTGTTCTGCCTCTACGCCTTCGTCGTCCATATGTTCACCGTGCCGCACCCCTTCGTCAGCGCGCGGATTTTCAAAGATCGCAATTTCGCGTTCGGGATGCTGTTCGGCTTCTTCGTCGGCGTGGCGCTGCTCGGCGTGATGTCGCTGCTGCCGTCGATGATGGAGCATCTGATGGGCTATCCGGTGCAGCTGACCGGGCTCATCATGTCGCCGCGCGGCATCGGATCCTTGCTGTCGATGGCGGTGGTCGGTCACCTCGTCCGGCGT
This sequence comes from uncultured Sphingomonadaceae bacterium, assembly GCA_964245355.1. Taxonomy (GTDB): domain Bacteria; phylum Pseudomonadota; class Alphaproteobacteria; order Sphingomonadales; family Sphingomonadaceae; genus Sphingomonas_I. The sequence goes on from CAXTMT010000091.1 coordinate 5,128, forward strand.
GTCGATCAGCGGCTGTTGGTCGCGATCGGCTTCAGCATCACCGCGTGGGCGCTTTACCGCATGTCGGGATTTTCGCTCACGATGGGGGTCGATCAGATCGTCATCTCCGGGCTGATGGCGGGGATCGGCAACGGCATCGCCTTCGTGCCGCTCGCCGCCATCTCCTTCGCGACGCTGGCGCCCGATACACGCAACGAAGCGTCGGTGATGAATTCGCTGGTTCGCAATCTCGGCTCGGCGGTGGGGATATCGGTGCTGCAGACGATGAATTACCGCGAGCAGGCGGTGGTCCACTCGCGGCTGACCGAGGTCGTCCGGCCCGACAGCGCGGCGCTGCAGATGCACATGCCGGGCTTCGATTTCGACATGCCGGCGATGGTCGCCGCGCTCAATGGCGAGATCAGCCGGCAAGCGAGCATGGTCTCCTATATCGATGGCTATCTGGCGCTGTCGCTCACCGTCGCCGCAACCGTGCCCTTCCTCTTCCTGCTCAAGGCGCCGAAGCAGGCGCAGGGCGTAGATCCGGGGCTTGCCGCGCATGTCGAATAGCCGCGGCCTTTCGATCGCGCTTTTCGCTTTGCTGCCGGCCGGCTGCACGGTGGGGCCTGACTTCACCCGGCCGTCGCCGCCGGGCGCGGGCGCCTTTATAGGCGCACAGGAGATCGCGCGATCGACGGCCGGTGCGCCGCAGCCGATTGCGGCAAGCCCGCGATTGCGCTGGTGGGAGGCATTCGGCTCGCCCGCGATGGATGCTCTGGTCGATCGCGCGATCGCCAACAACGCCGGCCTCGCGGCCAGCAACGCGACGCTCGGCCGTGCGCGCGCGCAGATCGCCGCCGTCGCCGGTCGCGCGCTGCCGCAGGTCGACGCCAATGGCCGGATCGAGCGCGAGCAGATCAACCTCGCCGCCTTCGGCTTCGATTCCACCGTCTTCCCCGGCATCGGCAACCCGACGATCAACCTCTACACCGTCGGCGGCGGCGTCGGGTACGATCTCGATCTGTTCGGCGCCAACCGCCGGCGGCTGGAGGAGGCCCGCGCGCAGGGCGAGGCGCAGTTGCATGCCACGGAGGCGGCGCACCTCACCATCGCCGGGCGCGTCGTCAATCAGGTGCTGACCATCGCCGCGATCCGCGCGCGCATCGCCACCACGCGCGATCTGCTCGGCGAGGATCGGCGGCTCGTCGATCTCACCGAGAAGCGCCGCAAGGGCGGGGAGGGTACGCTGGTCGAAGTGCTCAACGTCCAGTCGCAGCTCGCCAACGATCAGGGCGATCTGCCCCAGCTCGAACAATCGCTCGACGCCGCGCGCCACATGCTGGCGACGCTGATCGGGGTGATGCCCGCCGAGCTTGGGCCGACCGACTTCGATATCGCGCAATTCACCCTGCCGCGGCAGGTGCCGGTGACCTTGCCGTCCGATCTCGTCCGCAAGCGCCCCGATATCCTCCAGGCCGAGGCCGATCTCCACGCCGCCACCGCGCAGATCGGCGTGGCGACGGCCGCGCTTTATCCAGACGTCACGATCGGCGCCTCGATCGCCACCGCCGCACCGCTCGTCGGGCACCTGTTCACCAGCGGCGCCAGATCCTACGATCTGTTCGGCGGCGTCACCGCACCGATCTTCCACGGCGGCACGCTCAAGGCCGAGAAACGCGCGGCCGAGGCTGTGGCGAAGGCGCGCGAGGCGACCTATCGCGAAACGGTGCTGGAAGCGTTCCAGCAGGTCGCCGATCTGCTCGATGCGTTGCAGGCCGATCAGCGCTCGCTCGCCAATCAGGAGAGCGCCGCCGGCACCGCGATGCGCAGCCGCGATTTGTCGCGGCGCAGCTTCCAGGTCGGCAATTCGGGCATCCTGACCGTGCTGGATGCCGAACGGCTCCACCAGCGCGCGCAGATCGCGCTCGTCGAAGCGCGGGCGCGGCAATATCTCAACGTCGCGCGGCTTTATGTGGCGACGGCGGGGGGGTGGACCGGGCCGGCGCGGGAAACCGCCCTGAACGAGAAAACCTCGGCCGGGCGTCCGCGCTGAGCCGGACGGTCTTGCCAGCGCGGGGCAGATTGGGAATGGAAGGCCGGAAGGGGCGAGGAAACGCATGACCGACACGGCCACGATCGACGGTGCGACCTTCCGGCGCGTCCTCGGCCATTACCCGACCGGGGTGTGCGCGATCACCGCGCATCCGGAGGGCGAGCCGCCGGTGGCGATGGTGGTCGGTTCCTTCACCTCGGTCTCGCTCGATCCGCCTTTGGTCGCCTTCTTTCCGGCGACGAGTTCCTCGACTTGGCCGCTGATCGAGCAGGCCGGCAAATTCTGCGTCAACGTGCTGGCCGGCGATCAGGAAGCGCTGTGCCGGCAGATGTCGGCCAAGGGGCCGGACAAGTTCGCGGGCGTCACCCACCGCCTCTCGGCCAACGGATCGCCGATCCTCGACGACGTCATCGCCTGGATCGATTGCGCGCTGTACGCCACGCACGCAGCAGGGGACCATATGATCGTGCTGGGGCTGGTGAAGGCGCTGGAAGTGCACAATCCGCGACCGCCCCTGCTGTTTTTCCAAGGCGCTTACGGCGAGTTTTCGCTGTTGGGGTAAAAACCCTCTCCCTTCCGACGCCTTCGCCCCCCCTGGCCGGGGGGAGGAACGAGAATGTCCCCAAGTTGCAAAGCCCCGTCGTCAACCTTAAGGGCCTCCCGCGGGCTTGCGGGTGTGCCAAGTGTGGCGGCCGGGCTCCTCGGGCGGAGCGTATGGACCAGCAATCGACCGCCCACCGCACCTTCACGCAAGGCGATCAGCTCGCCTTCGCCGATTGGTCGGGCGACCATAATCCGATCCATGTCGATACGGTGGCGGTGCGGCGGACCGGGGCGAGCGCTCTGGTCGTGCACGGGGTCCACAATCTGCTGTGGTGCCTCGATGCGCTTTCCGGCGAACGCGAGAGCTGGGACGATCTGAGCGGGATCAAGGTCAGCTTCGACAGCTTCGTCGTCATCGGCGATACGGTCGAGCTGGCGATCACCGCGCAGAGCGACACGCGCCTGCGGGGGCAGGCCCGGGTGCGCGGGCTGCTGGTGATGACGATCGTGCTCGAATTCGGTGTACGCAAGGCGAAGGACGTGCCCGCGTTGCCGGCTATCCTCCGCGCCTCCGATGTCGCAGTTGAATTGGCCGAGGGCGCTATCCTCGGCCACGAAGGCCAGGTGCCGTTTCGCCGGCCCGATCGGGCGAGCGCCTATCCGGGTGCCGAGCGGATGCTGGGCGCCCGGCGGGTCCAGGCGCTCGGCGCGTTCACCCGGATCGTCGGGATGGAATGCCCGGGGCTGAACTCGATCTTCAACAAGATCGCGCTCGATCTGACCGAGGATGCAGGCGGTGACGCGGTCGGCTATGCGGTCGGCCAGCATCATGTGGAGCTGCGTCTGCTGACGATTTCGGTGTGGGGCGGCGGTTGGGTCGGCAGCCTCACCGCCTCGGTGCGCCAGAGCGCGACGACGCAGCCGGGGATGGACGCGCTCGGCGGGTTGCTGCCGGCCGCTGCCTTTGCCGGCAAGACGGCGCTGGTCGTCGGCGGATCGCGCGGGATCGGCGAGGTTTCCGCCAAGCTGATCGCGGCGGGCGGCGGATCGGTGATCGTCACCTATGCGCAGAGCCGGGGCGAGGCGGAGCGGGTCGTCGCGGAGATCGCCGGCGCAGGCGGGCAGGCCGAAGCGTTGCAACTGGATGTCACCGCCGATCTGGCGCCGCAACTCGCCGCGCTCGATCGGCCGATCACGACCCTGCTCTATTTCGCGACGCCGCCGATCGGCACGAAGAAGGCGCTGCTGTTCGATGCGCCGACCTTCGACACATTCTTCGCCTTCTACGTGACGCGGCTGTTCGATCTCGTCCGCCTGCTCAAGACCAAGGGCCAGCCGCTGGCTTTGCTCTACCCTTCCACCGTCTATGTCGAGGATCGCCCGGCGGGGCTGACCGAATATGCGATGGCCAAGGCGGCGGGCGAGCAATTGTGCCGCGATCTGATGGCAAGCGATCCCGAACTGAGCATCGTCATCGATCGTCTGCCGCGCCTCGCGACCGATCAGAACCCGGGCTTCGAGGGCGATCCGATCGGGGTGGCATTGCTGCCGGGATTGCTGGAGCTGGCCGGGACATAAGGCTTTTGCAGGGTTGAGCGCCGGCTTCGCCCAAGTTAGGCGAGGGCCGCTGCCCGGAATGGTGGCGCGGGCTCGTCTCGCGATGTGTGCAAGGTGACGAACGGTATGAAATCGCTGCACTGGTTGCCCGCCTGCCCCGATTTCCGGCCTTCGCTGCGCGCGTTGCGGGATGCGCCGAACTGGGCGGCGGCAAAGGCGCTGGCGGGCCATGCCCTCGATTTCATCCAGACCAACGCGCTCGACAAGATCGTCCAGGATGCGGGCCTGCCCGAAGTGGAGGCGGGCGAGAAGCCGTTGCGCATCGCGATCCTGTCGAGTTGCACCGTCACGCATCTCCATGCCGGCATCCGCATCGGTGCGCTCAGGCGCGGGATCGCGGCGGAGGTCTATGAGACCGACTATGGCCAGATCTGGCAGGAGCTGAACGATCCCGCCTCGGGCCTCCATGCCTTCAAGCCGCACTTCTGCCTGTTCGCGCTCGACGCGCATTGGCTGACCAGCGGCTTCGATCTCGCCATGCCGGCCGACGCCGCCGATGCGGCGCTGGGTGCGCGGATCGGGCAGCTCGAGGAATTCTGGCGGCTCGCGCGCACCGCCTTCGATTGCACGGTGATCCAGCAGACCGCGCTGCCGACCTTGCTCCGCCTGCGCGGCAATGCCGAGGGCGCTGGAGCGGATCAACGAGCGGATCGTACCAGGCGGCGAGGCCGTCGAC
>CAXTMT010000092.1:0-1840 GCA_964245355.1 uncultured Sphingomonadaceae bacterium
GCTCGGCGAAAGCGCAGTCCGGCCGCCCGGCGCGCTGCCACAGATCGGCCAGCGCGAGCCCGCTCAGTTCGCCGAACATCTGGCTGATCTCGGGCGCGGTGATGAAGTCGCCGGCGGCGCCCAGCGGATCGCGCGTTGCATAATGATGCGCGTTGGCGAGGCCCATGAAGCGATCGAGCGGGATCGCGCCTTCCGCCGCGATCAGCGCCGTCAACGTATCCGCAGGTTCAGGCGACGCTCGGGCTCCCGACGGCGGGCACCAGGTCGATCCGGCGGCGGTTGGCGGTCAGGAGCAGGTAGATGCCGATCACGATCATCGGGGCGCACAAGGTCTGGCCCATGCTCAGCCCCCACGGCAGGATACCGAGCTGGACATCGGGCTGGCGGAAGAATTCGATGATAAAGCGGCCGACGCCATAGACCACCAGGAAGGTGCCCGAAAGCAGGCCCGGCTTGTAGCGCGCGTCGGTCCGCCAGAACAGGAAGCTCAGGATGGCGAACATCAGCAGCCCCTCCAGCCCGGCCTCGTAAAGCTGGCTCGGATGGCGCGGATAGGGGCCGGCATCGTCGCCCGGAAACACGATCGCCCAGCGCACGTCGGTGATCCGCCCCCACAGCTCGCCATTGGCGAAATTGGCGAGGCGGACGAGGAACAGACCGAACGGACCGCAGCAGATGGCGTAATCGCTGAAGCGCAGCGCCGAGAGCCCGTTGCGCCGCGCCGTCCAGATCACCGCCGCCAGCGCACCGAGGATGCCGCCGTGAAAGCTCATGCCGCCGTCCCACAGGCGGAACACCTGCAGCGGCGTCTTCAACATCCACGGATCGTAGAAGATCACGTAGGCGATCCGCCCGCCGAGGATGATGCCCAGCGTCAGCGAGAAAATGAAATCGTCGGCATGCTCACGCTGCATCGGCGCCCCCGGCTGGGCGATCAGCAGGGTCAGATACCACCAGCCGAGCAGGATGCCGGCGATATAGCCGAGCGAATACCAGCGCACGACGAGCGGCCCGATCGTGGCGGCGATCGGCGAGATAGGGAGATCGGTATAATGCAGGAAGCCCGCGCCCGTGCCCAGATCGGCGGCGGCGACGGTCGCGAGGGTGACGAGGCTCATGGGCGCGCTTTAGCGGGCTATCGCCCGTCCGTCATCCCGGCACAGGCCGGGATCGCTGTGAAGCAGGCGACGCACCCACACAGCGGCCCGGCCTGCGCCGGGGCGACGGATGCAGGCGGCTTAAGCAATCGTCGCCTTGACGATCTTGCCCGGGGTGCGCGGCGGCTCCCCCTTGGGGAGGGCGTCGACATACTCCATGCCCGAAGTCACTTCGCCCCAGACGGTGTATTGCTTGTCGAGGAAGCGGGCGTCGTCGAAGACGATGAAGAACTGGCTGTTCGCGCTGTTCGGGCTCGACGAGCGCGCCATCGAGCACACGCCGCGCACATGCGGTTCGGCCGAGAATTCCGCCTTCAGGTCGGGCTTGCCCTTGTGGCCGCCCATGCCGGTGCCGGTCGGATCGCCGCCCTGTGCCATGAAGCCGGGGATGACGCGGTGGAAGACCACGCCGTCGTAGAAGCCTTCCTTCACATTCTCGACGATGCGCGCGACGTGGCCGGGCGCGAGATCGGAACGCAGCTTGATGACGACATCGCCGCCGCTGTCGAGGGAAAGGGTCAGCGTCTCGTCGGCCATATTATTTCTCCAGTAAGGTTGGCGCAGTTAGAGTTTGTTTGGAAACGCGCTCTTGGCGCGTTTGCCGCACCGGCCCGCCCCCCCCCCCCCCCCCCCCCCGGCATAGCAGGGTTGGGGGGGGGGGGGGGGGGGGGGGGGGGGGGGGG
>CAXTMT010000092.1:1850-9919 GCA_964245355.1 uncultured Sphingomonadaceae bacterium
CCCCCACCCGACCTCCCATCGAATATCCTGATTGGGAGGTCGGGTGGGGGTGCGGGCCGGTGCGGCCTTGAAACGCGCACTTCCGCGCGTTCCAAACAGACTCTAGGCAGCCTCGGCCTGCTTCGCCAGTCCATATTCCTGCGCGACCAGGGTGTAGCTCTCCCGGCGCGCCGCATGATCGGCCATGATGTTGACCAGCATCAGCTCGTCCGCGCCATAATCCCCGGCGACGCGATCGAGCCCGGCGCGCACCTCCGAAGGCGTACCCAGCACCATGCGGCGGTCGCGGGTGATCGGCGTGGTCTGCTCGGCGAGCCACGCCTCGGCGGTGTCGATCGTCGGCACCGGGATCAGCCGGCCGGCGTAGAGATGCGCCATCATCATCCGCGACGGCATCGCCTGCCGCTCGGCCTCCGCATGCGTCGCCGCCGCGATCGTCCAGGTCGAAGCCGTCACATAAGGCTGGGCGAGCCGGCCCGGGCGGAAGTTGCGGCGATACTGGCGGGCGAGGTCTGCGCCGTTCGGATTGATGAAGTCGGCGAAGCAATAGGGCATGCCGCGCTCCGCCGCCCATAGCGCCGAATCGGCCGAGGAGCCGAGCATCCACAGCTCCGGTGTGCCGCCGCCGCTCGGCATCGTCGCCTCCAGCATCTTGAAGGCATGATCCTGCGGCAAGGTGCCGTCGAAATAAGCGGCGAGTTCGTCGAGCGCGTGGGGGAAATCCATCGGCATCCGCTTCGATCGGTCGCGCTGGAGGGCGAGCGCGGTGCGCTGGTCGCTGCCCGGCGCGCGGCCGAACCCGAGATCGATCCGCCCCGGCGCGAGCGCGGAGAGCAAGGCGAAGGTCTCGGCCACCTTGAACGGCGAATAATGCGGCAGCATGATCCCGCCCGAGCCGACGCGGATGTGGTTGGTCGCGAGCGCCACCGGCCCGATCATCGCTTCGGGCGCGGCGCCTGCCAGCGCCGGCGAGGCGTGATGCTCGGCCATCCAGAAGCGATCGTAGCCGAGGTTTTCGGCATGCTGGGCGAGGTCGATCGTGTTGAGCAGGGCCTGCCGCGCGGTCGAGCCGGCGACGATGGGGGATTGGTCGAGGACGGAGAGGCGATAGGTCATGGGATGGATATGGGGAGGCTACGCGCAGGATGAAGCCTTCCGGCAAAACCCGCTCATCCTGAGGAGCCGTTGAGCTAGTCGGGCGCCCAAGAAAGTATACTTTCTTGGGACTCTGGCCGAAATGGCTCCTCAGGATGAGCGGGGTCGGGATTCTGTTCGCTCCCCACCCCGAACGGGGGTTGAGTAAGACCGCCCGCCCTCTAAAGAGCCTTCGCGCTACGTGACGGAGGCGAGCCGGTGAGCGACATCGACATCGAAACGCTCGAGGCAGAGGTGCCGACTCCGGCCGACCATCACCACGATTCGGAAGATCGGCTGACCCCCGCCTTCGTCCAGAAGGTCATCGATCGTGTCGAAGAGGGCGACGATGCCGGCGCGCGGGCGCTGGTCGAGCCGCTCCACCCGGCCGATATCGCCGATCTGTTCGAACTTGCCCCCGGCGACATGCGCCCCGCGCTGGCCGGCGCGCTCGCCGAGCTGATCGACGGCGATGTCTATGCCGAGATGAACGACTGGGTGCGCGAGGCGCTGGTCGATGCGCTCGAGCCCCATGAGATCGCCGAAATAGCGTCGGAACTCGATACCGACGACGCCGTCGCGATCATCGAGGACATGGACGAGGAGGACCAGCGCGCCGTCCTCCACGCGATGGAGCCCGAGGACCGGGCCGCGATCGAGGAAGCGCTCTCCTACGACGAGGAGACCGCCGGTCGCCTGATGCAGCGCGACGTGGTCGCGGTGCCCGAACATTGGCGGGTCGGCGACGTGCTCAATTATGTGCGCTCGACCGAGGATCTGCCGACCGATTTCTGGGAAATCTTCGTCGTAGATATCGGCCACAAGCCGATCGGCACGCTGAAGAGCAGCTGGGTGATGCGCGCCCGCGACGATCAGCCCGTCACCCAGGTGATGCAGGACGAGCAGACGCTGATCCCGGTCGATATGGATCAGGAAGACGTGGCGCTGCGCTTCCAGAAATATGCGCTCATCTCGGCGGCGGTGGTGGATCGTTCCGGGCGGCTGGTCGGCATGATCACCGTCGACGACATCCTGCACATCATCCAGGAGGAAGCGGGCGAGGACGCGCTGCTGCTGTCGGGCGCGGGCGACGGCGACATCAACGAGCCTTTGCTCTCCACGATCAAGACGCGGATGTGGTGGCTGTTCATCAATCTGTGGACCGCGATCCTCGCTGCCGCGGTGGTCGCCTTCTTCCAGGATTCGATCGCCAAGCTGGTGACGCTGGCGGTGCTGATGGGCATCGTCAACGGCATGGGCGGCAATGCCGCGACGCAGACGATGGCGGTGACGGTGCGCGCGCTTGCCACCAATCAACTGACCGGATCGAACACCTGGCGGATGATCGTGCGCGAATGGTGGATCGCCAGCGCCAACGGCCTGGGGCTGGGCTTCCTGATGGCGGTCGGCTGCCAACTGATCTACCATGATTTCTGGCTGAGCCTGGTGTTGTTCCTCGCGATGGTGATCAACAGCATCAATGCGGGGCTATCGGGTGTGCTGATCCCGCTGGGGCTGGAGAAATTGAAGATCGATCCGGCGGTGACCTCTACCGTGTTCGTCACGACGATGACCGATACTTTGGGCTTCTTCTTCTTCCTCGGCCTCGCGACGTTATTCCACCTCTCCTGATCGCTTGATCGCGGCACGGCGGCGCCCACATGGGGTGCCATGCATCCGTTGAACCTGTCCCGCATCGCCTTCGGTGCCAACGATGTCGATGTGCTGCGCGAACGGCAGCGCGCGCGGGCGACGGGCGGCGAAAGCTGGATCGACACGCGCTATCGTCCGACACGGCATGTCGAGTTGGTCGGCGGATCTTTGTTCTGGATCATCAAGCACCAGTTGGTCGCGCGGCAGGAGATAATCGGGTTCGAAGAGGTGGAGGGGCGCTGCCGTATTCGGCTGAGTGCCGGCCTGGTGTTGACGCGGGTGCAGCCGAAGCGGGCGCATCAGGGGTGGCGCTATCTGAAGGATAGCGATGCGCCGGGCGATCTGCCGGATACGGAGAGTTCGGTGGGCGAGATGCCGCTGGTGATGGTGAGCGAACTGTCGGCGTTGGGATTGTTATAGCCCTCACCTTTTTTCCGTCATGCCGGCCGGCGCCGGCATGACGGTGGTTACTGGTCCACCCCCTTCGGCGTCACCGTGATCCGATACGCTTTCTCCGGCCGCAGATAGGCCTGCGCCACGCGCTGCACGTCCGCCGCCGTCACCGCGCTCGTGCCGCTGACCCGTGTGCGGATCGCACCATATTCGCGGGGATCGTGGAGGCCGAGGGGGAGGGCGCCGATCCAGAAGCTGTTCTGGTGCAGATCGCGGCCGCGCGCCTCGACCAAGGGTCGTTTGGCGCGGTCGAGTTCGTCGGCGCCGACGGGATGGTCGCGCAGATCGGCGAGGATCGCGTCGACCGAGGCGAAGAAGCCGGCAAGCTTCTCCGGCGGCATCTCGACCCCGGCGCTCAGATAGCCGTAACCGGGGAGTGTGGTGGACGCGGCGCTGGCCATTTCGGGCGAGTAGGTCGATCCCTCCTTCTCGCGCACCGTATCGAACAGCCGCTGCTGGATCAGCGCCGACACGACCTGCATCGCGCGGGCATCGCGCGGATTCGTCCAGAAGTCGGGTGTCGGCCACGCTGCGAAGGCGCGCGCCTGATCGGGGCGGCCGTTGTGGGTGAGTGCGACCGGCTTGGGCGTGGGTCCCGGAAAGACGGCGCCCACAGCGCTCGGTTGGGACCAGGCCGGGTGCGGGGGCAGCGCGCCTAAGGTCGCCGCGACCAGCTTGATCGCCTGATCCACGCTCGTGTCGCCGACGATCGTCACCGCGATCGGCCCGGCGAGCGCCGGCTTGAGGAGCGCCGCCAGATCCTGCGGTCTGGTCTGCGCCAATTGCTCCGGCCCGGTCAGCGAATGCCAGCGGACGTCGCCATCGTGGAGCAGTTGCGCGCGGTCGCGGCTGAGGACGCCGCCGGGCGTCGCGTCGATCTGCGGCAGATAGGTCGCCATCGCATTCGCCACGCGCGTCACCGCTTCGGGGCGGAAGCCGGGATCGCTGAGATAAGCGGTCATCAGCTGCAGCTGGAGCGCCAGATCCTCGGGCCGGGTGCGGCTGCTGAGTTCGAACGAACTATCGCCTGCCTGGAGCTGCGCGCCGACGAAATGGCCTGCCATCATCCGCTCGATCTCGCCCGAATCGACTTTGCCCGTGCCGCCGTCGGTGAAGGTCGATCCGCCCAGCAGCCAATAAGCGTAGGATCGGTCGCGGGGCAGCGCGAGGCGGCCTTGGCCGAAGCTCACGTCGACCAGCACTTCGTCCTTGCTGAACGAGGTCGGCTTCACCGCCAGCGTCACGCCATTGGCGAAGGTGACGAGGGTGACGCCCAGATCCGGTATCTCGCGGCGCGCGGTGATCGCGCCATCGGGGCCGAAGCGGGTGTAGGGCCAGCCGGTCGTTCCCGTCGCCGCGCTGCGCGCGATCTTCTCATGCGCGGCCAGATTATAGGCGGTGCGGATCGCGGCCTCGCCGCCTTTTGGCGCCTTTTGGCCGGAAACGAAGATCAGCGGACCCGATCCGTCGAACATCCGGCCGATCGCCTTATTGATCTCCGCCACGCCGGCCGTGCGTTTCCAGCCGGCGAAATCCTGCGCGTCCTGCGCCGGGCTGCGCGTCACCTCATCCTCGATCACGTCGCCCATCATCCGGTTGGCGAGCTGCACCGATTGGCGGGTGTTCGCCCCGGCGACGCCGTTCGCCAGCATCGCATCGAAGTCCGACAGCGCGCGATCCAGTTCGGCCCGGGTGACGCCGTACAGGCGCGCCCGGCGCAATTCGTCGACCGCCGCACGCAGCGCGATCGGCTGGCGATCGGCCGCGGCGCCGATGCTGAGCGTGGTGGTATTGGTCGATTTGAAGGCGTTGTTGCGGAACACGCCCGCGCCGATGAAGGCCGCGCCGGGCCGCCGCGCGATATCGCTGAAGCGCTGGTTGAGGATCAGCTGCGCCACGATCTGCGAGAGATCGTCGGGTACGCGCGCGGACGTATCGGCGCGATCGTCGTAGCGGCGCACCCAAGCGACCTGGAGGAAGGTCGGCGCGCCGGCTTCGTCGAACAGGCGGACGTCTTCGGCGCGCCGCATCGGCTTGCCGAGATCGGGCGCGGGAGGGGGGGGCGTTCGAGCCCGCCAATCGGCGAAGCGCGCCTTGATCTCCGCCTCGATCTGTTTCGGATCGGCATCGCCGACCACGATGAGGGTGGCATTGTCGGGCCGGTAATTGCGGTCGTAATAGCCGCGCAATTGGGCGGCGCCGGCGTGGCGGACGCTTTCGATCGTGCCGATCGGCCAGCGCTCGGGGGCGAGCTGGCCCTGCATGGTGAAGCCGAGCAGCGCCTTGCTCGCGCGCATCGGCGGCCCGTCGCGCACCCGCTCTTCGGAGAGCACGACGCCGCGCTCGCTGTCGACCGCCTTGGGGTCGATCGTCAGGTCGCTCGCGATCTCGCGCAGATAGCTCAGGCCGCTGTCGACCGCGCCTTTGCCGCCGCTCGGGAAATCGAATTGGTAGATCGTCGCTTCGTGGCTGGTCGCGGCGTTCGAATCGGCGCCGGGCGCCAGGCCCTTGCGCTGCAGCCCGCGCATCAGCTCGCCATCGGCGACATGGGTGCTGCCGCGGAACGCCATATGTTCGAGGAAATGGGCGATGCCCTCCTCGCCCTTATGCTCCTCCAGCGACCCCGATTTGATGACGAGCCGCATCGAAACCTGTCCCGGCGGGGTGGCGTTTTGCTGGATCGCATAGCGCAGGCCGTTCGGCAGGGTGCCGAAGAGGATCGCCGGATCGGGCTGACGATCGCCGTAGCTCTGCGCCCAGACGCCGTCGCGCTTGACCGGGATCGCGGCATCCGAAACCGCCGCGCCCGCCACCCACGCCAGCGCCAGCAGCAGGGCCGCGCTCGTCCGCCTGATCATCATCCGCTCTCCACCTCGTCTCCCCGTGCCATGCCCCGGGCGATCCCGCAACGATCCCGCAAACGCGGACTTCACAGAGCGCTTCGGCTGTGCGACCGATGGCCCATGGTGGAGAAAGAACGGGTCAAGCTGCTGGCACGCGCGAAGGAGATCGATCTCGTTCTGAACGAGGCGCTGATCGCTGGCGTGATCGAGAATCGCGAATTGCTGGAGCAGCATCATACCCTGGTCGCCAACTTCCTCGCCGAGCATCCCGAGATATGATCACCGTCCGCGAAGTCGCGACCGCGGTGCGCGAAGGGCGGACGACGGCGCGCGCCGTCGCCGCCAAGACGATCAAGCGGCTGAAGGCGCGCAACTGGGAATATAACGCCGCCACCCGCATCCTCGAGGCGCGCGCCCTGGCCGATGCCGAGGCGGTGGACGCCAAGATCGCGGCGGGTGAAGATCCCGGCCTGCTCGCCGGGGTGCCGTTCGGCGTCAAGGATCTGTTCGACATCACCGGGCTGCCGACCACGGCGGGTGCGCGCAACCGCGTCCACGCCGTGCCGGCACCGTGCGATGCCGAAGTGGTGGCGCGGCTGCACGATGCCGGCGCGGTGCTCGTCTGTACGCTCAACATGGACGAATTCGCTTACGGTTTCGCCACGATCAACGCGCACAGCGGCACCACCCGCAACCCGCACGATCTGAGCCGGCTGGCGGGGGGATCGTCCGGCGGATCGGCGGCGGCGGTGGCGGCGAATTTCCTGCCCTTCGCGCTTGGCTCCGATACCAACGGATCGGTGCGCGTGCCTGCCGCTTTGTGCGGGCTTTACGGCCTGAAGCCCACGCATGGCGATCTGCCGATGGGCGGGGTGTTCCCCTTCGTCGACAGTTTCGACGATGTCGGCGCTTTCGCCAAGGATATCGAGGATCTGCGCCTCGTCTGCACCGTGATGCGCGGGCCGAATTACGGGCGGGTCGAGGCGCCGAGCCGGGTTGCGCTGCTCGACGGCTGGTTCGGCGAGAATATCGGGCCGGAGACGGCGGGCGCGATCGCGCGCGTCGCGCATGCGCTGGGTGCCGCCATGGTCGGGCTGGAGGGCGTTGCCGAGGCGCGTTCGGCGGCGGTCCTAATGTCCGCTTATGAGGGCGGCAATCTGCATCTGCCGGCGCTGCGGATCGAGGCGATGGGCTATGATCCGGGCACACGCGATCGGCTGATCGCCGGCGCGATGCTGTCGCGTGACGCTTACGAGGACGCCCGGCGCTTCCGCCGCTGGTATATTGCCCAGATGGAGCGGCTGTTCCGCGATTGGGATGTGTTGATCGCGCCCGCCGCGCCGGGGCCGGCGCCGCTTGCCGCCGATCCGATGGTGGAGATCGACGGTGTCCGCGTTCCGGCGCGCGCGCATCTGGGCCTGTTCACCCAGCCGATCAGCTTCGCGGGCCTGCCGTCGCTGGTCGTGCCGCTGAAGGACTGCGGTGCACTGCCGATCGGGGTGCAGCTGATCGGCCCGCGCGGCACCGAACCGCGCCTGTTCGCGCTCGCCGAGAAGCTGGAGTCGCTGGGTCTTGCCGGAGCATGGCCCGGACCGGCCTGATCTGGATCGATACCGGCTTCGGATCGAACCCCCAAGTCCTCCCCTGCAAGGGGAGGTGGCCGCGCAGCGGACGGAGGGGTGTCCCCGTCGGCGGTGTCACCCCTCCGTCGGCCCTTCGGCCCGCCACCTCCCCTTGCAGGGGAGGATCTAGCGCCGCTTGATACGCGCCGGCCTTCGCGTCATGCTGCGCTTGCGAAGACGGGGGCGCAGGCGATGGATGGTGTTTCGGGTAGCTGGCTGACGCGGCGCTTCGCGCTGACCGCGCGCGGCACGAGCGTCCGGACCGAGATCGTCGCGGGCGCCACTACATTTCTCACCATGGCCTATATCATCCTGGTGAACCCCGCGATCCTGGGGCAGGCGGGGGTGCCGATCGCCGGGGCGG
>CAXTMT010000093.1:0-5859 GCA_964245355.1 uncultured Sphingomonadaceae bacterium
TGTTCATCTCGATGAAGTAGAATTCGCCGTCTTCCCACAGGAACTCGATCGTGCCGGCGCCGCGATAGCCCATGTCGGCCATCGCCCTGGCGACGATGCCGCCCATCCGCGCGCGCTCCTCCGGCGTGATCGCCGGCGACGGCGCTTCCTCCAGCACCTTCTGGTGGCGGCGCTGGAGCGAGCAATCGCGTTCGCCGAGATGGATGGCGTTGCCATTGCCGTCGCCGAAGATCTGGAATTCGATGTGGCGCGGGTTGCCGAGATATTTTTCGAGATAGACGGTCGCGTCGCCGAACGCCGCCTTCGCCTCGCTGCCCGCCTGGCTCATCAGCGTTTCTAGGCTGTCCTCGCTGGTGCAGACCTTCATGCCGCGCCCGCCGCCGCCCGAGGCCGCCTTGATGATCACAGGATAGCCGGCTTCGGTCGCGATCGCCTTGGCTTCGGCCAGATCGCCGATCGGGCCGTCCGAGCCGGGGACGAGCGGCAGGCCGAGCTTGCCGGCGGTGCGCTTGGCCTCGATCTTGTCGCCCATCGTGCGGATATGTTCGGGCTTGGGGCCGATCCAGACGATGCCGTGGCTCTCGACGATCTCGGCGAAGCGCGCGTTTTCGGAGAGAAAACCGTAGCCGGGATGGATCGCATCGGCGCCGGTGATCTCGGCGGCCGAGATGATGTTGGGGATGTTGAGATAGCTGTCCGTCGCCGACGGCGGCCCGATGCACACCGCCTGATCGGCGAGACGCACGTGCATCGCATCGGCATCGGCGGTCGAATGCGCCGCGACCGTCTTGATGCCCATCTCGTGCGCCGCACGGTGGATGCGCAGCGCGATCTCGCCGCGATTGGCGATCAGGATCTTCTCGATCGGCTTGCCGAGCGCCATGCCCTGCTTACTCGACGACGATGAGCGGCTGATCGAACTCGACCGGCTGCGCATTGTCGACCAGCACCGAAACGACGGTTCCCGCGCGCGGGCTGACGATCGGGTTCATCACCTTCATCGCCTCGACGATCAGCAAAGTATCGCCGGCGGCGACCTTGTCACCGGCTGAAGCGAAGGCTTTCGTTCCGGGTGCCGAGGAGAGATAGGCGGTGCCGACCATGGGCGAACGGATCGTGCCGGGATGATCGGCAGGCGCCACCGCGAGCGCCGGTGCTGGGGTCGGTGTCGCGACCGGTGCGGGCGCGGAAACGGCGACAGGCGCGGGCTGCGCCACGACGGCCGCCGCCTTGCGCGCGACGCGGATGCGGCGTTCGCCGTCCTGCACCTCGATCTCGGTCAGCTTGGTCTCGTCGAGCAATTCGGCCAGCTGGCGGACTAGTGCGGGATCGACGTTCATCGCGCCGTGGTTCGTTTCGGACATCGCAACATTTCCCAGATGAACCGGCGCCCATGTCAGAGCCGACAAGTGGTTTCAACTTTATAGTGAAATATCCTAGAGGCCCGGCATGGCGACTCTCACCCACAGCGACGGCACGATCAGTATCATAGTCAACGGCGAGCACCGTCGTGTGCAGGGCGGCATGACCATCGCCGAACTGGCCAACGAACTCGGCCTCGTACCCGAAAAGGTGGCGGTGGAGCGCAACCTCGAGATCGTGCCGCGCTCGACCTTGCGCGAGGTTACCCTGGAAGACGGTGACGAACTGGAGATCGTCCATTTCGTGGGCGGCGGCGATCATGCCGCCCCGATCGCCGACGACACCTGGACCGTCGCCGGCAAGACCTTCCGCTCCCGCCTCATCGTCGGCACCGGCAAGTACAAGGATTTCGCGCAGAATGCCGCCGCCGTCGCAGCCTCGGGCGCCGAGATTGTCACGGTCGCGGTGCGGCGTGTGAACATTTCCGATCGCAATGCGCCGATGCTGACCGATTATATCGACCCGAAGACGATCACCTACCTGCCCAACACCGCCGGCTGCTACACCGCCGAGGACGCGATCCGCACGCTGCGGCTGGCGCGCGAGGCGGGCGGCTGGGATCTGGTGAAGCTCGAAGTGCTGGGCGAGCAGCGTACGCTCTACCCCGACATGATCGAGACGCTGCGCGCGACCGAGATCCTCGCCAGGGAGGGTTTCAAGTCGATGGTCTATTGCGCCGACGATCCGATCGCGGCGAAGCGGCTGGAGGACGCGGGCGCGGTGGCGATCATGCCGCTCGGCTCGCTGATCGGCTCGGGCCTCGGCATCCAGAATCCGGTGACGATCCGGCTGATCGTCGAGAATGCGAAAGTGCCCGTGCTGGTCGATGCCGGCGTCGGCACCGCCTCCGAAGCCGCCGAGGCGATGGAATTGGGCTGCGACGGCGTACTGATGAACACCGCCATCGCCGAGGCGAAGTACCCGCTCCTCATGGCGGCGGCGATGAAGGCGGCGGTCGAAGCCGGCCGCCTGGCCTATCGCGCCGGGCGGATGCAGCGCCGCCGCTATGCCGATCCGTCGAGCCCGCTGGCCGGGCTGATCTGATCGCCGCAATCAGGATTGGATCGCAAATTCCAGTTCCTCGCCCGGTTTACGCAGGACCAGCAAGATCTCATAATCGCTTTCGCCGGCCAACTTCACCAATTGGCCGAGATCGGCGGTCGACCGGCGCTCGAGCTTTGAGACGTTCGCCTGGCTTGTCCCTAGCCGTAGAGCTGCCTGAACCTGGGTCAGCCCAAGCCCTTCGCGGATAGTCTTAAATAGCGAGCCCACCTTGGCGAACCGCTCCATATTTCGCTCGACCCGCACTTTGCGTTCGGCACTCAACTTCGGTCGCCAATCCAGCTCCGCCATAACTATCTCATGTGCGTCCGTCATATTCCAAGCCTTCCCGGCTCACCCCAGATCAAGCAACAGTCGATCCGGCTTCTGGCGCGCCACCAGCACGATCATGCTGTCATCAAGCGAGAGGAAAAAGCGTACCCACACCATGTCAGGTGTTTCACCCGGCTCGATAAATTCCACGTCGAGTCCCGGCACCCTAATCGCCTTGGCGCCTGCAATCAGATCGAGCCCGTCAATCCGAAGTTGCGAGACCAAGGCAAACATGACGTCCTGATCGGCTTCCGATCTCTGTTCGATGTCCGCTACCAAAACCTCGGTGAGCGTTATGCGATAAAGGTCCGCCACTGTCGTCGATCCTCACTGCGGAGGCGGTCAGGCCGCCGACTGTTGACCCACTTATACATGCGTATCATCCTTACCGTGGAAGGCAGGGCTGCCTTCGTTTCTCGAAGGTACGATATTCCATTTTAGAATACAACCCTGGGTTATATTGGGAGTGTTGATGACCGAAACTACGCTCGTTCCAGCCACCGACTCCGATATCCCTGAAATCGCCGCGCTGATGAACCTCGCCTATCGCGGCGGCGATCCGAACGGCTGGAACAGCGAGAGCTACATCTCCGGCCCGCGCACCAGCGAGGCGTTGTTGCGCGAGGACATCACCGCCCACCCGGATGGCTTCCAGCTCGTCTGGCGGGGCGACGACGGCAAGCTGCAGGGCTCGGTATGGCTGGCGCCGAAGGGTGACGGCTTGTGGTATCTCGGCTCGCTCACCATCGATCCCGCCGCGCAGAATGGCGGGCTCGGCCGCACCCTTCTCGACGCCGCTGAGGCGTGGGTGAAGGCGCATGGCTGCACCGCGATCCGCATGACGGTGATCAACATCCGCGCCGGGCTGCTCGCCTGGTATCAGCGGCGCGGCTATAGGCTGACCGACGAGACCGAGCCCTTCCCCTACGGCGACGATCGCTTCGGTGTGCCGCAGCGTGACGACCTGCATTTCGTCGTGTTGACCAAGACTCTGATCTGACCCGCATCAACGAGGTTTCGCGGCTGCCAAAAAGGCTCGCAGCAATTCGTCGAAGCGCTGCGGTTGATCGAGCATGATGAAGTGTCGCGTGTCGTCGACGCGCACCAGCCGGGCACCGGCCAAGCCATGGTAGGCCGATGCGGTGATCGCGTCCGCCATCTCCGCCGTCGGCTTCATGCCGCCCGGAAAGACCAGCGTCGGGTCGAAAGCATAAAGCACCAGGACCGGCGCCTTGATGCTGCCGAGCGACGGCCGGAAATCGGTTTGCAGATCCTCGAACATCGCCCGCGCGACGATCTGGGGATCACTCGCTGCTTCGTCCGCCTCGACAAGCGCACGGCCGGCAGGGCTCAGCGCCAATGTCTCCGCGGTCCGACGCTGCATGGCGGTTCGCTGGGCGGCATCCTGGGTCAGCGTTGCGTCCCGCATCCGCCGGGCCATCGGTTCGACGCTCTGCACCGTCGCCTGCGGCCCGAACATCATTCCGTAGAAGGGCAGCGCGTCGACGATGACCACCCGCGACGCGTCATCCGGATATTTCGCCGCGAGCATCAGCGCGAGCAAGCCGCCGAGCGAGTGGCCGACGATCATCGGCTGTTTGCCGCTCGCCGGATATAGTCATGCAACTCGTCGACGATCGCCGGCAGGAGCGGCGCATCGCCAGCGTTGACGCCGGCCGGCTGGCCGCCGAATCCGTTCACCTGGAGCAGATGCAGGCGATAATAAGGTGCGAGCCGCGCCGCTTCCGCTTTCCAGACCTTGCGACTGCTGGTCAATCCCGGGATCAGCAGGACATCGGGCTTGCCTGCCGTGCCCTCGAGCGTGACGGTGAAACGCGTGGCAGCAGATGGTGTCACATGCGCCTGTGCCGCAGCGACGATAGGTATCGGCGCAATGGCAAACGCCGCGATAATCGGAAGAAAGTTTCTGACGAGAACCATATGCCATGCCCCTTCTTATCTTCTTGTCATCGAAACAATTTCGGCCGACCAAGCTGAACCGTTGGTGACGGACAAACTCGGGCTTCCCCTTCTTTCCGTCGCCAGACTTGCTAAAGGAGCCTATGCGTTTCTGTCTCGCGCTCGTCGCTCTGCTCGCCGCACCTGCCTTCGCTATGCAGGCCGTGCCCCCGCTCCGCTATATCGCCCGTACCCTGCCCAACGGGCTGCGCGTCTACGAGATGCCCGACAAGGGCGGCACGACGGTCTCGGTGCAGGTCTGGTACGACGTCGGCTCGAAGAACGATCCCACCGGCCGATCGGGCTTCGCGCATCTGTTCGAGCATCTGATGTTCAAGGCGACACGCGACATGCCCGCCGAGAGCCTCGACCGGCTGACGGAGGATGTCGGCGGCAACAACAACGCCTCCACGGACGATGACTATACCGAATATCATGAGAAGGTGCCGGCCAACCACCTCGAACGGCTGATCTGGGCCGAGGCCGAGCGGATGGGCAGTCTCGTCGTCGACCAGGCGAATTTCGCGTCGGAGCGCGAGGTGGTGAAGGAGGAATTGCGCGGCGATTTCGCGCGGCCCTACGGCAGCCTCTTCTACCAATATTATCCGGCGGCGAATTACCGCGTCCACCCTTATGCCCGCCCGACGATCGGCAGCATCGCCGAACTCGACAGCGCGACGCTGACCGACGTGCGCGCCTTCCACGCGCTTTATTATCGGCCGGACAATGCCGTGCTCGTCGTCTCGGGCAATTTCGATCCCAAGCGCCTCGATGGCTGGATCGATCGCTATCTGGGCGCCATCGCCAAGCCGAGTTGGCCGATCCCCCGCGTGACGGCGAAGGAACCGCCGCGCACCGGGCCGACACGCTACGTGATCCGCGCGGCCAACACGCCGTTGCCCGCCGTCATGCTCAGCTGGCTGATCCCGCCAAGCAGGGATCGCGATCATGCCGCGATCAGCGTGATCGACGGCATCCTTTCGGGCGGCGAAAGTTCGCGGCTGTATCAATCTTTGGTCTACCGCGATCAGATCGCTTCGGAGACCGACGTCAACGTCGATTTCAAGCGCGATACCGGTACGCTCAGCGCCTATGCGGTGATGG
>CAXTMT010000093.1:5869-9332 GCA_964245355.1 uncultured Sphingomonadaceae bacterium
GCGACCTGCTGGCGGATGCGGCAAGCCGGTCGCCCACGATCGATCGCGTCGAGCAGCAGATCGCCAAGCTCGACGCCAGGGGCGGCAAGCTGGCCGAGACGCCGGCGCGACCCTCGCCCGGCGACCGGGCGGCGCTGCGGCGCGAGCTCGCTTCGCTTCGCGATCGGCCGGTGAGCGCCGCCGAACTCTCGCGCGTCCGCAATCTGATCGTCACCGCCGCGCTGAAGCAGCGCGAGACGGCGGAGGGGCGCGCGTCGATCCTCGCGTCGGCGGTCCTGAACGAGGGCGACCCCGCCTTCGCCGACAAGACGCTGCAGGCGATCCAGGACGTGACGACCGCCGATATCCAGCGTGTCGCCCGTACGCTGCTGCCCGACGATCGTGCGGTGACCATCCACTACATGGCGCCCGACACGGCCCCGCAGGACAAGGGCGCACCGATAACGATCGCGCCGAGCGTACAGACCACCGCACTCGTCCCGCCGCCTTCCATTCCGATCGTCGAAGCACGCGACGACGCGCACCGCGCGTCGCCGCCGACCCCCGGCGCAACCGTCAAACCGGTCCTGCCCAAGCCCTATGAGCGCACGCTTTCCAATGGCATGCGGCTGGTGCTGCTCGAGAATCACGATCTGCCGATCGCGACCCTCCACCTCGTCTCCCCGCGCGGCGGCAGCGACGATCCCAAGGGCCGCGCCGGGCTCGCCGAGCTTACCGCCGACGTGCTGACCAAGGGTACGCCGACGCGCAACGCCACCGCCATCGCCAATACGATCGAGGCGCTGGGCGGAAGCCTCAGCGGCGATGCGAACCGCGACGGGGCGACGTTGTCGCTCACCGTCAAATCCGATCAGCTCGATCCGGCGATGGCGCTGTTCGACGATGTCGCGCTCCACCCGGCCTTCACCCAGGCCGAACTCGATCGCGCCCGCACCGCGGCGATCGATCAGCTCAGCCAAAGCTACCAGACGCCCGCCGCGCTCGGCGGCCTCGTCGCGGCGCGCGCCGTCTATGGCGACGGGCCTTACGGAGCACCCGAGAATGGGACGCCGCTCTCGCTGCGCGCGATCACCCGCGCCGATATCGTCGCCACCTATCAGGCGAGCTGGCGGCCCGACACTACGACGCTGGTGGTCGCCGGCGATGTCTCTCCCGAGCGCGCCACCGCTCTCGGCGAACAACTCGCCCACGCCTGGCCCGCTTCTGTAACCCCCAAACCGGCCGACGTACCCGAACAGCCGCTGCCCAAACCGCGCCTGATCGTCATCGATTTCCCCGATACCGAGCAGGCGTCGGTCATCGTCGCGCGCACTACGATCCGCCGCTCGGACCCCGATTATTATCCCGCGCTGGTCGCCAATTCGACGCTGGGCGGCGGCTATTCCTCGCGCCTCAACCGCGAGATCCGCGTCAGGCGCGGCCTCGCCTACGGCGCATCGAGCAGCATGAGCGCGGGCCGCCTCCCCGGCCCGCTCACCGCCGCCACCCAGACCAAGAACGCGACCGTGCCCGATGCGCTGGCGATCATGAAGGCCGAGATGCGCCGCATGGGACAGGAGCCGGTCGGCGCCGAGGAACTGGCGGCGCGCAAGGCCACGCTGATCGGCAATTTCGGCGAGGCGATCGAAACCACCGATGGCCAGGCGGCGCTGGTCGCCGGGCTGGTCGAACGCGGCATCGATCCCGCCGAGATCGATCTCTATGCGGACAAGGTGACGGCGGTGAAGGCGGAGGATATCCAGCGTGTCTCTGCACAACTGCTCGATCCTTCGGTCGCGAGCGTCGTCGTGGTCGGCAAGGCGGCGGCTTTCCTGCCCGTCATGAAAGCGGCGGGACTCGATCCCGAAGTGATTTCCGCCAAAGCACTGAAGCTCGACACGCCCGCCCTGCGCTGAACCGCGCCGTAACGAAGGCGAAGCGATTTCGTGCCGGCATATGGCTGCGATGAACCACGGATAAACGCACGACTCCCCCGCTTCGCCGCACCGCGATAGGCAAGCGCCACCCCCGGCAGCATGGTGAGGCCTCACAGCGGGTCGGGGGATTCGACACTTGCACAAGACGCTCGAGGGGGCCGTTGCCGCCTGCCTGATGATCGCCGGTCTCGCCGCTCCGTCGGCCGCGAACGCGCAATCCTATCTCCAATGCGCCCCGTTCGCCCGCGCCTTTTCGGGCATCCAGCTCTTCGGTGCCGCCGCCGGTTGGTGGCATCAGGCGCTCGGCAAATATTCGCAAGGGTCGGCGCCCAAGCCCGGTTCGGTGCTGGTGTTCAAGGCGCTCAATTCGATGCGCTCGGGCCATGTCGCCACCGTCACCCAGGTGCTCTCCGACCGCATCATCAAGGTCACCCACGCCAATTGGGGCGGGATGAAGGGCCGGATCGAGCATGACGTCACCGTCGTCGATGCCTCCGCCAACAACGATTGGAGCGCGGTGAAGGTCTGGTATTCGCCGATCGGCGGCGTCGGCACCAAGGCCTACCCCACCTACGGCTTCATCTATTCCGGAGCCAGGGCGATGGCGAGCGAGGCGACGGCGCTGGCGGCAAAGGCTGCGAGCGCACTGCACGGCGGAGAGCCGGGCGAGAATTGATTCGACCCGTTACCCTGAACGCGTTTCAGGGTCGATCAGCACGACGATCGACCGCGAAGCGCTACGGCAGACGCCGTACCAATGGATGCTGAAACAGGTTCAGCAGGACGACAGGTGGGTGTCGCTTAAAGCCGAATTGCCTCCACCGCCGCCACCCGGTAACCAGCGCCGCTTATGGACATCACCGACCTGCGGGTCGCCCTCTTCTCGGGCAATTACAATTTCGTCCGCGATGGGGCGAACCAGGCGCTGAATCGCCTGGTCGGCTATCTCCAGAGACAGGGCGCCAAGGTCCGCATCTACAGCCCCAAGCGCAAGAACCCGGCCTTTCCCTCGATCGGCAAGGTCGTCGGCGTACCGTCGCTGCCCTTCCCCGGTCGCGCCGAATATCGCCTGGCGGTGGGTATCCCCTGGACGGTGCAGCGCGATCTGCGCGAGTTCGGCGCCAACATCTTCCACATCGCCTCGCCCGAATTCCTCGGCCACCGCGCGGTGACGCTGGCGCGCAAATGGAACGTTCCCGCCGTCGCGTCGGTCCACACCCGCTTCGAGACCTATCTGCGCTATTACAATCTGGCGTGGGTCGAGCCGACGGTGGAGGCGATCCTGCGCCGGCTCTACCGCCGCTGCGACGCGATCTTCGCACCCTCCGAATCGATGGCGCAACTGCTGCGCGAGCAGCGGATGAGCTACGACGTCGGCATCTGGTCGCGCGGCGTCGACACCTCTATCTTCACGCCCGGGCGCCGCGATGCCGCCTGGCGCCGCTCGGTGGGCCTGGAGGATGACGAGCCGGCCGTCGCCTTCGTCGGCCGGCTGGTGATGGAGAAGGGCCTCGACGTCTTCGCCGAAACCTTCGACCTGCTGGAAC
>CAXTMT010000093.1:9342-9730 GCA_964245355.1 uncultured Sphingomonadaceae bacterium
GCGGCAGCAAGGCGCGCGCGGTGGTGATCGGCGAGGGGCCGGCGCGCGACTGGTTCGCCAGCCGCATGCCCGAGCGCACGATCTTCACCGGCTTCCAGCGCGGCGCCGATCTCGGGCGGGCGATCGCCAGTTGCGACATGCTGTTCAATCCTTCGGTCACCGAGACGTTCGGCAACGTCACGCTGGAGGCGATGGCCTGCGGTCTGCCGGTGGTGGCGGCGCGCGCGACGGGCAGCGCCAGCCTGGTGGAGGACGGCATCAGCGGGCGCCTGAGCCGCCCCGGCGGCAACGAGGCGTTCGCGCAAGCGATCCGGGGCTATTGCGAGGACCGCGATTCGCGCGCCGCCGCCGGGGCA
Source organism: uncultured Sphingomonadaceae bacterium (assembly GCA_964245355.1). Classification (GTDB taxonomy): domain Bacteria; phylum Pseudomonadota; class Alphaproteobacteria; order Sphingomonadales; family Sphingomonadaceae; genus Sphingomonas_I. The sequence goes on from CAXTMT010000093.1 coordinate 9,699, forward strand.
GCGGGGCTCAGCAACAGCGAGCGGTTCAGCTG
>CAXTMT010000094.1:0-9669 GCA_964245355.1 uncultured Sphingomonadaceae bacterium
GATGCGCTCGGCGAGGCGTTGCGGTGAGCGGGGTGGTCGTCGTCACCGGCACCGATACCGGGATCGGCAAGACGGTGTTCGCCGCCGCGCTGACCGCTGCGCTCGGCGCGCATTACTGGAAGCCGGTGCAGGCCGGGCTCGACGACGACGGCAATGGGGGCAGCGACGCCGAGCGGGTTGCGCGGCTGTCGGGCCTGCCCTCCGATTATGTCCTGCCCGAAGCCTATCGCCTGACCACCCCCTGCTCGCCGCATCGCGCCGCCGAGATCGACGGGATCGCGATCGACCCGGCACGGCTCGACCCGCCGCCGCACGATCCGCTGGTGATCGAAGGCGCGGGCGGCGTGCTGGTGCCGGTGACGCGGCAACTCGTGTTCGCCGACCTGTTCGCCCACTGGCGCCTCCCCGTAGTGCTGGTCGCACGAACGTCGCTCGGGACGATCAACCATTCGCTGCTGTCGATCGAGGCGCTGCGTGCGCGCGGCGTGGCGATCCTCGGCGTCGCGTTCGTCGGCCCGGCGGTCGAGGACAGCGAGGCGACGATCGCGGCGATCGGCAACGTGCCGCGGCTGGGGCGGTTGCCGTGGCTCGATCGGCTCGACCCGACCGCGCTGCGTGACGCCTTTGCGGCCAATTTCCACGTGCGGGACTTCGCGTGAGCGGCTCGCCGATCTGGCATCCGTTCACCCAGCACGGCCTCGCCGAGCCGATCCCGCTCGTCACCCATGCGAAGGGCGCGATCCTCCATACCGCCGACGGGCGCGAGGTGATCGACGCGATCTCGTCCTGGTGGGTGACGACGCACGGCCACGGCCACCCGCGGATCATGGCGGCAATCGCCGAACAGGCGCAGCGCCTCGACCAGATCATCTTCGCCGGCTGGACGCATGAACCCGCGGAGGAACTCGCACGCGGGTTGGTCGCAATGATGCCGCCGGAGCTGACCCGCGTGTTCTTCTCCGACTCGGGGTCGACCAGCGTCGAGGTCGCGCTGAAAATGGCGCTCGGCTTCTGGGCCCACCGCGGCGAGCCCCGCGACCATATCCTGGTGCTCGAGCACGGCTATCATGGCGACACCATCGGCGCGATGTCGGTCGGCGCGCGCGGTGTCTTCAACCGGGCCTATGCGCCGCTGCTGTTCGATGTCGGCACCATCCCCTTCCCGGCGGAAGGGCGCGAGCAGGCGACGCTCGATGCGCTGGAGGCGGCGTGCCGCACGCGCCCGGCCGCCTTCATCGTCGAGCCGCTCGTGCTCGGCGCGGGGGGGATGTTGATCTACCCGCCCGCGGTGCTCGCGGACATGCGCGCGATCTGCACGCGCCACGACGTCCTGTTCATCGCCGACGAGGTCATGACCGGCTGGGGCCGCACCGGCACGCTGCTCGCCTGCGAGCAAGCGGGGGTGGTGCCCGACATCCTGTGCCTGTCAAAGGGGTTGACCGGCGGCGCGGTGCCGCTTGCCGTCACCATGGCACGCGAGGCGATCTTTGCCGCACACCTGTCCGATGATCGGGCGAGGATGTTCTTCCATTCGTCCAGCTACACCGCCAACCCGATCGCCTGCGCGGCGGCGAACGCGAATCTGGCGATCTGGCGCGAGGAACCCGTCGGCGAGCGGATCGCGACGCTATCGGAACGGCAGCGCGCCGGTCTGGAGCGGTTGCGTCTGCATCCGCGGGTTGCCGGCGCGCGGTTCCTTGGCACGATCACCGCGATCGACGTGGTCGACGACCGACCGTCGGGATATTTGTCCCCCATGGCGCCTAAACTGCTGGCAGGCTTTCGCGAAATGAATGTCCTGCTGAGGCCGTTGGGCAATACGGTCTATGTCATGCCGCCTTACTGTATCGACGAGAAAGCGCTCACGAAGGTTTATCGAACAATAGAATTGGGACTGAGCGCTCTCGATGATGATCTGCCGGTGTAAAGATTTGATCGCGGAGGATCAGATTACTCCGTCATCCCAGTATTACGCGACCGCGGACGAGCAGCAAGGAGCGGCTGTCTGGTGCCAGAAGAGGAAACGAATTCAAGCTCTAGACAATTGAAAAACTTCGGGAGCTTTGGGTGTCATGTAGTTTATATGCACATTTATATGCATGTGGCGCGTTTGTGCCTCCTCTTATGGGGCGTTTATGGCCATTCTACCGAGGTCCGATTTGCGCCTCAGCTGCCGTCACCCGGCGGTGACAACACCGATCCTAAAAGCTGCCTGACGGATGGCGAGCGAGTCGTTACTCGCCAGTATCGTCGCGGTGGCTAGACAGCTAATCGTCCTTGCTGCGCAGGTCGGGCAAAATCGGTTAGCTCTAAGCAATGTCAAAGGACTTGCGGCTCAAAGCCACCGAACAGCTGATAGGTTTATATACGCGCTTCCGTGCGGAACTTGACGCAAAGCCGACGAGCGGACGTTACATGCCCTATCGATGGCGGCAGCGCCCCGAGCGGTTGTCGGGCTTGTGGATAGCTTGGGACCAAATGCTCGATGAATATGCTCGTGAGCTAGCTAACATCATAAATGACCTTACCAACCACGTTGATCGACTGCGGGCTTGGCACACCATCGTCGATCCGTTGACCGACGAGGGCAAACTCGCGGCCTCGCACGAGTTCGTCGATCAATTGGGTACGATCGCATTGGGCCTGCCTTATGCGATCAAGAGTCGGTTTGCAGTCGCGGCAGGACATCTTTGTCACCAAGCAAACATGTCGAAAGGCCTGGGTGAGTGGAAAGATGAATTTCCAGAGGGAAATCTCTACCTTCACCAAATTGAGCCGTTCGGCAAGGGATGGAAGAAATTCCGTCCATTTGTGCTAGCGCTCGAACCCCTTGGCAATCAAAAATTTCGGAATGCATCAGCCAACTTTCGACACGCTTACAATCACGGTTTCTCCCCCAATTTTGTTATTGGAGTTTCTGGTACAGTAGAACGCAACGTCAACAAAGACGGCAAAGCAAGCTACGCTTTCGGTCAGTTCGAGCCGTTTACGCTCGCCGCTGTTGCCGACGTTCTCGAGGTGGAGCGCGATCACTGCTACAATGCGTTCGAAGCGTTCCGAGAGCTTATCGGCGAGCAGACCGACTCGATCATCGCGTTTGAAGCCGAACACCCTATCAGCTAAACGAATTAACTGGACACCTTTCGACTTCACAGTGTTCACTTGGCATTACCTTGGCCGATCCTGAAATCTCATTTTAGAAGACGAGGCTATAAGACCTAAATTAAATCTCTACACTCTAATGCGCCGCGCAGGTGATTGCGGCTCCAACGTTGCGGCGCCATGTTGACGGGCGATGACATATGCCGTTTCCAGCCCCGCCGAAGCCCTTGACCTGGTGCTAAGGGCGGTTGTCCGGTGGCCGAAGGTCCAGTGCGACGCCGGAGGCTTCCATGTCTCACGACCGCAGAGTGGGACCGAGATCCACTTCGAAGGAAGCGCGCTGCTTGATGCCGCGCTCTTCATTCGTCGGAATGCGTCGCCACACTTGCGGGCGCTGTCCGTTGGGGACCTGCAGCAGATGCTCGTCAAGTTTATGAGCGACGAGATGGACCTTTTCCGATGTGACTGGTGGTCGCTTCCGGACGGCGACTCGCTCGCTGATCATTTAACACCGCAGGACCGGCGCGAACTTTCCTTGGCTATCGGGCGATCGCCGATCTTTGCGCCACCACAGGAGCTATTCCTTTATCCCGTTACCGTGGCAACTGTGGCTGACCCTTTCCGCAGCGAGCCATTTTTCCTGCTACCGCCCACCGAGCTGCCGCCGGAACTGGCACGATGGTATGATCCGGAGGAGGTGCGGCCGGACAAGCATCCGCCGACCCCAATGCATGTGGGTATGCCGCTCGCCGACATAAGTTGTTGGCTGGGGGTGCGCGCGCCGATCGATGAGATCGCTCTGCGGATGCGCAACGCCATTTTAGGCGCCCTGGCGCTGCTTCCGCATCCGATGGAGCGCTATACCTTCTCCATGCGCACTGTGCCGCCCGGCTACATGAGCTTCGGATCGGTTGCCGCCTACCACAGCGGCGCTGCTGCGACACCCCCGCTGAGTGAGAAGCTACTACTAAGCGCAACGGATCATGCTTGGATGAGCACGCTGACGCAGTTGCTTGAGTCGGACGACGCCCGCGAAGGCAAGGCACTCCTCGCCCTGCAATACTTCTACCGAGCCTGGGTTCGCGATCCCGCCACTAGGGTCGCCCCGCTATGCGGCGCGCTGGACGCGCTATTTGGCGATCGTGAAGCGGCCACTGAAGCGATGATCGATGCCGTTGGTCCCCATCTCGGCCCGTCTTTCGACGCGACACGGGCGCGGCGGCTAGCAAAACTGCGTGCGGGCGTGATCCACGGTGGCGCCCCCAACATATACGAGGCGTCGGTCTATCAGAGCTATTACGTGGACTATCGGCAAGACCCCATCCGCGATCTCGAAATCGCAACCGCCAGCTGCCTTCGCATGGCGATCTTTGGGGATAAGTTGGCGGAGCGGCCGCACACTCATGCCGAGCTTATCCAGCAGATCACCGGCAGTATCGTCTAGCGCTATGCCACAAATCCTTCAGAGCTTCAGGGCGGCAAGGCTCGTCCTTGCTGGCCCTATAATGCGGCGTTAAAAGATCGATATCTGGGATTTAAAGAGATTAAACTCTTGCCGCCAAATGATGACAGCTTTTCGCGTTACAGACCGAACGCTGCCTGGCCGCCGAGTGTCGGAAATTTATCTATTGTGAGACTTGTATCCTCTCGTCCGAAAAATGTCTCCAAGCCGACCGCTTTATAAAGCTACGGTGCTAGTCGTCAGGGAGGCCACCGATGATTCGGATTGTAAGCGGCTCGGGTTGAGCCGATTCCTGCTTCAATTCGAGCGGCAGCAGCTTGGCGAGTAGCGCCATGAATGCCACCGGATTCTCATGAGTCTGCTGGGCGAGCCAACTTGCTCCGCCCACGTCATTCAACGCTCGAAGGACCATGTCTTTTAGGCTGGCGTTGAACTTATTAGGTGAGCCTTTCGGACGGCCTTTTCCAGCGTTTCCCCTATTTTTCCCTATTTTACGCAAGCTTCCTTCTGACTTTCTCGCATCGGACGTAACAATGATTGTCATCGACCTCACCGTTTAGACTAGGATGGCGATGACATAATAACATTTATTTCAATACGATAATATTGAGAAATATCCTTTCATTGGTCAACTTACTAGTCTTAGTGACTGATGGTACTGAAGGGCTGGCGTCGGGTGTTGAGTGAATGTACAAAACTTGCTATATTGATAATAACGCCAAGCATGATAAGCTGTCTTCATGAAGCGCAAGCCCTATCGCATTCGCACTTGGCTCCGTACCCGGATTCCTTTGAGGATAATCGGGATCGCGTCCAAGGGGCGAGATTGCGAATTAGCGGGAGGTCACCATGAATGGTACAATAAGGACGACGTAAGAAGCGCTTGCTATCATTGCCGCGTTACGCGCGTCGGACAACTGTGGATCGCTAGTTCAAAGTGATCCACTAATCGGCGTCTAGCAAATTCGCGGGATGGACATTCAAAGCCTGAGCGATACGCACCATGACGAGAAGACTGGGATTGCGACGTCCGCGTTCGATGCCGCCGACATAGGTCAGGTCGATGCGAGCCTCGAAGGCAAGTTGCTCCTGCGTCAGCCCGGCGATCTGACGTAGCCGCCGGACATTTCTGCCAACGATGCCACGCCAATCTTCCATGGCCATCGCAGAGGCGATCGGGCATATATTCTCTAGGGAGTATAGTCCATATCAACGAATTTCGGGTATCGGCGTCGGCACCAATCATCGACATGAAAGATGGCCGGATGAACCACTCTGTTCTAAAAACCCTGCCCGCGGTGCTGATCCTCGCCTTGGCCGCTTGTAACAATGGCGGCGCATCTAGCTCCGCTACGGGATCAGTGGTTGCGGTTGACGACTCAAATGCCCCGGCGTGCACGGCGCATTCGCCCGCAACCACGCTAGCGAGCGACGCGCCGCACGTTGGCGATTGCGTGACGTATACTCCGCAAAAATCAGACACTGAAGCGACCACAGATCGCTTCGCAGATGTCGCGAATCTGCTTGCGGGATCGGCAGACAACATCCGCTCGCCTGAGGATCAGATTCGACTTTCGCAAGCATATGTTACGACGCACAGGCCAACGCTTGACGAAACACGGCATCAGGAAGACATTATCGCGGCTTCGCTCATTTTCACGGCTGCAAAAGAGACACTGCCCGGCGTATCTGACGACGAAATCCTGAAAGACATGCGTAGTATCCCGCATCTTCAGATTACACGCGAGGACGTTGGGGCAAAGCTCGTAGTCGCTCATGCAGGACTGCTCGCAACTAATGAACAGTCCGCAAGCGGTACGCCGAATGTTGTCGATAATTCAGCAGCCGTTGATCAGTTGGCCGACGACGACAGGCAGAACCTGATCCAACAAGCAGCTGACAAGGCACTAACGCGAGCAACGCCTGCCGTCCGCGCCTTGCTGAATAAGGAGGCGGTTGCAAACGAAGGTTGTCGCGGAAGTACCGATCAAACAACGATTGACCGCGAATGTGCGATTAGGGATAAACTTGAAGCGGCTCTCGACAAGGCGGGATGGTGCTATGGACGTAGCGATGACTCGAGCGCAGCCGACAGCTATTGGCACGATTGTAAGTGGTAGGAGTTAGATGTGGCGCTCCGCCGAACAAGGGGAGGGTCAGCGCTGCCAAAACTGACAAAACCACCGCTCCGCCGCCGAAGCTCGGTTTCGTCAGTTTTGTCGGTGCGGGGGTGGGTGTTTTTGAAATTGAACGCCCGCAACATCTCCTGATAGTTCATCGGCAAAGTGCCTTTGGATTGACAAGGTAGTGTGTGGTTGGACGACCGCCCCGTACACTCGTTGGTGCCTCGATCTCGCGAACAAATCCATGTTCGCTCAACATATCGAGCGCATTACCTACGCGCTCGCGATCGGCGAGGTTAGTCCATTCGCGTCGGTGCACTTCGCGCGCCGAGAAGCGTTCGCTCAGCGCGCCACGCCGGATATGTCGGAGGATCGTTGCCGCGCCATCGGCCACACTGTTGCTGGCAGCCGTATAGAAACGCTCGGCATGGGCTTCCAGAAACTCGCTCCACGCGAGCGCAGATAACAGCGCCGCTTTGCGTACAGGTCCCGTCCCGCCGTCCACAAGATGATGGATCAGCGCCAGAGAGGGGATAAGTTTGCGGTATTTGGCAACGTGGCTTTCTAACGCCGGATGACGATCGCCTGAGCGCAACCGTACTTCGTAGCCCTGCCGCCAATCCGAAAAGAGTACTTGCGCCTCTTCGTCGAAATTTAGGAATGGGTGGCGACCTTCGAGGTCTAACCGGTCGCAACTCGCGCCGATATCAAGAGGTGCAAGCCTGTTCAATCGCTCGAAGGCGTCTCGAGCAGCGGTACGTGCCTCACCGTCCGGCCAACGATCGTTTTGACGCCAGGCGCTCTGCTGGTCGGGCCATACAAGCATCCCAAATCGTTGTATAAGACCATCATCACTACGCCCTCCACGGATCGCCGCCGAAGCATAGTCTCGAATCGTGCCCGGCTGGGCCGAACCCAGCATGGATATAGTGACGGTGGGAATGTGAATGTTCTTGCCGCGCACGATGCGGTCGAAGGTGTAAGCCGCCACACCGTCCGCGCCGGTGAGATAGAAGCCTCGGGCTTCCGAAGCGTCGTCACGATCGAGGGCGCGTAAAAGGCTTACAAGCTCATCGCGATGGACAAGTAATCCGCGCTGATTCTCGATCAGCAACTCGCCCAGCGCCTGATAGCTGGTGTCATTGGCGATGTGACGGCGCAGCGTCGGGGCTTCCGGCTGGTTCGCGTCCAGATTGGACAGGCTGGCATTCGGATTGTTCTTGAGCGCCGTGCGGGCCGCAGCTTTGACTGCATCAGCGCGTAATTCGCGTTCGATCGCGCCTGCTTCCCACGCCTTCATGGCCGCGCCATATTCTTCTCGCGCCCGCGCCTGGATCGCCTCCAACGGGGCAAGCGCCTGCCCCACCGCTGGGCTTTTCATCGTGCCGGGACGCCCGATAATGCAGCCCCACACGTTGGGTACGACACGCCAATCATCATAACGCATCGGCCGGATGCCCAGCCGATTGCCGATCGTGGCGCCGGCTGCGACCATGGCAGGTACGGCGACAAACTCGCCCGGCACCTGCATTCGCTCGGCGATGTCGGCGACCCATCGACCGACGGCATGTGGTAGCAGTTCCCGATCGAACACCGGGACGGGCAAAAGACCGATTGGGAGCGGCGTCGGGTCGGGCCAGTTTTCATTGGGATCGCGCGTCTCTCGGCCATCGGCGAGGACGGGGGTACGCGCAGCGTTGCCAATAGGGTTGAGCCACCCTTGGCGCTGCGCTTCAGCAAAAACTGCTTGGTAGCCAGTCGAATGTGGCCTGAAGCTATCCCAGCTACGGGCGGCGGCTAGCGGATCAAACTTCTCGGAGGTTTGCGACCAGTCCAACCAGAGGCCGCGGCCGTCTTCGTTAAGTTCCTTGAGCGCCATGCCCATCTTGATCCACAGATCGCGGTCATCCGATCGAAGGTAGGTCAACGCCGAACGCAAATCGGTAATCGTTTCAGGCGACACCCGGGTCGGCGGCGCGGCATTCGCCATGCCAGAAGCGCGCGCCGTACCGTGGCGAGGCGCCAACTGCTTCTCGACGTAATCTGCGAGACATGTAATTCCTCCATCGCGAATGGGGCGGTTGGTGATGAGGAAGTACCGCCTGCTTGAATAGGCTTCGACACCATTCCCGTTAGAGCCAAGGGTCGCGAACGGGCGACCATACCCCATAGCGTGAGCGCCCTCCCCGCCGATGCTGAGTTCGACATAGCCGGGCAGATTATTCGCCAAATCAGACAGGCACATTTTCTCGATCTTATCGAGGTCGATCCCTTGCCAAACGTTGCCAGTGCCGTCAGCGCCGAGGGCGAAACCCAGATTCCAGCCGTTCCCCTTCAACGCGCAAGCTGCGACGGCTTGATCGAACGTGCCAAGCCGCGACTCATCTTCGGACGAATCCAGCGTGCCGCTGCGAGGGCCACCGTCAACGTAGAAGGGCACCTTGCTTGCGTTGGACAGCAACCACCGCCGAGCGAGTTTCATAGCCTCCATCGTCGGAAACACGGGCTGAGAGTTGTCCTGAGTCATGCCAAGCCCGCCATTGCCGACAGGGGCATTCTCGCGCTAAACGCAGACTTCGATTTTCCCGCCGAATTTCGCGTGCTGATAATCGGGTGGGGCACCCCTACGGCATCGTGCGTCGACGCATTCACGGGGCGGTTTGCGGGGGAATTTGGGCAGGATTGATGCGCACCCGTAGCGACCGGGTCGTCCTTCCAGCGTGAAATTAAAATTACGCCGTGCGCCCATGAAGGTGCCAGCTGAGAGAACGTGGAACCGGTCACGCTTCGCCCCCCATTGTGGGAAGCGATGCCGCCCAAGCCTCAGCTTCATCGAGAGGGATACGGCTGGAACGACCAAATTTGACGATCGAGAATGATTGTTGATGGTGAACACGATAGGCCGTTGACCGACTGACCTGATAGCGCTGGCAGAACTGTGTAAGCGTTGACGTGCTCCCCAAAGCTCTACCAGTCATAACT
>CAXTMT010000095.1:0-9611 GCA_964245355.1 uncultured Sphingomonadaceae bacterium
TGGCGGCGGCGGGGCGTCCGCTCGCCGCCGGGGACGTCGTCCTCACCGGCGCGCTCGGTCCGATGGTGGCGGTGAGCCCGGGAGACGTACTGGAGGCGCGGATCGACGGGCTCGGCGCCGTCACTGCGGCGTTCAAACCGGAGACAGCCGGTGATTAAGACGAAGGTCGCGATCATCGGCTCGGGTAATATCGGCACCGACCTGATGATGAAAATCATGCGCCTTTCGGACGTGCTGGAGATGGGCGTGTTCGTCGGCATCGATCCTGAATCAGACGGGCTCAAGCGTGCCGCGCGGCTAGGCGTGGCGACGACTGCGGGCGGGCTCGACGGGCTGACAGCAATGCCCGAATTTAGCGAGATTGGCATCGTCTTCGACGCGACCAGCGCCGGCGCGCACCAGCACCACAGTGAGGTGCTGATCGCGCATGGCAAGCGCGTGATCGATCTCACTCCGGCCGCGATCGGCCCCTACACGATCCCCTCGGTCAACGGCGACGCCAATCTCGATGCGCCGAACGTCAATATGGTCACCTGCGGCGGGCAGGCGACGATACCGATGGTCGCGGCGGTCAACCGCGTGGCGCATGTCCGCTACGGCGAGATCGTCGCCTCGATCGCGTCGAAGTCGGCCGGGCCCGGCACGCGCGCCAATATAGACGAGTTCACCGAGACTACGAGCGCGGCGATCCGCGTCGTCGGCGGAGCGGATCGCGGTAAGGCGATCATCGTGCTCAACCCCGCCGAGCCTCCGCTCATCATGCGGGATACGGTCTACTGCCTGTGCGACGACGCCGACCGGACCGCGATTGCGGCCTCGGTCGAGGCGATGGTGGCGGAGGTGCAGGTCTTCGTCCCCGGCTACCGATTGAAGCAGGCAGTGCAGTTCGAACATATCGGTTCAAACGCTCCTCTGCGCATTCCCGAAATGGATGGAGCGTTCACAGGTTTGAAGGTGACGATCTTCCTCGAGGTTGAAGGTGCCGCGCATTACCTCCCGGCCTATGCCGGCAATCTCGACATTATGACCTCGGCCGCGCTGAAAACCGCCGAGAAGATCGCGCTGCGCCATGCCGAAAGGCTTGCGGCATGAACCTCGATCCCACGTCCCAGAAGCTTTACATCCAGGACGTCACATTGCGGGACGGCATGCACGCGATCCGCCATCAATATGGCCTTGATCATGTCCGTATCATCGCCAAGGCGCTCGACGCCGCAAAAGTCGATGCAATCGAGGTCGCACATGGCGACGGATTGCAAGGTTCGAGCTTTAATTACGGCTTCGGTGCCTACACCGACTGGGACTGGATCGGTGCGGTTGCCGATGTCCTCGAACACAGCGTGCTAACCACTTTATTGCTGCCGGGCATCGGCACCGTGCACGATCTCAGGCACGCTTACGATCTGGGCGTCCGATCGGTCCGCATCGCCACCCATTGTACCGAGGCCGACGTCTCGAAGCAACATATCGAGGCGGCCCGCAAGCTCGGCATGGACGTGTCGGGTTTCCTGATGATGAGCCATATGTCGCCACCCGAGCCGCTGGCCCAGCAAGCCCGGCTCATGGAAAGTTACGGCGCGCATTGTGTCTACGTTACCGACAGCGGCGGCGCGATGAACATGGACGATTATGCCGCACGGCTCCAGGCCTATGACCGCGTGCTCAAGCCGGAGACGCAGCGCGGCGTCCATGCCCATCACAACCTCTCGCTTGGCGTCGCCAACTCGATCGTCGCGGTTCAGAACGGCGCGGTCCGCGTAGATGCGTCACTCGCCGGCATGGGCGCCGGCGCCGGTAACGCCCCGCTGGAGGTGTTCATAGCTGCCGCCGAGCGGGCCGGCTGGGACCATGGCTGCGATCTCTACGCGCTGATGGACGCGGCGGAAGGGCTTGTCCGTCCGCTTCAGGATCGCCCGGTGCGGGTCGATCGCGAGACGCTGAGCCTCGGCTATGCGGGCGTCTATTCCTCGTTCCTGCGCCATGCCGAAAAGGCGGCGGCTGATCACGGGCTCGACACGCGCGCCGTCCTGATCGAACTCGGCCGGCGCAAGATGGTCGGCGGGCAGGAGGACATGATCGTCGACGTTGCCTTGGATATCGCGCGAGCGCGCGACGAGGCGATCGACATGGCGAAACGGAAGGAGGCGGCCGGTGCTTGATCTAGCCTTGGCAGCGCAGACGATAGACGACGCAGCGCGCACGGCGACGGCGGTGGCGCAGTTCGGCGAGAACCTGTCCGAACGCGATGCCTATGCCGTGCAGGCGGCGTCGATCGAGCGGCGGCTGCGCCGTGGCGAACGCCGGATCGGCATGAAGATGGGCTTCACCAGCCGCGCCAAGATGGTGCAGATGGGAGTCCACGACATGATCTGGGGCCGGCTGACCGACGCGATGATCGTCGAGGAAGGCGGCGTCCTCGATCTCGCGCGCTACGTCCACCCGCGCGTCGAGCCGGAGATCGCCTTTCTCATCGGCACGGAGCTGGCCGGGGTGGTGACGCCGATCCAGGCGCATGCCGCGATTGCCGGGGTCGCGCCGGCGATGGAAATCATCGACTCGCGCTACCGCGACTTCAAGTTCAGCCTGTCCGATGTCGTCGCGGACAACGCGTCCTCCTCGGGCGTCGTGATCGGCGGGTGGCACGACCGCTCCTTGTCGTTCGAAAATCTCGGCATGGTGATGTCCTTCGACGGCGTGCCGGTACAGATCGGGTCCAGCGCCGCCATTCTTGGCCACCCGCTGCGCGCGCTGGTCGCCGCCGCACGGCTTGTCGCCGAGGCCGGTGAAAGTCTCAAGCCCGGCGACATCGTCCTGGCCGGCGCGGCTACGTCCGCGGAGCCGCTGTCGGCGGGACGGCATGTCGGGCTCGAAGTCCAACGGTTCGGTGCGATCGGCTTTTCAGTGACGCGATCATGATCGTGCAGGGCAAGGCGACGCCGCGTGGGCGTTTTCCGCATTTCCGGCGCGCGGGCGATTTCGTCTTCGTCTCCGGAACCAGCGCGCGGCGTCCGGACAACGGCTTCGACGGTGCGGAGGTCGACGCGCTGGGCGTGACGAAACTCGACATCCGCGTTCAGACGAGAGCCGTCATCGGGAATATCCGCGATATCCTCGAGACGGCCGGACTCGGCCTCGCCGATCTGGTCGAGGTCGGCTGCTTCCTCGTCAACATGAACGATTTCGCCGGGTTCAACGAAGTCTGGGCCGAATTCTTCGACGAGCGTGGACCCACCAGGACCACAGTGGCGGTGCACCAGCTTCCGCACCCACTGCTGCTGATCGAGATTAAAGGGGTCGCCTATGGGCCATCGACTTGACTCCTGACCGGTGGCTCAGGATGACGACCGCTCATGAGGTGACGATCAGGCGATATCTCCAGGCAATGGAGCTTGGCGATTTGCCGGGCGTGCTCGCCTGCTTCACGCCCGATGCCATGATCGCCTCTCCTGTCTATGGCGAGGGACCAGTGCTGCCTTTCTACAAGGCACTTTTCGCCGACACCGTAAGGACGAGCGTCGTCATCAGGGAGCTGTACCGATCGGATCAGCGGTCTGATCGGTGGATCGCGCATTTCGATTACGTTTGGGTGCGGCGGGATCAACCCGACATGAATACCGAGCTTATCGACCTGTTCGAGCTGGATCGTTCGAGCGGCCGTATAATGAAACTACGGATCGTGATCGCTGGCAAAGCCATCCCCTGACATCGGCCCGCCGTCGCTCAGGTCAGCACGCGATGCGATTGCACGGGCAGCCGCGTCCGGACGCTTTCGAGATAGTCCAGATCGATCGTGGCTGAAGCATATCCGTCCTTGCTGGACGCCTGCGCGACCACGACGCCCCATGGATCGACGATCATCGAATGACCCCAGGTCTGGCCCTTGCCGCCGTCGTGGCTGCCCCATTGGCCCGGCGCGGCGACATAGCATTGCGTCTCGATCGCACGCGCACGCACCAGGACCTCCCAATGGTCGGCACCGGTCTGGAAGGTGAAGGCCGAGGGCAGGACGATCAGCGTGGCGCCGGCATCGACGAGTTTGCGGAACAACTCGCCGAAGCGGAGATCGTAGCAGATCGCGAAGCCGACCTTGACCGCGCCGATATGGACGACGGCGATCTCCTCGCCGCGATCCCACATCGCGGATTCGCGGATCTTCGTGCCGTCGGGCAGCGTCACGTCGAAGCGATGCACTTTGCTGTAGCGGCCAAGCAACGCGCCGTCGCGACCGAACAGGAACGACGTGTTGTAGCGGCGCTCGCCCCGCGCCTCGATGATGCTGCCGGCGTGGAGGAAGATACCCAGCCGAGCAGCCAGGTCGGACAGTGCGCTCGCGAAGGGACCGTCGACTGGCTCCGCGCTATCGCGAAGCGCACTAGGGTCGGCGGCCATGAACGCGCTCATCTCCGGGAGGATGACCATATCCGACCTTTCGATCCGCACGGCGGCTTCCGTCAGATCGACGATCTTGCGAAGGTTGTGCTGCTTGTCCTGCGATATGTTGACCTGGATAACGCTGATCTTCACGGCGGCCCCCTTCGGCATAGGTGGCTGCGGCTAGGCCGGGTGTGCGTGCCCGTCCAATCGCGCTTTCGAATGAGAAACTATAAAGAAGTGGAATTGGCTGCTTCGTTGTGATGATACTTGAGGATCATTTAAATGAATTGGTTATGCATGCGCCGACCGCTCTACCCGGTGTTCAGCGGAGTGTGCCTGAATGTATGTCGTAAATGCCATGCCGAACCAGGCGGAAGCCAGCGTGATCGCCGATCTTCTGCGCTGCGATACCGGGACAATCGGCCATTCCCTCGACGACGGTTTCATGGATCCCCGGATCGAAGGCCGGCTGCCCGGCGCGCGCATCGCGGGCACCGCGGTAACGGTGCGGGTGACCGTGCCTGACTCCGTTGCGGTACATTACGCGCTGAAGCTGGTGCGGCCCGGCGACGTGCTGGTAATCGATCGCGGACAGGATTACCGCACCGCCTCGTGGGGCGGGGCTGCCTCCTTCGCGGCGACGCGAGCGGGTGTCGCGGGTCTCGTGATGGACGGGGCGGGCAACGATATCAGCGAGGCGAACGCGCTCGGCTTCCCGATCTGGTGTCGCGGCATCAGCCCGGTCACCACCAAATATCGCGATCTCGGCGGCGCGATAAACGTACCGGTCAGTTGCGGCGGCGTCACCGTTAATCCGGGGGACCTGATCCTTGCCGACGAGAACGGCGTGGTCGTGCTGCCGCCCGACGACGTCGTTCGAGTGATTCACGATGCGTTGGCCTTCCGCAAGAAAGAAAGTGACTTGATCGCCCGGCTGAAGGATGATGCCTCGTTATGTTTACCGGATATCACGGGCGCCTCGTCCATCGTCGCCGGGAAGCTGCTAGCCTGACCGTGCTGCCTGCATCATGAACATCCGCTTTCTCGAAACATTGGTCTGGCTTACGCGACTGCGGAGCTTCAGCCGCGTCGCCGAGAAACTGAACACGACCCAGCCCGCGATATCGAACCGTATCAACAAGCTGGAAGAGCTGCTCGGCGCCAAGCTTTACGACCGCTCCTCACGCCAGTTCGAGCTCACGCCGGCCGGTCGACGGATCCTGCGCCACGCAGAGCAGATCGTCTCACTCTCGTCGGAACTGCAGGAACTGGTGACGTCAGACGAAACGCTGGACGTGCAACTGCGCATCGGGGTGATCGAGCTGGCGACGATGTCGTGGCTGCCGCGGTTCGTCGATCGCTTCGCGGAAGTGTTTCCCAAGGTCGCGCTGACGATCGGTACAGGAACCAGCCGGCAGCTGATCGACAATCTGCGCGACGACGCGGTTGATCTCATCTTCGTCGTCGGTCCGGTCAACGAACCCAACATGCTCTCGCGCCCGATCTGCAATCTGGGGCTCGGCTGGGTAGCCAATCCGGCGCGCTACGATTGCGCGACCGAGATCGACATCGTCGAGCTGTCGCGCATGCCGATCGTGCTGCAGCCGGTCGGAAGTTCCGGCTACGACCAGATCGTCGAATATTTCCGCGCCTTCGGGATCATCAACGTACCGCCGCACGATCGCAAGCTGATGATCGACTGCATCTATTCGGTCGGAACCTCGGTCGATGCCGTGCGCTCGGGCCTGGGAATAATGTCGCTGCCGTTGTTCCTGTTCCGCGAGGATATCGCGTCGGGACGGGTCGGTCAGCTGCGCGTGCGGCAGGCATTGCAGCCTTATCATATCACTGCCTGCTGCAAACAGCCGGTCACCAATCATCTGATCCAGCGCGTATCGGATATCGCGGCCGAAGCCGCCGCGGCACATGCCGCCACCTGCGATGCGACGCACGTCTGGATCTGACGCCGCGCATCAGCTTCGATTATACGGCGCAATCAGAACATTCGATTGGCTATAGCTCCTACGGCAACATAGCCTCGTGATTGAAGACCTGCCTAACGCGAGAAAAGCGGTAGCCAAGTCTGAGTTCGCTCGTCCTCAAAACCATCTATTATTCAGTCGCGCAACTATCAATTAAAAGTATTATACCAACAATAATTTGAACGTATAATTGTTATCAAAAGTTAATATCATATTTTAACGTAAAATTTACATTAACTAAAAACAAAAAAATGGTATTTAAAATTTAAAAGGGGTCTGAACTGTGACATTCTATCAGAATCTTATTACGACGCTTATTGTCAGCACCTCGTTTGCAACTGTGGCGCATGCCCAAACGACAACCCCGGTTCCGGCCGACGCTCCTGCGTCAAGTGATGCTTCTGCGTCGACGCCGCGTGACGGTACGACGGCGGATATGGGATCGCCCCTGGGCGACATCGTCGTCACCGCGCGAAAGCGGTCTGAATCGCTCCGCGATGTCCCGATCTCGATCAGCGCTATCACGGGCGATGCGCTGTTGCGGCGCCATATCGTCTCGGTCCAGGACATCCAGAATTCGGTGCCCAACCTCCAATATTCACCGCGAGGCGATTTCGAGAATCAAATCTACATCCGCGGCGTTGGAGGCGATCCGCGCAACATTGGCATCGAGAGCGGCGTCAGCCTCTATATCGACGGCGTCTATACCGGGCGGACGGCGGGGTATAACCAGGATCTCGCCAACGTGTCGCAGATCGAGGTCCTGCGCGGACCGCAGGGAACGCTGTTCGGCAAGAACACCACCGGCGGCGTGATCAACATCATCACCGAAAAGCCCTCCGACACGTTCAAGGGTCTGGTCAACGGGTCCTACGGCAACTACAACGCCTTCAACCTCAAGGGCAGTGTCAGCGGTCCGCTTGCGGACAATCTGTTTGTCGGGGTAACGCTCGCCGCCACGCAACGGGATGGTTACATCAACAACCTGTTCGACGGGCGCAAGCTCCAGAACGTCAATCGCCGCGGCGGCAGACTGCAACTGGTGTGGAACGCGCCGTTCGCCAAATTCTACTGGACGCTCGATCGCACCGTCAGCGACGGCGACCTCATCTTCACGCAGCTTGCCCCGCCCTATACGGGAAATGCCGCGCCGTACGGAGCGGTCAGCACGCGGTTCAACGTCTCGTTCAACACCCCGAGCTTCTCGGAGCTGAAGACGACCGGCGTCGCGCAAACGGTCGAGTTCGCTCTGCCGGGCGATCATTCGCTCACCTCGGTGACCGCCTACCGATCTATCTATGCCAACATCATGGGCGACAGCGATGACTTGCCGATCGAGTCGGTTCATGCCGGCCCGTTCACCGATGAATCGAAGCTGTTCACGCAGGAACTTCGTATCTCGTCCCCGGATCGGGGCCTACTGCGCTACGTCGTCGGGGCATATTACTCCAACCAGCGCGCCTTCGCCCTGCGCGAGACCTATATCGGCGGCTCGCTCGCCAACGGTTACGATATCCACACCGCCGTCAATACCAGTTCAATCGGGCTTTTCGCCAACATCGACTTGCACTTGACGCCCAAGCTGACCGTCACCGGCGGCGTTCGCTACACGTCCGAAAAGAAAAACGGTTACTTCCATCAGGTTTCGGTCGGCAAAAACTACACCATCGATGATCTCCATCGCAGCGACCAGGACGTCTCCTGGACGGGAAGCGTCAACTATCGCGTGACCAATCAGCTTTCGCTCTACGGGACCGCAAGCCGCGGCTTCAAGTCCGGCGGCTTCAACGTCGACGCGGTCAGTGCGGCGGGCATACCGCCGGCATCGCTGAGCTTCAGCCCCGAGCGGCTCACGAACTTCGAAGTGGGCGCCAAGGGCCGGCTGCTCGATGGCGCGCTGACGTTCACGGCGGACGCCTTCTATGACGATTTCACCAACAAGCAGGTCGCCCAGTTCCTGGGGACCGGTTACCCGACGACCTCGATCAGCAATGCCGGCAAGGCGCGGATCAAGGGTTTCGAAATCGAGGCCTCGGCGCATCCCACCAACCTCTGGACGATCGAAGCGAGCGCAAGCCGGCTCGTGACGAAATATCTGAGCTTCCCGAATGCCGCGCTCGTGAACGGCGCCTACATATCCTACACCGGCAACCGCCTGGAGGGCGCGCCGGCGTGGAGCGCGAGCGGCGCGATCGATCGGCGGCAGCCGGTCGGGTTCGGATATCTGAACGTCCGGATCGAGGGGCGCTACACGGGCAGCACCTATTTCCAGCCCGACAACCTCGCGATCAACCTGCAGAACGGGTATTTTCTGTATGGTGGCCGGATCGGCCTGGAAACCACGAACGGCAGGACGTCCCTGTCGCTGTTCGGCAAAAATCTGGGCGACAAAGCGTATTACGTATTTTCGAGATCGGCGCTTGGCACGCATCAAGTCAATTACGGCGAACCGCGTACCTATGGCATAGAACTAACGCAACGGTTCTGACCGGCGCGCTCGCTTGGCTAGGCGGCTGAGGATGTTTGACGATGATGACACAACAGGGACGGCTCCGGGACTGGCTCGTCGTCGTTCTGTTGATGTGCGCGATGATCGTTTCGTTCGTCGATCGTTTCACCCTGGCGTTGCTGATCGAGCCGATCAAGCACGACCTCGGCTTGAACGATATTCAGTTAGGCTTGCTTAACGGCGTTGCCTTCGGCCTCTTTTATGCGACGATGGGCATTCCGCTGGGCTGGCTGGCGGACCGGTGGTCGCGGAAATATACGATCGTGCTTGGCATGGGCATCTGGAGCGTTGCGACTGCCGCCTGCGGTCTAGTCTCCGGCTTCGGCCAGCTCGTGGCGGCGCGGATCGGCGTCGGCGCGGGAGAGGCGGGACTGGCTCCGGCTAGCTACGGCATCATCTACGATCGGTTTCCGAACAGCAAATTGGGGCGGGCGATGAGCCTCCTCCAAATCGGCAGCCTGGTTGGCGCGGGCTGCGCAATGCTGATCGCCGGGTTGATCTACACTGGCTTCCAGGCCGGCTATGGCGGTGGCATTCCGCTGTTCGGGCAGCTCAAGCCTTGGCAACAGACTTTTGTCGCCGTCGCCTTGCCGCCGCTGATACTGCTGCCGATGGTGGCCATGCTACGAGAGCCCAAGCGGAGCCACGACGATGGTGGGGTCAGCGCGGCGCGCATGTCGCTGCTGGCCGCTCTCAAGCTGAAGCCGGGCATCTATGCCCTTCTGTTCCTTGGCATGTCGGGCATA
>CAXTMT010000096.1:0-9502 GCA_964245355.1 uncultured Sphingomonadaceae bacterium
CACTTTCGAGCCGCTATCCGATCGAGTGGGGCATTCTCCTCGATGACGCGCAAACTGAGAAGAAGCTGTTTCCCGGCGAGGGCGAACGATCCGCGATGCTCGCCAGCCCAGGACTGCGATGGGCCGCGCATGTCTGCGGCGACGAGGCTCAGCGGATCGCCAATGAGCCACGAGAAGCCACGGTAGATCTGACAGGCTTCCAGCGCGTCCAGGTCAACCACAGTTTCTCGGGCAGTTCCTCCACGCAGATTGCCAATACCGTGCGCTTCGGCCGGATGCGCGGCGTCCGTACGCTGCTGCAATGTTCGACCGATTTTCCCGATGACAGCCGGCTCGACTGGCTGTTCGACGTATCGTTCGGCACGGGCGTCGAACCCGGTGCGTGGCCGCCGCTGTCCGAGCCCGGTCCGTTTTGCGGTTACTCCGGCGGCATCGGTCCGTCCAACGCCGCGGCCGTCGTCGCCGCGATCGACGCACCGCGTGACGGGTTGTTCTGGATCGACATGGAGTCCGGTGTGCGCACCGACGATCGCCTCGACCTCGCCAAATGCGCGGCAGTGTGCCGGGCGGTCTACGGGTGACGATCCTTCCTCCAGCGGTGCCGAAGACAGGGATTGGCCCGAAATGACGCAGACAAACGAGCCAGCGCACCTGGTCATCCTCGATACCGACCCGGGGATAGACGACGCGATGACCTTTGCCTTCCTGAAATCGCGGGGTGACGTCCGGTTGCTGGCGATCACATCGGTGTTCGGCAATGCCGATGTCGCGACCACCACGCGCAATGCGCTCTATCTGGCGGATCGCTTTGGCATGGACGTGCCGGTCCATTCCGGAGCGTCGACGCCGCTGACCATCCCTCGCCGGCCGGTGGCCAGTCATGTCCATGGGCACGACGCGCTGGGAGATACCGGCCTGGCGCAGGGCTTCGCCGGGCAAGCCAGCACTGAGGCGGCGCACGACGCGATCGTCCGGCTGGTGCGCGAGAACCCGCACAAGGTCAGCATCCTGGCGATCGCTCCGCTGACCAATCTCGCGCTCGCACTGCGGGCAGCGCCGGATATTGCCGGCCTCGTTCGCGAGGTCGTCGTGATGGGCGGGGCGTTCGGCTATGGCGTTCGGCGCGGCAACGTGTCTCCCGTGGCGGAGGCCAATGTCGC
Source organism: uncultured Sphingomonadaceae bacterium (assembly GCA_964245355.1). Lineage (GTDB taxonomy): Bacteria > Pseudomonadota > Alphaproteobacteria > Sphingomonadales > Sphingomonadaceae > Sphingomonas_I. The sequence continues at coordinate 1,161 of CAXTMT010000096.1, forward strand.
CAACGATCCACATGCGGCCGACGAGGTGCTCGGCGCATCGTGGCCAGTGACGATGGTCGGACTGGACGTGACCTCGCGCTGCATCCTCCCGGCCGCGCTGGCGGCGGATCTGGCGGAACGCGGCGGCGCCGACGCGCGCTTCCTCTGGGACATCTCCCGCGCCTATGAGCAACTCTATCGCGATCATGACGGGCTGGAAGGCGGCTGCATCCACGACGTCGCGGCGGCGATCCGGATGGTCGAACCCGCGTTGTTTCGCACGATATCCGGGCCGGTACGCGTCGTGACCGATGGGATCGCGGCGGGACAGACCATCCTCCGGCCCGAAGGAATGCCGTTCCCCCCCGGTGCCTGGGACGGTCTGCCCTCGCAACGTGCGTGTATCGAGGTGGACAGCAAGACGTTGCTCCAAATCTACCAGGCCGCGTTCGCGTCGCCGGTGGATGTCGCAGGCGCGTTGGCCGCCCCCCTGCTCGACGGTTGAGCGTGACGGCGTCGCGCTGCATGTTCGGTATGAGATCAGCCGCTTCACATGTGCTGTCTGCCCTGTCGCTGGTCGCCTGCGCCGTCACGGGTCAGGCCGGTGCGGCAGCGCCGACGGCTTTGCGCCTGATCGGCGTCGGCGAGATCGCGCGGGATGGCGGGCCGGGCGGAGCGCCGGTCGGCGGCGTGTCGGGCGTCGATTATGATCCGCGCACCCGACGCTGGTATCTCATCAGCGACGATCGATCGGAACATACCGCCGCCCGGTTCTGGGCCGCCGATATCGACTATGATCTCGGCAAGGCGCCCGTCGCGACGCGGCTCGAAGTCCTTCCCCTCCATCTGGAGGACGGCCGGACATTTCCCGAGCCCGGCCACGGAATCGAGGCATCGGATGCCGAGAGCATTCGCGTCGACCCGCGAACAGGCGAGCTCGTCTGGTCGTCGGAAGGCGATGCCCGCGACGGCTTTGGTCCCGCCGTGCGCCGGATGACGGCCGAGGGCGCGCCGGTCGCCCGGTTCACCTTGCCGGCAATGTTCCGCTTCGATCCGGCAGCGCGGAGCGGCCCACGCTCGAACCTGTCGATCGAGGGCCTCACCTTCACGAACCAGGGGCGTGTCCTCTGGTTCTCGATGGAGGCGCCGCTGATCCAGGATGGCCCGGTCGCTTCGCGCGACTTTGGTGCGACCGTGCGCTTCACGGCGCTGGATCGCCGTTCCGGTGCCCTCTTGCATCAATACGCCTATCATCTGGAGCCGATCGGGCCGGCGCCGCCCGATCGTCTGGCGGACAACGGCGTCAGCGAGATCCTGGCGATCGATGCCGGCCATTTCCTGGTGATCGAACGCTCCGGCGTCCAGCAGGACGACAAAGAGTTTCGCTTCCGTCCCCGTCTTTATTGTGCGTCCGCGCGGCATGCGACGGCGGTGGGAGGGCTCGCGTCGCTGCGCGATGCACTTGTGAAGCCAATGGCGAAGCGGCTGGTATTCGACTTCACCGCGATCGCCACGCCTCGCATCGACAATGTCGAAGGCGTGACCTGGGGACCGTCGCTCGCGAATGGCCACCGCAGCCTTCTGTTCGTCACCGACAACGACTTCTCGACCAAGCGGCCGCCGACACAGCTGATCGCTTTCGATGCAGGTGCGCCCACTGCCCGCGCCTTCGTCCAGGCGTTCTGCCCGCGCTGACCGCTTCCCAGATTATCGCTGAAGCAGTTGTGCGAGCACCCAGTCGCCCGCCTCACCGATGTTCTCGAAGCGGCGATAGAGCGGGCGATCAGACGGCAGATCGGCGTTCTCGTGCGACCAAGTGAGATCATGCGGAACATGAAGTCCCCAGGCTCCTGCCACGATTGCTGGCAGAATATCGGAACGAACCGAGTTGCCAATCATCGCCGCGTGCGGCCCCGTGTTCGCCGGTGTTCCGAAGATGCGGCGATAGGTCGCCGCTGTCTTGTCGCTGACGATTTCGATGCGATCGAATTGGTCGGCCAAGCCCGATCGGCCGAGTTTCTGCTCCTGATGCACCAGGTCTCCCTTGGTGACGAGCACCAGCGTGACCCTGCCGCGCAAGCGTGCCAGAACGTCGCTCACGCCATCGAGCAGGTCGGTCTCGCGGTCCAGCGCGGTCTTGCCAAGTTCGATCAGGTTCGCGAGCAGCGAAGCAGGGATCGCTCCGTCGTGCCTTGCCAATACCTCGATCGCGGACAGCAGATAGCTTTTGATGCCATAGCCATACCGAGGTAGATTGCGCTCGTTCGTATCGTTCAACGCCCGGGCGAACGACTCCAACTCGACATGGTCACGTAACAGCGCATGGAGCCGCGCCTCCGTCTCCAGGAATTGCCTGGCATCATGCCAGAGCGTATCGTCCGCGTCGAAACCTATGATGGTCAGCATGCAGGCTGTTTGGGCCGGACGGGAGAGGCAGGATAGGCCTATGGCTGTCCTGCCTCTCCCACCCCCTAGAATTTCACCTGCAACGATGCGGTGAACGTGCGTGGTGCCCCAACGAAATAGCGACCGAGCGATCGGCCGGGCAGGCCCGTCTCGGTCGCGGTCGCCGTGGCGCTGCTCACCGATGCGATATAGCCTTCGTTGAACAGGTTATCGACATTGAGCTGGATCGACGCTCCCTTGAGTGGCCCGAACGTCGGCAGGGTGTAGCGGCCTGAAAGGCCGACAACCGTGTAGCCGGGAATTCGGTCGATCGCGACTTCCTGGAAAGTTGTCGGTGCCGTAATGTCCCCGCCTACGCGGCTGGTGATATGATTGACGCTGCCTGCGACGCGCAGCCCGGTGAACGGCTTGACTCCGACTTCCGCAAAGATGGTGTTTCTCGGAATGTCACGCACGTCGCTCCCGGCGATGATACCGACCGAAGCGAGGTTCAGACGATCGCGGCTACCTGCTACGGCATCGTCATACTTGGCGCGCTGGTACGAATAGGAGGCGTAGAGATCGATCCAGCGGAAATCGGCCAGTCCGGTCAGTTCGAAGCCGGTGGTCTTCTGGCCCTTGATCGAAGCGGCGCGGGTCGCGACGTTGCCGCGCTGGATATCGATCGGATCGGTCACGGTCGGATCGTTCGGCACGATGCCGATCAGGTTCTTCAGATGCACACTGAACGCCTGCGCCGAGAAGGCGAAACGACCCTTCGAATAGCGGACGCCGCCATCGAAGTTGATCGACCGGAGCGGCGCCAGATCACCCGGCTGGATCACAGCGGTCGAACCAAGGAAGGCGTCTTCGGATATTCCCGAGAAGTTCTCGGCATAACCACCGAACAGTTCGACATGCTCGATCGGCTTGAAGCTGAGCGAGATTTTCGGCTGGACCGGCGAGTTTTGCGAAAAGTTCAGCTGTGCCGAATATTCCAGCGGCGACTTCGCTTTGTAGTTGATGTGGTAATACGTCAGTCCGGCGTCGAGGCGCAGGACGTCCGGAATGATCGAAAATGAGTCCTGGCCGTAAAACTCGATCGTCGTGATTGAGGTTGACCGCTGGTAGAGGACGTAGGTCGGCAGGCCGCGCGAATATTGCAGCGAAGTGGACGACGTGATCGGGTAGAAGTTGCGGTCCTCCGTAGAGGTGCCCCCATCGTACCAGACGCCGAAACGCAAGGTGTTGCGCGGGATAAGATCGCTGATCTTGATTTCGCCGGTGCTGCCGTAGCGTTCGCGCGCGCGCGGCGTCACGCGCATGTCGGCCGGCCCCCCGACGACATTGGGGTTCGAGGTCGTGATCAGCGTGGGGCGGATCGCGCCACCCGTCGCGTTATAGCCCGTCACCGCCGTCGGATTACCGCCGCTCAATACGCGGCTACGGTTCTGGTAGCTAAGCGAATAGCCATCAAGCGTCTGGTAATAGGGGTTCGCGGTGATCATGACGTGATCACCGATTTTCCAGCCGGCGTTCACATAGGCGAGAAAGTCCTTGCGCTCGCCACCGAAGGTGCCGCCGTACAGCAGGTCCTGATTCGGGATGCCCGTGTAGGTGTCGTGCAGCCCGTCGTCATGCGGGTTCGCTTGAAACTGCGCCAGAGTGACGATGTTGAAATCGTTGTCGAACTGGTGGTTGTAGGCGACCTTGGCTTTCAGATACGATCCGCTGTCGAAATTCTTGACGACCTTAAATTCGGCGTGATCGCGCTCGGCATAGCGCGAGTTAGGGCCAGCCCAGTTATCGTTGAATTGGTGCGAAAAGCTCGCATAAGCGGCAAGACCGTGCTCCAGTTCCCCCGTGTCGATGCGAATATATTCGCGGCTGTACTTGAACTGGCCCAATCCGCCCTCGAGCGTCACGCCGAATTTTTTGGCGGGATCATCGGTCCGGAAGTCGATGAAACCACCGAGGGCAAAGCGCGACGGGGCGCCAATGTCGCCTGCGCTCTGCGAGACAACGATCGTGCTGACGTTGCTCGGTTCAATGAAGCGCTGCGGGGGGGAGCCGCCGTTGAAACGCGCATCGCCGGTCGGGACGCCGTCGACCGTGAAGCCGATCTGCTCCTTGTTCAGCCCGCGCAGGAAGATTTCGAAGGAGAAGGAGCCACCTCGCGCATCGCCGGTGGTTACCTTAACGCCGGGCGCCTTAGCGAGGCTCTGCGTGATATCGGACCCCAACGGACGATCTGCGATGTCGCTTTTGTCGAGCTCGAAAGTGGCTCGGCCCTTACCCACGCCGAGCTTTTGGCCGGTTACCACGATATCCGAACCCGGCTCATTTGAAGCAGCGGGCTGCGCTGAGGATGCACTTTGATCGGGGCCACCCGCCTGTTGCGTAGGCGCTGTCGGTACAGTCTGTTGCGCCCAAACCACCGTTGGCAATGTTGCGAGAATTGAACCGGCCAGCAACCGACCCGCTATCCGTGGTAAGCTCATTGAAACCCCCTTTGTCACGTCCACAGTGATCGTTGTCACAAACCTGAAACGTTTAACTTCCTCCTTCATATCCTTCATTTGTTGTTTTATGCAAGGGCCAACCGAAAGGATCGAACATTGAGTGGACAAGCTGAAGGGCGCCGCCAGAAAGAGGATGCAGTCTCCTCGTGGATACGGGTGGCGATCGTCGGCCTGGCGACAGTGGATTACGTGCTGACGACGGAGCACCCGATTCGTGGTCCTGGAACCGTCGCCGCAAACGTGCTCGTAAGAAGCGCGTGGCCGCGGGCCGGGGGGGCGGCGCTCTATGCCGCCCGGCGGATTGCTGCCGCAGGGCATGGAGCATGGCCGATCGTTTCGATAGGCAGCGGGGCGAACGGCAGAGCCTACCGAGACGCGTGTCTTGCCAACGGAGCCAATCTCGAGGGGATCGTTCAACTCGAAAGTAGCAAGACCCCGTGCTGCCTGCTTATTTATCACGCAGACGGCGGCTACACATGCCTCCTCGATGTCGGCACGGCGGCGCCGGCCGACCTGTCCATGGATCAAACGGCTCTGGTAGCTGCAGCGGATCTGGTCGTCATCGCCGCTGCCAACGCGCACTGTATTGGGACAGTTCTGGATCAGTTGAAACCCGACCAGCGGCTTGCCTGGGTTACGAAGAACGACCCGCAATGTTTCCCGGTAAATCTTTGCGAACGACTGACGCGGCGCGCGGACGTGATATTCTGCAACGCGTCCGAGCTGCACATGATCGAACCGTTTATCGAACATGCACGATCAGCGATGACGTTGTTCGAAACGCGAGGCGCCGCCGGCGTGCGGGTACGCTCGAACGGGAATGACTATTTCGTGGATGCCGTTCCCGTCGTAATTAACGATGCAACGGGCGCAGGCGACACGTTCGCCGGAGAGGTTCTGGCCAGCATGATCGGTGGCGAGACTGATCCGATAGCCGCAGCGCGACGCGGCATTTTCCAGGTGCGAGAACTATTGGTCGAACGAACGCTCAACGAGCGATAGGACATGTCCGCATCACTTGACCTTGGCGCGGTGACCACTTGGAGTGGCAGTGATTGGCAATAGGGGGTTTGTGGTAGGCTTGGCTGGGCAATTCGTTGCTGTTCAGCCTTCGCACAGGCGAAATCGTCCACGAAGGACCTGTTGACCCGCAAAGCCTCGATATAGGCAATCGCCAGGCGACGCCCCTGCTCGACATCGGTGGGATGATGGACGCCGCATACGACCCGGTTTTCACCATAGCGAACACCACGTTCCAGGATGGCACGTCTATGATCCGGAATCACGTCGGCCAGCAGGAGTGCGGCAACATACCCATTCATCGCGTGACCGGACGGATACGACTCCTGATCTTTCAGGAATGCTGTGTTGCAAGGCAGGATCGTTGGATGTTCGACATAGGGCCTAGGCCGCGGGTTACGAAGCTTTTCAGCGGCAGCATAGGCCCCCGCGTCTGCCAGCGCGCGTGACAAAACGAACGTCATGGCCGGGCGCGCTTTCTGATCCAGAGCCGTACCGGCTGCGTCGCTGAAACGGACAATCAAGTCTTTAGCGTAATATGCCCCGGCGTCGGCGATCGCCTCTTGCTCGGCAAGACTGCCCTTCTGGGGAACCGCCCTCCGCACAAGCAGCAGGTCGAGCTTCACCTCCTCGGCATCCGTTGGTGCGGGCGGTATGACATAAGCCAACGGCGCACTGCCAAGATAGCCTGCAGGCCCCGTCTGCGCACTGGAAGTCACAGCTCCAAACGGCGCGGCGCAGAGCGCGAGCCAGATTAGATTATATCGACGTGTAAAGACCATAATGCCTCTGGATCCTAGCGCGAGTCAGTTTTGGCGTTTGCATAACGACCACAATAAATTCATACCACTTCGAGAGCACGGCCTACCTTAAACGGCACCTTTACCACCTACCCGGTTTTCCCGTTCTTGGTACGTGGTGTCGTCAAAAGTATGTTACGTACGCCCCACGTCAGCCGATCGACTGACCTGTCTTGGCCCAGTCCGCCAGAAAGCCCTCGATCCCCTTCTCCGTCAGTGGATGATTGAATAGCGCCCTGATGACCGACGGCGGGGCCGTCATGACATCCGCACCGATCTTCGCTGCTTCCAACACATGGATCGGGTGGCGCACCGAGGCGACTAAAATCTCGGTCGCGAAGTCATAGTTGTCGTAGATCAATCTGATATCGGCGATCAATTGCATCCCGTTATGGCCGTTGTCATCGAGTCGGCCGACAAAGGGCGATATGAAGCTCGCACCCGCCTTGGCTGCCAGCAAAGCCTGATTGGCGGAAAAGCACAGCGTGACGTTGACCATGCAACCATCACTGGTCAGCGCTTTGCAGGTCTTGAGGCCATCGATCGTCAACGGCACTTTGACGCACACATTTGACGCGATCTTTCGAAGGATCGCCGCCTCGCGCATCATTTCATCATGATTGAGCGCAACGACTTCGGCTGAGACGGGGCCGTCCGTCAACGCGCATATTTCCTTGACCACCTCGAGAAAATCTCGCCCCGACTTGTGGATCAGCGATGGATTGGTCGTTACGCCATCAAGAAGGCCGGTGGCAGCCAAATCCATGATCTCCGCTGTATCCGCGGTATCGGCAAAGAACTTCATACAACTCGCTCCTGGGATGGCTCGGTCAATGACCCGTCGGATCGGCCGCCGTCGGTAACCGATGCCAGCTTGCGGGCAATTATCGCGCAGACGATCAGCTGTATCTGATGGAACAGCATCAAGGGCAGGATGATGAGGCCAACCTGCGCTGCGGGAAACAAGGTGCCGGCGATCGGCACGCCTGACGCGAGGCTTTTCTTCGAGCCGCAAAAGAGCAGCACGATCGCATCCGCGCGGTCGAGGCGAAGCAATTTTCCAAGCTGGCAGCTTGCCGCCAACACGAGCAGCAGGATGAAGACCGTCGCCATCGCGATCACCGCGAGATCCAGCCCGGAGACGAGGTGCCAAAGGCCTTCGACCACCGCTGCGCTGAACGCGGTGTAGATGACCAGGAGAATCGAGCCGCGATCGACGCGGCCGACGACTGTTTTGTGGCGACCGAGGAACGCGCCGATCAACGGGCGGGCAAGCTGTCCGAGGACGAATGGGAGCAGCAATGATAGAGCGATATTGCGCACGGGCTCCCACGCGGAAGCGCCCGATCCGGGCGGTGCCGCAATCAGCACTGCCGTCAGCGTGGGCGTCAGGAAGATCGCCGCCAGATTGGAGAACGACGCCGCGCACACAGCGCCCGCGACGTTTCCGCCAGCGATCGACGTGAACGCGATCGATGATTGGACGGTGGAAGGCAGCAGCGTCAGGAACAGCAAGCCGATGCCCAGTGGGGTCGGCAATCCTGGTGCGAACTGAAAAATCAAGCCCAGCACCGGGAAGAGGTGACGTGCTCCCCTGAAACTCTGCCAGTTTGAGCTAGAGTCCGCCTTCGTGAGG
>CAXTMT010000097.1:0-9297 GCA_964245355.1 uncultured Sphingomonadaceae bacterium
GAACGATGACCTCGTACGATCCGAGCGGAGCTTACGAATTTGGTGGAATTGCGGGAGAAACAGAGAAATCCATTTCTCTCGCGAGTTCAGACATGGCGATTTCATCCGGTAGCTACAGCTCTTCATATGGAACAACCTATAGATTGATAATTGGCGGGATTGCGGGAAACGTGTTCGGAGCCAAGATCAATCAGAGCTACTTTTCAGGAACGATTTCGGCTCCAACTGACGTGGGTTCAGGGGTGGGGAGTTATATTTTCGCAGGAGGACTCATAGGTTGGCAGTCGGCATGATCGGCAAAGTCGATCATATCGGAGTCTTTCGCGACTGGTAAAATAGTCGCGGCTGGATCAGGGGGTGTGGAGGGTAATAGCACCTCGCCCGCGACCTACACGAACGTGTACTGGGACAAAGAAGCCACCGGCCAACAAACCACGGCGGGCGGCGGAACGGCGTTGACAACCGCTCAGCTCAAAGGCGGCCTACCCACGGGTTTCGATCCAACTGTTTGGGCTATTAGCTCTTCTGTCAACAACGGCTACCCATCTCTTAAATGGCAACAGGCGTCGCCAAGTTCCTCGCAGCCGACTGCCGTTGCTTTTGGGAATCCGGCTGCAATATCAACACCTACACCCACTCCCACTCCAACACCCACGCCAAGTCCGACGCCCACACCGACGCCGACCTGCTCCATCCTCGGAACATGCCCAACGCCGACACCAACACCAACACCGAATGCTCTGCCACCCGAGGTCAGGCGTCCGCCAGTTATTCCGCAGATATCGCCTATCAATTTTCCTGCCCCGATCGGCGGAAATGGGAGCACACCCACTGGTCATGTCCAGGTTGTAGTGAATGGTAGAACCGTGGAAGTTCAGACACAACTTGAGCGTCTAGACGGTCCTTATTACCCTGGAGACTGTCTAGCTACGGTTTATGCCATGCTTGGCAGTCTGATTGAGACGTTACGATCCGGTACTCCAACAACTTATACAGCCGATGTTTACTCAACGCCCGGTGATTATTTTGGTACGCGCTATCCTGCAAACGGCTTGCGCCGTGGCGTTGGAGCTCCAAGCCTCCAACTCGGAACATCGTTGACAATGACATCCGGAATGACTGTCAATGATGCGGCATTTGCAGCTCATCCTTTATCGACTTTGACCAATTTAAGTGTCCCCGCCGTGATCGGGGGCAACATTGTGGGCGCACATGGTGGAAAGCTGGCGCATTTCATGCTGGCGGTCGGCGTAGAACCCGACGGCCGAGTAAAGGCGCTGGACCCATTAACGGGAGGGGTGGTGTACCTATTGGCGACCGGAAAACCCGATCCCAGTGGCCCAAGCGTTCAAGGCTTTCAGGCCGTAGGTTTTACGTCCGCCGTGGTTAAGTAGTTTGTTTTTCTAGCAGGGCGATCCTTCAAGATACGTTCCTGATGAATCAAAGGCGTCACAATCAAAAGGGCGCGGAGCGAAGTATACGTTAAATGTCGATAAATCTCGCGGGATAAATCTAACTTTTTTGCCTACACCGCTTGTTTCTAGATAGAATACTGACGTATTATCTCTATAATAGGCTCCCTTAATCACTTCTGCATCTCGTGTAATGGCGTTGGCTATCTTGGAAAAAGTGAGCGGGTTTGTTTCAATGTCAACGACTGCCTGACCTGACGGACCCCAGCACCATACAAGAAATACGTCATTCGATGTATAGATTAGATCGGCCGACAGATAATCGTCCGGTACAATTTTGGAGACATGGCCCGGTACGTGCAAATCGAGCCAAACTCTCCTGTCGGTATTGTAACACTTGATTGCGCTATCCGAAAGCCTTAATCGGCTGGAATTATAAATCAGCAACTTACCTTGATTTGTATATAGCTGAGACTCTTCTTGACCCACTGTCTTATTTGGGGATGAGGCCATACCTTGGGCTATCCTGCTTTTTAGAGCCGCATTATTCTCGGGACGCGCATTTACTGATTTAAAATACGGCGCTGTGCTGATGAAAAAGACCGAGGCCCCAATAAAGATAATGCTTAAAGGGTACAGTAATAGCCCTGTGCTTCTCATATAAGTTCGCGTGGGTTTTGATAATCCGGTTGGGAGTGGATACAGGAGTGGCCACACAAGACCGGCGATATTATCCTTTCGGGCAATATCCCACGACCTTTCGGTCATGGACCCACGCGAGTAAGTGTCGGCTTATGCGGCCGCTTCTACTCGCGTGGGATTTATATGGCCATGCCTGCTGATACGTTAGAGGTTTAGGCGGTTGGAGCGTAGTATGCTCGATGTTCATTGTATCATGTGGTGGAGGTAGACATTTATGAGGCGCAAGCTTTTGTTCGCAACGCTGCTTCTGTTAAGCGCCGAGCCCGCATTTGCGGACACCCTGACAAACCGCTCGATAATCGTTTTGAGCGCCAGCGGTATTGGTGACGAAGCGATTATCGCCAAAATCCAGGCCTCGGACACCAAGTTCGACCTATCAACCGACCAAATGCTCGCGCTCAAGAAAAAGGGTGTATCCGGCCCGGTCATCGCCGCAATGATTGCGGCCGACAATAGGTCGAAGCCGCAGGCGAGCGCCACAGTCCGCGAGCCAGTCGCTCCACGCGGGCGGCCTAGCAGCGCGAACCTCGCTGCGCAGTTCAGGCCGGCAGGCATCTACCTCGCGACGGGCGGGCAGTTAGTCCGTCTCGACTTCAACGTCTCAGGGCAAACGAAAACGGGAGGCTTTCTCGGCAGCGCGTTCACCTATGGCATCGCGAAGATCAGCACGCGCGTCGTGCTCCAGGGAGAAACTGCCCGCGTCCGCTCCGATAGCCAGACACCAACCTTCTACTTCTACCTCCCTGCTGGCGCCTCTCGCGCAACCGCGAGCAGTTTTGATCAGCCCGCGTCTTCATCCCCATCGTCGCCAAACGAGTTCTCGCTCGTGCACCTGTCGAAAAAGAGCGGGAGCCGCGAGGCCCGCATAGGGCGTGGCAACATATCCGGTTTCCAGTCCGGCGTTGCGGACAAGGATCGCATCAACTTCACCTTTGACGAAGTCCGGCCTGGTGTGTTTGCCGTGAAGACCGGCAAGCCGCTCGAATCCGGCGAGTACTGCTTCGTGATGATCGGCTCAGGTGGCGCGGCTACGGACAAGTTCTTCGACTTCTCCGTGCCGTAGCGGTCCCATGCGGTTCGAAGGGAGATGCGCGGCGTCGACCGAATGTAACGTGTTGGCTGTCGAGCCGAGGCGGGGAGTCGCGGACATCGTACTTGTCGCTACGGCGATCCGATATCCCGCACGCCGATCGGCGTTCGCCATGCCTCGCTAATGAGGGCCGACAGCAGCTTTCTCGGCACGCGCCAGTCCACCCCGAACATAGGTTCGCAGGCGACTACGAACCTATCGGCGTAGGCGGGATCGACGTGCTTCCTGACATGCTCCACGATGTTGAGAGCATGGGCTGCGTTGGTCGTGACGGTCAACACATGCAGGTTTGGAATGCCCCAGTGTGTGCGGAATGACTGGTTGCGCAGGATAGCAGCATACCCGGCGACCTTGGCGGCAAAGGCACTTTGGCCGAGACTCGTCCGCTCAATACTTTCGGTATGCCGGTCAATCTCCAGCGCGAAGAAGCGGAAGCCGACGCCGGGATATTCAAGACCGAACAGGTCGTCAGGAATGAGCGCCTTTCGCCCCGTATCGACCGGTATCGCCATCGGGTCGGTGGCGTCCCTGGCGGGGCATGCAGCGCGCGCGAGGATTTCGCCGTGCGGGATATACCGCAGGCCACGCCTGGCGCAGCAAAGTTCCAGCGACGCCGCGACGCACGCCTGCATGAGCTGGTGGACAAATGGGTCGGAACGCCTGCGCCGCGTTCGGGTGTTCGTTCTGCGCTCGGCAAGCGCCATGATCGCTCGCGGTGCCAGGTCATAAACAAGGTGCTGATACCGGGCGTGGTAGCTGGCAAACTGCTGGGGCGGGCGGATGAGCCATGGACCACCGCGATCGCCATTGTAAAACTCAGTAAGGCGGTTTTGGAGGTGCGAGAAGTCCCGCCGCAGGTGTTTGGTAAACTCATAGAGGTACGGCGACGGCAGCGGACCGTGCCGGTCGATAGCATCGAAGATAAGATAATCGGCGTCGGAGGCAATAACGCGCTCCGCTCGGCGCTGGGGAGGCGCGGTACGCCGGCGCCTCCCAAAGGTGTCGATCGTCACCGCGACGACGATTGGCGCGGCCGATATACGGCAACGAGCGAGGGAAACGGTGCCGGCTGGGACGTGTCGCCAAAGCGGAGTCGCCCCCGGACGAACCGGATTTCATGGGCCTTGTGGTATACCCAATCCTGAAACCATCGCGTATCGGTTCGGGCGTGTGCCAGCAGCACGACGAGTGCTCCCGCCCGTGAAGCCTCACAGCATTTTCGGGCCCAATCGCCCATCGTGCGGCCGTACGGCGGATTGCAGAATACGCGGTGGCTACCCCAGTCCTGGCGCAGGCCGTCCTCAGCCTTTGTGAAGAATAGGTCACAGGTGGCGGTCTCGCGCGTCGCGCACGGGTCGAGCGTGAAATGAAACTCGGCGTCGAGCGCCGCGAAGAAGCTGCGGGGCGTCGGCCAGTCGTCCGAACGGCTGGAAAAGAGAGCGGGGTGCAGGGTCATTACCTTGTCCTCGGTGGTGGAGGACAGGCTTGGTATGCACAATTTCGAGGGCTGTAACCGTTTGGTATGAAGTGCTTTTGCTCTTCATGTGTAGCCCTGGCTCGGCATGAGCACTCGTACTTTTTTCACCAACTCGTCGAAATATCCTCGTCCGGCAGCGTCGTCGCCGAGGTCAGGTCAGATGGTGGAGACGACCGGCGCGCGCCAACCGAAACCTGCTCGCGGTTTTTCGCAATAAGCGCGTCGATCTGCTCGCCGGTGTGCTGCGGTACACCGACAATAGGCCGGATCGGTATGGACACCGCCTGCGGCGTCACGTTCCGCACGAACGCGGCGAACTGGAGCTTCGGCTGGTCGAGGATGAAGTCGGCCGAGGTGCGCATCTCGCTTGCCATCGCGCGCGCGTCGGACGCCGAAAGGCCCGAGGCAAACTTGATGCCGGTGTTGGAATGGAGCGACGACTTCAGGCTCCCGGTAGCCTGGTCGAGATACTGGTGCGCGAGCACCAGCCCGCATTTGTATTTCCTGCTTTCGGTCAGCAAGTCATCGATATTGCTGCTAAAAAACGACGCCGCCTCGTCCACGTAGAGGAAAGTCGGCTTGCGGTCAGCCTCGGCGATCGCCGCGCGTTCGAGCACGGCCTGAAGTACCAACGATATAAAGAGGCGGCCGAAGGTCGCCGAGTTCTCCTTGAGGAAATCCTTGGCCGTATCGACGAGTATCACGGCGCCCCGGTTCATTTCGCTGAACAGATCGACCTTCGTCTCGGTGCTGGTGAAGAGCCGCGCCATCGTCGGGTTCTCGATGATGGCCTGGAGGCGGTAGCGGATTTGCTCCTTCGTCTGGTCGAACGTCTTGCTGGCGAAATCCTGGAGGAAAAACTCCCGCTGTATGTCGGGCAGCCGTTCGATCGCCTCCCGGTACGGCGCCGGGTCGCGCATGAGGTGCAGCATGTCGAGGATAGTCGCGTTGCGTCCCATGGTGTCGGGGAGTGACAGCATGAGCCGCGCGACGTAGCGAAAGAACACGTCCTGCTTGCCGGTGAGCGCGAGGTTGGTGAGGCCGCCGAACAGGTAGTTGAAAGTCTGGATCACGCCGGCGGTGACCTGCTCGCGCGTTCGCTCGTCGTACTGGTCCGTCCTGGCGCGGTTGAGGGCGAAGATGTTTAAGGCCGGTGGGAACTCCGTGTCGCGCGGGTCGATGAAGATGAGGCGGTCTTTGATACCTAAGTCAGACGCGATCAGCCGGCGCACCAGGTCGCTGTGCGGGTCTATGAGCACCACGGTGGGTTGCGTGTCGCTTTTTAGGTCGTGATGGATGAGGTTTTCAATCAGCGTCGTCTTGCCCGCACCCGTACCGCCCACGACATGCATGTGGTTGAAGCGGTCCTCGTGGGTGAGCTTGAGCGGGTACGGCGCGAGGAACGCCTCCTCAAACGGGGTGTCGGCGAGGTACGCGGCGACGAACTGGTCGAGCGGCAAGGTGCTGTCGCATGGAGCGATGAGCGGCTTGCGTGAATGCCGGTCGTCGGGGTCGCGCCCGGAGGCGATACACATGTTGCGGTGCATCTGTTCGGCGAGCGGCTTGAAGAGCCCCTTGTCGTAATAGTCGGTGAGGGTGCCGAATATGCGCTGCACGGTGTTGCGCGGTTCCGGCATCGCGTAGATCGCGGGGATGGAGAACGGGGTGGGGTCGGCCGTTTCGGGTAGCTGGTCGGCGATGCCGCAGAATAGGCGCGACAACCCCTCATACAGAAGATCCAGGTGATCGCTCGCGTTCGCGAAGAACCGATGCTTCTGGTTCAGCAGGTTCTTGTAGTCGACGAACTCCTGCATTGTTGTGCGGTCGAAGGCGGGCTCGGAAAGCTGCCAGATGTGGGTTTCCATCGCGGCCAGCCGCTCAATCGCCGGCGTGAGGCTGCCCGTGACCCAGATCGAGTCGTCGCCATATTCGCCCGCCACGCGGGCTGCGAGCGCGCCGGGCGTATCAGTCAGCGCATCCTGCCGGGCGCGGACCCAGCGGTATAGGTCGGTGACTTCGCGCATCTCGCGATTTCGTTCGCTCCCGAACCGCCGGAAGAATGGCGTGTACGTGGAGGGAACGAACGGCATCTAGTGGCAGGCTTTGAGTAAGAGGAGGCCGAGCAGGATGCCGCCGACGATGAGGATGACCTTGCGCTTGTCGGGATCGTTCCACCAACGGTTCCACTGGGCGACCGGATCAAAACGCGAGGATGGGTCGGACGAAGCATATCCGGCTTCGTATTCGATCGCGGTAGCGCTCCCTTCCAGTCGCAGGGGCTCCGGCGAGGGCGGCATCAGCATGGCAGCCGACGGCTGCGACTCGGCGACCACCGCCGGCTTCCCGCTGCTGAAATCGACCACCACCTCGCGGCCGTCGAAGGACGCGGCGGCGTTGAGATAATTGCGCAGCCCCTCACACGCCTCCATGAGCTGCTCCTCAGCGCCGAGCAGCTCGTCGATGGTCTTGCATTCGATATGGTGCCCACGTTCGAGGCTCCCGATCGAGATGTTGAGCCTCATGCCGGCGAGTAGCGAAACGCCAATTGCTTTGAGCGCGCCGCGCGTCGATCCATCGTCGTGCGACGCCGCCTTGTTGAGGAGGCGCTTGGACGCCTCGCTGTTGTAGATGGCCTGGCTCGATAGCTTGTACCGCTCGATGTTGCGCTTTTCCTCGGCGGTATATTCGGCGCGGGCGTCGAGGCAGAAGATCACCGTGCCGCCGAGCATTCCCCCGTCGCGTTGCGAACGCTTGAGTTTGAGCTGCATGTCGCCTCCCCGCCGGAGAG
The DNA here is from genome assembly GCA_964245355.1 of uncultured Sphingomonadaceae bacterium. Taxonomy (GTDB): domain Bacteria; phylum Pseudomonadota; class Alphaproteobacteria; order Sphingomonadales; family Sphingomonadaceae; genus Sphingomonas_I. The sequence continues at coordinate 7,470 of CAXTMT010000097.1, forward strand.
ACAAACGCCGCGCGACGTCATAGTCAAGCGGTCGAAATGCCACCAGTTTGGATGTAATTGGGTATATCGCGGCGCGGTGGCGGGGCGTCCGGCACGTCGAGATTTTCTAGCAAAACCGCATAGTGTCGGTTCCAGTCGTTTGCTCTAAACGCTTGTAGTAGCGCCAAGTTTTCTCGCTTTACACGGGCATACAGTGTGCCCGTTCCTATGCCCATTTGAATCCGCGCGTTCGGCGACATGATACGCTGTGCCGCTTTGGCATAAGAAAAAGGCCGATGGTTTCCCATCGGCCTAGAGTGACTCCGTTCAGGAGCCGGGTGTATCGCGTTCCGCGATGCGGGCAGCGAGCCAGCCGTGCACTTCCTCATCGACCCACCCAACCCTTCCGGGACCGAGTTGCACCCGCTTGGGGAACTTCCCGGCCGCTTCGAGGCGGGCAATGTGCTGAGGGCTGTACAAGACCATCTCGCGCACGTGCTTCTTCGATAACAGCCTCATGTCATGTCACTCCCGTTAGGGAGCGTCATGACGCCCAGGACTATGCCTCGGCGAGCAACCGTACCATAAAGGCTTCGTACTTCGCCAGAGCTTCCCGTTTTTCCTCCACCCTATCGTACCGATCATAGATTTCGTCGAGCACGGGCGGTGCGTGGTTGATGAGGACTTCGCACACGTCGCGCGGCACCTTGAGACGCGCCATGTTCGAGCGGAACGTGCGACGGATATCACGAATGTTCCAATCCTTCGTCCCAATCTCGGCTTGAATTTCGGCCTTCATGCGGGCTAGCGACCCGGCCGTAACCGGCTTCTCGTTGCTGTGCCTGCCGGGGAAGTAAAAATCGCCGAAGTACGGTCGGTCATCCAATATTGTGCGCGCCAGCGGGAGGATCGGGATCGTATGATCCCGACCGTTCTTGGTGCTGTCGCCGGGAATGGTGAGCAGGTCGCCCACCCGCCACACGCGTTTCAGGCTAGTGGTTTCCTGGCTACGCGTGCCCCATAGGATGAGAAGCCGCACCACGATCCGCGAGCCTGACCCCGACGCGTTCCATACGGCTTTCAGTTCCGCATCGGTAAGCGTGCGGGTGCCTTTGCGATCGGTGCCCGGCGGCTCGTACCCCTCCATCGGGGAGCGGACGAGATACTTCCGAGGCGGCCGGGTACACCACGACAGGAACGTGCGAACAGCACGATATACGTGGAGCTGTGTCGAAGGCGTCTCCTTGAGCGTGTCGAGGACAGCACCGATGTCCGCGTCCGTGATGCCGACAATTTTCCTATGCTCGAACGCCTTGAAATGCTTCTTGAGCATGAGCGCGACCAAGTGCGGCCACCGCGAGGTAGAGCCTTTGTAATTCTTGGCAAGGAACTCGTCGCGCGCGACCGACCACGTTTTAGCTTCGGCTTTGACTTCCGGCGTACTCGAAAGGAGCCGTTTGGCTTCTGAACGCGCGTTGGCGAGCGAGAGGTCGGGATACTTCCCGATGGTGACCAGTTCACGGTTTCGCCCGCGCATCACCACCCACGTTTTGCTCTTGAGCCCCACACGGATGCCGAAGCCCGGTGTCTTCGTGTCAAAGAACTTTTCGTTTTTACCCGAGCCTTTCAAGGCCCTGATGCTGATCTCCGTCAGAAGCATCGATGGCATGATTTGTCTCCTTTTTGTCTCCAAAATCCCTCACGCCGACATGGGTCCGCATGAGCAACATGAGAAAGCAAAAGAGAGTTATTTGCAGGGGTTAGCTATTTTCGTTTCATCTATGAGCAGCAGTGAAAACGTCTAAATTCAGCTTGGGAAGCTTCTGCTCTGCCATTGAGCTACACCCGC
>CAXTMT010000098.1:0-9186 GCA_964245355.1 uncultured Sphingomonadaceae bacterium
CTGGCGCGGCTGCAGTTCGAGAGCGAGGCGGCTTGAGGAGAAGCGGAACGGCCGCCGTTGCTTGACGGGCCGCGGATCGCCCCGCTTGCCGGCGGAAAAGCGCGCGCGCTGATCGTGCTGGTGCACGGTTACGGTTCCAACGGCGAGGAGATGATGCACGTCGCCGCGCAGGCGCGGTACGCCCTGCCGACCGTCGCCTTCGTCGCGCCGAACGCGCCCGGGCGGCTCGCGCCACTGGCGGATGGCCGGCGATGGTGGCCGCTCGATAGTTTCGCGCCCGCCGCGCTGGCGGCGGGTGTCGCTGCGGCGGTGCCCGAACTCGATGCGTTTCTCACGCACGAACCGGCGGCGCATGGCCTCGCCGACGATCGCCTGCTGCTGATCGGGTTCAGCCAGGGGATGATGATGGCGCTGCACGTCGGCCTGCGCCGCGCGAAACCCCTGGCGGGGATCGTCGGGATTTCCGGGATGCTGGTCGCCCCGAAGCGACTGGCGGCGGAAATCCGGAGTCGCCCGTCCGTGCTGCTCGTCCACGGTTCGAAAGATAATGTCGTGCCGTTCCGCGAGATGGATGTGGCGGCGAGCGCGTTGCGCGCAGTCGATGTAGAGGTCGAGACCCACGTTTCGCAAGGCACCGGTCATGGCATCGCCCCCGATGGCGCGGCGGCAACGGCCGCCTTCGCCGCGCGAATGCTGGAAACTGCCATATAAGCTACTGAAAAAAGAAGATTTGTCCCACATTTTGCCTAATATCAAAAAATGTGGGATAAATACTTATGGTAAAGATATTTAGCGAGGAACAGGCCCGCGCGCTGATCAATCTTCAGCAGCGCTATCAGGTCTGGATGGAGGTCGAGCGGGCGTACCGCGCGCTGCCTTACGATCTGCGCCGCAAGCAAGTCGATGGTCGCGCTTATCTCTATGAAATCGCCGACCGCAGCGGCAATGGCCGCAGCCTGGGTTCCTGGTCCGAAGCGCTGGCTGAGCAGTTCGAGAAATACCGAACGCAGAAGGTGGCGCTTCAAGCGGCGATCGATACCGCCCGCGCGCCGCTGGAGGAATCGGGGCGATTATTGCGCGCGCTGCGTGTGCCGATGCTGGCCAACGCCGCCGGCGCGATCCTACGCGAAGCCGATCGCCGTCGCTTGCTCGACGGGATGCTGCTGGTCGTCGGCACCAACGCTATGGCGGCTTATGCCGTAGAGGCGGGGGGCCGTATCGATGCACCCGACGAGACCGAGGATTTCGATCTTGCCTGGGCAGCGTCGCGGCCGGTCGCCGAACCAGCGATCGGCCCGCTGCTCAAAGCGATCGATTCGACCTACACGGTGAATGCCGAGCGCAGTTTTCAGGCGCGCAACGCCAAGGCTTACGAAGTGGAGCTGCTTGTCGCGCCGTCGTTGAAGGACATGCTGCCGCGACGCGATTGGCCGCAGCCTGTCGCCTTGCCGGAGCAGGAATGGCTGCTGTTGGGCCGTCCGGTCGATCGGGTGGCGATCTGCCGGGATGGCTCGCCCGCACGGATCGTGGCGCCTGACCCGCGCTGGTTCGGCCTGCAGAAAATGTGGATGGCTGCGCAACCCAAGCGCGACGCGCTCAAGCGACCGAAGGATCGAATGCAGGGCCTTGCCTTGTTGAACGCGGTATGGACGGCGATGCCGCACTATCCGCTCGACGATGCGTTCGAACACGAATTGCCGCCCGAGCTGCTGATGGCCCATGCGGAATGGCGACGGCAACGCCCCGAACGGCTGAACGCGGATTGGTGATCGGTAGCGGCGGCATGCGTCCGCCGCTCCCCTCCCTTTCGGGGAAGGCAAGCAGCCCCCATACGAAAAAGCCCGGCGGTTGGGCCGGGCTTATCGTCGGGCGGCCGGGCCGCAGCCCGCCGCCTATCTGAGGACCGCGCTTATTGCGGCGTGGTCTTCGTCCGCGTCTTGGTCTTCGTCTTGCTGACGCCGGTGGGGCTGTCGGCATCGGGCTGGATCGTCTTGGTCTTCGTTTCGGTCACGCCCTGCGCGGCCGGATCGGTCGTCACGACGGTCGAGCTGTTGGCCGAACTGTCACCGGCTGCCACCACCGTCGTGCTGTTGGTTGCGCCGGTCACCGGATCGGTGGCCGTCGTCGTGGTGGTCGCCGCCGCGCTCGGCGCAGGCGAGGTCTGCACAATGGTCGAGGTCTGGGCGAGGGCCGCCGCGGGGATCAGGGTGGCTGCTGCGATCATCAGGAAGCGCATCGTCTTCTCCTAAGAATTTTCATGTTTCGTGCAAAGTCTACGTGGCACGGGAGCCAAGGTTCCCCATCCTCCGGGAAGCGGGCTGAGGCGATCGGGAGACGGGACGAGTTGCAACGAACCGTTCGCCGCGCCGCTGCGGGGGAAAAGCATCGAAAAAGCGTGGCTTTGTGCTCGACAAGCCCTGCTTTAGCTGCTTCATTCGATTCCAGAGCAGAACAGGGAGAGGATCGGGCAGGGGAGCTTGATCCAGTTGATCCGGGGGCCATCACGATCGTTTTTTGATGCCGGTGCGCCCGACGTGCCGCGCCGCCCCGCCTCTTCGCCGCCTGAACATCACATCAGCAAGGGGGACGACATTGCCTGAAGCCCATATACCGCCGATCACCCGGCGCAATCTGTTCGCGGGCATCGGCCGCGTCGCCGGCATGGCCGCCATGTATCAGGCGATGGCGAGCATGGCTTTCGCCGCCGAAAGCACCTTCAAGGGGCCGATCGCGCTGAAAGGCGCGCCCAAGGGCAAGAAGGTGCTGGTGCTGGGCTCGGGCTGGGCGGGCATGGTCGCCGCGTTCGAGCTGCAGAAGGCCGGCTATCAGGTGAAGATCCTGGAATATCAGCAGCGCTCGGGCGGGCGCAACTGGTCGCTCTACGGCGGCGATAGCTATACCGAGCTCGGCGGCTCCACCCAGCATGTGCAGTTCGATCAGGGGCTGTACCTCAACCCCGGCCCGTGGCGCATTCCGCACCATCATCGCGGGGTGCTCCATTATGCGAAGATGCTCGGCGTCCAGCTCGAGCCGTTCGTCCAGATCAATTACAATTCGCTGGTGCATTCGACGAAGGCGTTCGGCGGCAAGCCGCAACGCTTCCGCACTATCCATGCCGATTACGAAGGCCATATCGGCGAGCTGCTCGCCAAATCGACCAGGCAGGGCGCGCTCGATCAGGCGGTGTCGACCGAAGACAAGGAAATCCTGCTCGCTTCGCTCCAGGCGTGGGGGGCGCTCGACAAGGACTATCGCTATGTGAAGAGCGGTCCGGTGAGCGAACGGCGCGGCTACGATCGCCCGCCGAGCGGCGGCGTGGGCGGTGCGCCGATCCCGAGCGATCCGATCCAGCTCGACGATCTGCTCAAATCCGGGCTGTGGGCCGGGATCATCCCGACGCGGGTCTACGATCTCCAGCAGACGATGTTCCAGCCGGTCGGCGGCATGGGGATGATCGGCAAGGCGTTCGGCAAGGAGCTGGCCGCCGTCACCCAATATGGCGCCAAGGTCACCAGGATCGATCAGGGCAGCCACGGGGTGACCGTCACCTATCAGGATCAGGCGGGCGGCGGCACGGTGCGCACCGAGAAGGCCGATTATTGCGTCTGCACCATTCCCGCCTCGATCCTCAGCCAGATCCCGATGCAGGTGGGGCCGAAGATGCAGGCGGCGATCGATCATCTGCCCTATTCGGCGTCGTGCAAGGTCGGCCTCCAGTTCAAGCGGCGCTTCTGGGAGGAGGACGAGCAGATCTACGGCGGCATCAGCTACACCGATCTGGAAATCGGCCAGATCGGCTATCCGTCGACCAATTTCTTCTCCAGCGGCAAGGGCGTGGTGCTGGGCGCCTATACGTTCGGACCCAACGCCTCGCAGATGACCGCGATGGCGCCCGAGCAGCGCATCGCCATGACGGTGGAGCAGGGCTCGGTGCTGCACCCGCAGTATAAGGCCGAATATGATTGCGGCGCGACCGTCGCGTGGCATCGTGTGCCGTGGACCCTCGGCTGCGCGGGCGCGTGGACCGAGGAGGGGCGGCAGGAGCATTATGCCGACCTCACCGCGATCGACGGGCGGATCGTGCTGGCGGGCGAGCATGCCTCTTATATTCCGGCGTGGCAGGAGGGTGCGGTGCTCTCCTCGCTCGATGCGATCGAGCGGCTCCACAAGAAGATCATCGCGGCCTGAGGAGGACAGACATGACCAGGAACTTCATCCTCGCCGCCACCATCGCGGGTGCCGGCCTCGTCGCGATCGGCGGCGCCCTCGCCCAGCGCTCCGCTCAGCCGGGCTTCGGCGGCAGCTACGCGTATAAGACCGGCGAGGAGACCTTCACCCACGTCTGCCAGGGCTGCCACATGCCCGATGCCAAGGGCGCGGTCGGCGCGGCGATCTACGGCTATCCGGCGCTGGCCGGCGATCCCAAGCTGGCGGCCGGCCTGTATCCGGCGATGGTGATCGTGACCGGGCAGAAGGCGATGCCGGCGTTCGCGGAATTGTCCGACGCGCAGGTGGCGGACGTGGTGAATTACGTGCGCACCAACTTCGGCAACCATTATGACGATGCGGTGACGGCGGATCAGGTGAAGGCGGTGCGGCCGGCGCCGGTGACGAAGGAGAATAAGCGGCCGGGGTGAGATTCGATCCCTCTCCCATTGTCATGGGAGAGGGTAGGGTGAGGGTCGTCTTGTTCTTCTTCCTTCGAACCGACACAGAAGAAGACCTCACCCCCCACTCGCTTCGCGAGCGGGTCCCTCCTCTCCCGCGAAGGCGGGAGACGGTTGTGGAATTGCTCTGGAACCCTCAGGTTGACGATAGATCGGATAGGATTAAATTCTACTTCACAGAAGGGAGCCAGGCGATGCGATCGACCCAGCAATTCAGTGTCACGCTACCGAATGAGATGGCCACGCTGGTTCGCGCGAAGGTCGCCTCCGGTGAATATGCCAGCGAGAGCGAGGTTATCCATGAGAGCCTTCGTGCCTTGAGCGACCGGGAGCAATCGCTGGAGGACTGGCTGCGAAACGAGGTGATGCCGGCCTACGATGCCTATCGCGCCGATCCGTCACAGGGAATGACGCCAGACGAGGTTCGCGCCAGCATCGGTAAGCGCTGAAATCCGAAGCGCCTATGCCGTATCGGATCGTCTACACAAGCAAGGCGCGCGATCATCTCAACGACCTCTACTTCTATCTTGCCGCCGTCGCAGATGCGGACGTCGGTCAGCGCTATGTCGATGGCATAATCGACCGGATCGACACGCTCGCCGACTTTCCCCGCCGCGGCACACCGCGTGACGAAATCCGGGCAGGGCTCCGCACGATCCCGTGGAAAAAGCGCGTAACCATCGCCTTCATGATCGAAGACGCCGAAGTAACCATTGTCGGCGTCTCCTATGGCGGGCGCGATATCGAAGCGCTGCTCGCAGAAAGCTGACGTCAACTCCGCCGGATGATCGCCCGGTACAGCTTCGTGTCCGAAACGCTGTAATACAGCCAGATCTGCTCCTTCGAGATCACCACCGATGCGGCGAAGGCGATGTCGGTGCCGGTGCGATCCTGGCCGGGCGGCGGGGTGATCAGCGGTTCGATGCAGCGGTCGACGACCTGGCTATATTCGGCGTCGAACGCCACCCAGCCGATCCGCCAGCGCGCGTCGCGGGTGGCGCCGTTGTAGAACATCACCGGCCTGTCCTTGTCGGTGGTGAGCAGCGGGCCGGTCGAGAGGTGCCAGCTGTCCCACTGGTCGACGCGCGGCGAGAAGGGCTGGAGCGGATTGCCCCACGGCCCGGCGACGTCCTGCCCCACCGCCAGCCCGACGAGCGAGGCTTCGTCATGGGCATATTCGTAGAGCATCCGCCAGCTTCCCGCCGGCGTACGATCGACGGTCGCTTCCTTGATGTTGCCCTGGCTCGGCGTGTTCGGCATCGCGACGCCGCGCTTGACGAGGTGGCGGAGCGAGGGACCGGTGGCGTAGAGCATCTCGCCGTGGCTGCGGCTGGCATCGACGCCGGTATAATAGACGACGAGGCTCTGATCGGGGAGGACGACCGGGGTGGGGTCCTCGCAGCCGCCAATATCGTCGGCGCCGGGGCCGGGCGACAGGATCGGATCGCCGTCGACCGCGAAGCTGAGCCCGTCCTCGCTCAGCGCATGCCAGATCGTGCCGGTGTCGCCCGCCGCGCCATGATCGTAATCGGTCTTCGGCACGGCGCGCACCAGCATGGCGAACTGCCCATCGGGGCGCAGCCAGACATAGGGGCTCATCAGATCGCGCTCGGCCACCTGCGGCGGGCCGCTGACGGTGATGGCGTCGATCTGCTCGACGTTGAAATCGACGAGGCCGGGCATCAGGCGCCCAAGGCCTGTTCCAGGGTCAGGCCGCCGTCGATCGTGATGATCGCGCCGGTGATGTAATCCGATTTCGCCGAGCAGAGGTAGACCGCAAGATCACCGACCTCGTCGGCGCGGCCGGCGCGGCCCCAGGGGATGTTCCGTTCGAGGCTGGCACGGTAGGCGGCATCGTCTTCGGCGCGCACGTTCATCGGGGTCAGGATCATGCCCGGCGCGATGCCGTTGACGTTGATCTGGAGCTTGCCGCACTCGACCGCCATCGTGCGGGTGAGATTGTCGAGCCCCGCCTTGGCCGAGCAATAATCCGCCCCGCCCGAGCGCACCGCGGTGCCGTGGATCGAGCTGATGTTGACGATCTTGCCGGGCTTCTTCGCCGTACGCAGGCCCTGCACCAGCGCGCGCGAAGTGAGGAAGGCGCCGGTGAGATCGGTGCCGATCAGCCGGTTCCATTGGGCGAGATCCATATCGGCGACCTCGATGCCGCTCATGTTCAGCCCGGCGGAATTGACCAGCAGATCGGGGGTGCCGAGCGCGCCGGTGACGGTCGCGAAGGCGGCGATGACCGAGGCTTCCTGACTGACGTCGGCCTGCACGATCGCCGCCTTGCCGCCCGCTGCGGTAATGGCGTCGCGGACCGTACCCGCCAGCCTATCGTCCTTGTAATAGACGATCCCGACCGCCGCGCCCGCCGCGCCCAGCGCCTTGGCGCACGCCGCGCCGATGCCGGATTCGCCGCCGGTGACGAGGGCGATCTTTCTATCCAACAAGCCCACGATCATTCCTCCGCCGAAACCTTCGTGCTTAATGCGGGGGAGGGGTAGGAAGTTTCAGACAGGGGCTGCGGTTCGTCGCACAAGGGCAGACCCTCTCCCGCGAAGGCGGGAGAGGGTTAAGGAGTCGCTCAATATTTCCGCGCGTCATAGACGCGGTTGAGGTCGCCGCCCCATTCGCCGTTGTACAGCTCAAGCAGGCGCTGTGCCGGCACCTTGCCGCTTTCGGCGATTTCATGAAGCGGCGTGAGGAAGCCGGTCTCGTTGTCGCCCGCCGCGTTCAGGCGGTTGCGCGCGGCAAGACCCTTGTGGGCGATGTCGAGGATGATCTTGGCGAGGTCCTGGAAGCTGCGCCCGCGTGGGCCGCGCGCGGCGAGGCCGAGGCGGGGGACTTCGGCGCGGATGCGGTTGTGATCCTCGATCGTCCAATGCTTGACCACGTCCCACGCGGCATCGAGCGCGCCCTGGTCATACAGCAGGCCGACCCAGAAGGCGGGCAGCGCGCAGATCGTGTCCCACGGGCCGCCGTCGGCGCCTCGCATCTCCAGATAGCCCTTGAGCCGGACCTCGGGGAAGGAGGTCGAAAGATGATCCTTCCAATCCTCGATCGTCGGCTTCTCGCCGGGCAACACGGAGAGCTTGCCGTCGAGGAAATCGCGGAACGAGAGTCCGGCGGCATCGATGTAGCCGCCGTCGCGGTAGACGAAGTACATCGGCACGTCGAGCATGTAATCGACGAAGCGATCGTAGCCGAAACCCTCGTCATAGACGAAGGGCAGCATGCCGGTGCGGTGCGGATCGGTGTCGGTCCAGATGTGGCTGCGGTAGGAGAGGAAGCCGTTGGGCCTGCCTTCCTTGAACGGCGAATTGGCGAAGAGCGCGGTGGCGAGCGGCTGGAGCGCCAGGCTGACGCGGAATTTCTTCACCATGTCCGCCTCGGATGCGTAATCGAGGTTGGTCTGGATGGTGCAGGTGCGCAGCATCATGTCGAGCCCGAGCGATCCCACGCGCGGCATGTGGCGCAGCATGATCGCGTAGCGGCCCTTGGGCATGATCGGCAGTTCTTCGCGCGTCTTGTCGGGCCAGAAGCCGAGCCCGAGGAAGCCCATGCCGAGCTTCTCGCCGATCTCCTTGACCTGGGCGAGGTGGCGGCCGGTTTCGGCGCAGGTCTGGTGGAGATTCTCCAGCGGCGCGCCGGAGAGCTCGAACTGACCGGCGGGCTCGAGGCTGACGGCGCCGTCGGGGCCGGAAAGCGCGATGATATTCGCGCCCTCGTACACCGGCTCCCAGCCGAATTTGGTGAGGCCGATCAGCAAAGCGTGGATGCCGCCCTTCTCCTCATAGGAAGGGGCATGGTGATCGGCGAGATTGTAGACGAATTTCTCATGCTCGGTGCCGATCCGCCAATCGGCCTTGGGCTTCTCGCCCTTTTCGAACACCCCGATCAGATCGGCGCGGCTCTCGATGAGCGGAAGGGGGCCGGTATCGGCAGCGCGTGTCGTCATGCCCGCGCCTTTAGCCGGGCGGCGCGGGGCGCGCTAGCCGGGTTGCGCGGGGGTGGGCGAGTGGTATCTTGGAAAGCGAGGAGCATGGCTATGGACGCTGCCAATTCGAAGCCTGAGCCTGTCGAGGATGGGGAAGACGACGCTGTGTTTTCGTCAAGATACGATCGTTTTCGGGCAATGCGGGACGATCCCAATCGCGAGGCGCGCTCGGCCAAATGGCGGAAGGAGAATGCCGGATCGATCGAGGCATACAATCGCTGGTTTGAAGCGGAAGGGCATAAGTTTCTCAGGCCACCGCTCTTCTAGGTGGCGTGGCTCGATGTATATTTCTCACGAGAACGCGGCGTGTTCATCGTGGACTGTCAGGCGGACATGCTGTCCACCCTTCCCACGCGGTTCGTCATTCCCATCGTCGACCAAATTGCCGGCCATTCTGAAAGGCAGCTTAATCCGATCATCTCTTTCGAGGGCAATGACCTTACGTTTGTACCTCAACTCGCCACGACGATGACCCGCGCGGAATTGGGGCGAGTCGTGGGTTCGGTATTGGCCCATGAA
>CAXTMT010000099.1:0-9139 GCA_964245355.1 uncultured Sphingomonadaceae bacterium
TTGTTGGTTTTGACTAGCGCGATCACGTGGGTGCGGCGGGGCGAGCTCGCGCTCGCATAGTTTAACAGGCGAGATCGATTCATGCGCGACGTGAAAGCCTTTTCACTGATAATTGACGGACGCGCCGTCCCGACGTCGGCCTACTCGGCAGTGTTGGATCCTGCAACCGAGGGGGTTGTCGGGCAGGCTCCGCTGGCGACTGTCGAACATATCGAAGCCGCCGTGGCCGCGGCAAAAGCAGCCTTTCCCGGCTGGGCCGCGAAGAGCGACATTGACCGCAAAGCCGTTTGCGCAGCGATCGCCGCTCTGATCGAACGCAACGCAGAGGAACTGGCACACTTGCTCAGTCGCGAGCAGGGCAAACCGCTCGGAGGGTTCGGCGCACGCTATGAAGTCGGCGGAGCGGCGGCATGGGCGGCATATGCGGCAACTCTCGACCTGCCAGTCGAGGTGATTCAGGACGACGCCGACGGGCACATCACGCTGCACCGCAAGCCGCTCGGCGTGGTCGCGTCGATCACGCCCTGGAATTGGCCGCTCATGATCGCGATCTGGCACATAGTCCCCGCGATCCGCGCCGGCAACACGGTGGTCATCAAGCCTTCGCCTTTCACACCGCTGAGTACGCTCCGCCTAATCGAGATCTTGCAGAATGCATTACCGCCGGGCGTACTCAACGCAGTCGCCGGCGACGACGATATAGGACCTCTTCTGACGGCCCATCCCGATATCGCGAAGATCGTCTTTACCGGGTCGAGTGGCACCGGGCGCAAGGTAATGAGCAACGCTGCCGCTACGCTCAAGCGCATCACGTTGGAATTGGGTGGTAACGACGCTGGTATTGTACTGCCGGATGCCGACCCTCAAGCGATCGCCGAAGGGGTGTTCTGGGGCTCGTTCATGAACAGCGGTCAAACCTGCGCAGCGCTTAAACGGCTTTATGTCCATGATAAGCTCTACGATACGCTTTGCGACGCGCTGGTCGCAGTCGCGCGCGGGGTTAAGCTGGGCAACGGCCTCGAACCGGGCTCGGCACTTGGCCCGCTGCAGAACCGGGCGCAATTCGACAAGATTATACGGCTTGTCGATCAGGCGCGCCTCGACGGCGCCCGTATCCTCACTGGTGGGGCACCCGTCGCGGGACCGGGCTATTTTTATCCGGTGACACTGGTTGCCGATGCGCGCGAAGGCATGGCGATCGTCGACGAGGAGCAATTCGGCCCGGCGCTGCCCATCCTGCGCTACACCGATCTGGACGACGCAGTCGCGCGTGCCAACGCGTCGAAGAACGGCCTCGGCGCGTCGGTCTGGTCGGCCGACGTGAGGGCCGCGCGCGCAATCGGCGAGCGGCTTGAGGCCGGTACGGTATGGATCAACAAGCACGGCGCTATCCGCCCCGACACGCCGTTCGGAGGGGTCAAGGCATCGGGCATAGGCGTCGAATTCGGTCGGCAGGGACTGGAGGAATATACGACGATCCAAGTCGTCCATCGATAGACTTAACTCGGCGACGTATTCGAATGGCGCTGGTATCTTATCGACTGCAATAACGCTCGTCCGGCACTCTGCCGTAAAGGCTCGTACAACAACAAACAGACGAGGATGAAGCTTTTACACCTCGACAGTAGCCTCAATGGCGGAGATTTTATCTCCGTCGACGTATCTCGTACGTCAAGGAGATAAATCCTATATTAATCCGTAAGTGAAGCAATTGCATTGACTTCTACCAAAAACGCAGAATGGCCAAGTGCCTGCGCGCCGATCAGTGTTGTCGCGGTGACTGGCCACTGCGATCCAAATACACGCTCCCCGACCACGTTGATCGTATCGAGCAACTCGTCCCGATGATCGACAACGATAATCGTCATCTGCACGAGCCGCTCCGGCCCGGCGCCGATCGCGGCGAGGGTTTCTCGGATATTGAGGAAAACCTGTTCGATCTGCGCCGCGTGATCGAGTCCGCCGACGACGTTGCCGTGGCGGTCAAGGGCGACTTGGCCTGCCAGATAGGCGGTCCTCCCACCCGCTGGGGCAATAACGACGTGCGCATGCTTATTTTCTGGCGGTGGAAACAACGCTTCGGGATTAATTTTGAGGAGATCTGTCATGCGTTTGTTCCTGGATGGGAGACGTGGATAGAAGGTACGCGGCGGTGCCAGGGCGCCGCCTGTTCGAGCTGCGCGGCCAGGTTAAACAACGTGCCCTCGTCGCCGAAGCGCGATACCACCATCGTACCGATCGGCAGGCCATCTGCGCTGATGTGCAGCGGCAGCGAGGCGGCAGGGTGGCCAGTCACGTTGAAGACACCTGCGAACGGCGAGTAGGCGTCGCCACAGAACCTTTCCCAGAAGCCGTCGTAATCGTCGGGTGCCTGCCCAAGCCATCCGATGGGCGCGGGCGGCTGAGCGAGAACCGGAAGCAGCAATATGTCATAGCGCTCAAAGAATGCCCCCATCTGTCGTTGGACGGTGCCGTGGTTCAACATAGCGCGCGCGACCGCTTCGCCCGTGGTGCGCTTGCCCTCCTCGTAGATCGCCAACGTAAATGGTTCGAGCGTACTCGCGTCGATCGGGCGCCCCATCATCTCGGCGGTCAGCGCCAAGCCGGCGAGAGAATTAGCGTTTGACTCGTCGCGGATCGCACGGCGGAACGCGGCGAAGTCAATCGACGGTGCGTCTTCCTCGACATGATGGCCCAGCGCTGCGCACAGCGACGCCGTGGCTTGAACGGCCCCGGCACATTCGGGATGAACCGCCGCGCCACTAAAAGAACGCGTTTGCACCGCAATGCGCAGACCGGTGCGCGGTCGCTCCAACTCCTCGGCATAGCGCCGCGCGGGTGGCGGCGCCCAAGCCTGCGCGCCCGTATCGGCGCCGTGGACGCTATCGAGCAGCACTGCCGAATCGCGAACGCTACGCGACACGACGAACTCCACTCCGCGGGAGCCCGGCGCGTCGCCCATTACCGGGCCGATCGGGGTACGGTGGCGGTTAGGTTTCAGACCGAACAGACCGCAATTGGATGCCGGGATTCGGATCGAGCCTATACCGTCGTTGGCATGCGCGACCGGCACCACCCCCGCCGCTACCGCCGCCGCGGATCCGCCACTCGATCCGCCCGGTGTGTGGGCCAAGTTCCATGGGTTGCGCGTGATGCCGTTCAGCACGGTTTCGGTGCTGATCTGCGCGCCGAACTCGGCGCAGGTAGTCTTGGCGATCGTTAACAGCCCGGCCTCGCGGAATCGCGTCATCAGGTTAGTATCGATCTTAGAGACGTTTCCCTTGAGCAGTCGGCAGCCCGCTTCGTAGGGCGTGTCCTTCATCTCCAGCGCGAGATCCTTGAGCACGAATGGTACGCCGAACATCGCTCCGCGTGGAGCAGCGTCGCGTGCCGTCTCGCGCGCCTGCCCGTTTAGATCATGCGCGATGATGTTGAGATCGTCCTGGACGCTTGCCGCCGCCGTCGCTGCGAGATCGATCAATTCGAGAGGCTTTATTTGTCCGCTCGCGACCAACGCGGCCAGCGCGACGCCATCATGGCGGGCATATTCTTCCAGTGTCATACCAGGGCCTTCCCATGCCGCGGATCGCGTTCGATCGCGTCCGCCCATTCGTCGATCAGCGCACGGTGGAACGCTGTCACGCGCTGTCCTGGCTGCTGCGCTCGGTGCACTTCCAGCGCGGGATCGGCAACCGGCGAGGATACACCCGCCAGCGTCTCGACGATGGCATGGCCGCAAAACGGCGCATGCGCTTCTGAATAGCCGCCCTCGTGCACCACGACGAGGCGGCCGCTGCAAAGTTGCTCAGTCGCCCGCTTCACGCGCAGTGTCATTTCGCGGAAAGTGTCGCTGTGTGCCATCATTCGGCCCATCGGATCGTGAATCGACGCATCCAGCCCGCTTGCGACAATCACCAGGTCGGGCACAAAACGGTCGAGCGCCGGAAGAACGATGCGGTCGATAGCGTGGAGATAGGCGTCGTGGCCGGCGCCTGCGGGAAGCGGCACGTTGATATTGTACCCCTCGCCCGTTCCGATGCCTCGATCCTGAGCGCCGCCGTAGCCAAACGGAAAGCAGCCATCTTGATGAATGGAGATCGTCAACACGTCGGCGCGATCGTAGAAAATGCCCTGTGTACCGTTGCCGTGGTGCACGTCCCAGTCGATTACCGCGATGCGCTTGGCCCCGTGCTTGGCTTGTGCGGCTTCGATGGCGATCGCAATATTGGCCAATAAGCACGAGCCCATAGCCTCTTCGGGCAAGCAGTGATGTCCGCACGGCCGACATAGCGCATAAGCGTTGCCCACACGCCCGGTGATGACGTCGTCCACGGCGTGCTTGGCAAGCCCCGCGGAAATGGCCGCGATCTCGTAGCCGCCTGGCCCAAAGTCTGCAGCGATGCCAAGCGAGCCGCCGCCTGCATCGCTCATCGCTTTAAACCGTGCGAGATAAGGCCGGGAATGCACACGCAACAGGTCATCTTCCGTTACGGGTTGGGCACTGACGAGGTCGACCTGATCGATCAGCCCCGATGCGCGGATGAGGTTGAGCAGCCTGCGCTTAGTGTCGGGCGTATCGACGCCTACCGTACCGCTGGGCGGTTGTACCCAGCCGCCGACCGGCAGCGTCAGCATCGTGATAGCGGTGCCACCATGCCAGAATGTGCGCTCGTCCGAATAAAAGCCTGTCCGGCCGGTCATCGCTTCACCCTGTTGATCCGATCAATGGCCATAAGATGAGCATAATTCACATTATCTGTAAAGTCCTGGATATTTTCCATTGCCAGACCGGGCTTTGCGGAGGCATTATATATATGAGATGCGTAAAATCCCGACCCAATTGCGCGCCAAGCAGCGTGTCGAGCGAATCCTCGATGCGACCGAGGCGCTCCTGATCGAAAACGGCGTCGGAGCACTGACCGTGTATGACATCGCCAACCGCGCGGAAGTGCCGGTCGGGTCGCTTTATCAATATTTCACCAATCGCGACGAAGTGCTGTACGCCCTGTGCGAACGTCATTATCGCATCCTAAGTGCCGCCGCCAACGAATATTTTACCAATATTCGTACCGTTGCCGACTTCACGCGCGATGTTCGCAAGGCGCTTTACCTGTGCTGGGACTATACCAATAGCAATGCAGCGTTTCGCCAGTTGTTTTTCGACGTACAGGCTTGGGGGGTGTTGCGCGAAGTCGATTGGCAGGACACCTTGCTCAACGCGGAACGGATGAGCGACGCGCTGCGGTCGCTCGTCTCCTACGTGCCGCGCGATAGCGTATTGGCGCTTTGCATCATCATCGGTGATTCGGCGAGCAGCACCGCGCGGATCGCGGTTCGCGTGGACGATCTGCGCGACGAACTGTTCAAGCAATTCGTATCGATGGTGGAGAGCCGCGTATTCACGCTGTTACGGGATAACGCGGAACTCGAGGCGGTGGCCAATGCCCAGTCCGATGAGGCGTCCACGTCAGCCGGTTCGGTAAAATAGTGTTTGCGCTTTGGTATTCGCTATTGGCAGTATCGCTTTATAAGCGCCTCGAAAGCAGTCCAAGCGCGTCGGTCGGCGAGCGGCTCGCCAACGAAGCGGCTCGATACGTGGTGTCCGAGATAGATGCCGCGCAATTCCCAAATGAATTGATCGATATCGGTTTCAGACCGCAAGGCTCCTTCCGCAACCGCCTCCCCGACAAGAGTGCCCAATAAAGCGCGAGATCGTGCTTCCGCCTCGCTGACCTGCGCGCGCACTTCACCATCGAGATCGTCAAGTTCGAACAGAGCTGACGCGATGGGGCATCCGCCGCGAAGTCCTGCGCGCCGCGTCCAGCCGAGCCAGTGACGCATTAGCGCGCTAAGCCGCGGCAGACCGGCCGGTTCTGCCATCGCCGGACGGACGACGTGCACCTCAACCAGCGCATCGGCGTGGCGAAGCAAGCGACACTGGATGTCTTCCTTCGATCGAAAATGCGCGAATAATCCGCTTTTGGACATGCCGACAGCGTCCGCCAGCCCACCAAAAGTCACGCCGGATAGGCCGCCGACACTAAGCATCTCAAGCCCTTGGTCGAGAATACGATCATAGGTTTTGGCTGCCACCGTTTTCATCCTTGAACAGTACGACCGATCGTGCTTTAAAACAAGCGCCGCAGTTTTTGCCGGCGCAAACGTACCCCTTCAGCACGGAGAGCCGTTTTGAGCGATATCGAAAACGCACCCCCGCCACAGTTTCCGCCGCTGCAGATTGGTATGGTGATTTTTCCGCGTATGACGCTGCTCGATCTTGCCGGTCCGCAGTTGGCTTTGTTTGGCCACGGGCCAATCCATCTGTTGTCGGACAAGCTTGATCCGGTGATGACCGACTCCGGCATCGCGATCCTGCCGACCACGACGTTCGACAATTGCCCGCCGGAACTCGACATCCTGTTCGTGCCGGGGGGAAGCGGAGCTTTCGACGCGGTCGAGAACGAGCGCTTACTCGGCTTTCTAAAGCAGCACGGCCAGACCGCCAAATACGTTACCTCGGTCTGCACAGGCTCCATCCTTTTGGCCGCTGCCGGACTTATGGACGGTTACAAGGCCACGACGCACTGGGCCACGGTGCCGATGCTGGAAGCTCTCGGCGTCGAGGTCGTACGCGATCGCGTCGTCATCGATCGCAACCGTATTTCAGGCGGAGGGGTAACGGCCGGAATTGATTTCGGGCTGACCCTGCTGGCGAAACTCCGTGGCGAAACCGCAGCCAAATGCTCGCAGCTCATGATGGAATATGATCCCAAGCCTCCGTTCGACAGTGGATCGCCGTCCGTCGCCGAGCCCCAAATCGTCGCGATCGTCAACCAGATGCTTGAGGAGCCGAATGCAGAGGGTCTCGGCATCGTCAGGCGCTTTGCAGAACGCAACCTGCAGAATGCATAAAATCTAACCTATTGCGATCACTTCCGCTTTATCGTGGAGAGTTCGGCGCGGTGCATAGGAGCGGTGGCACCCTGAGGGACGCCTTCGAGGCGACGCATAGACAGATCACCGGCACATGCGACGTTTGGAACGTAGGTAACGCACACCACCTTTAACCATGTGCCGAGCGCCCACTGCGACTTCGCTGTCATCATTTCATGCGACTAGATCAAACTCCCGGCGGAAAGCGCTATGCGCCGCCCGGCAGGTCCGTCGCCAATTCCCCGCCGGAGCGCTAATCTTGGTCGCATGCGGCTGGGACTGCACATACGTCCTCTTTGAGACATTGGACGTGCGATGGTGGTATTGCCGCTGCAAATGGAGATCAGCATGAAGTTCGGCTTATTCGGCGGTGCCTCGGTATCGACCACCAACGAAACGACCGACAGCACACGAGGGCTGGACGAGTTTGTCGCGCATGTCTGCGAGGCCGAAGATCTCGGATATCATGGCATTGCCTTGGTCGAGCACCATTTCATGGGAACCGGTCAAATATCCTCGTCGCTTTCGCTGCTGGCATATCTCGCGGCGCGTACAAGCCGCATTCGCTTGGGCACCGGCGTCGTGGTATTGCCCTGGCACAATCCCGTACTCCTCGCGGAGCAAATCGCGACGATAGATCAGCTCTCGAAAGGGCGTTTCGATTTTGGAATGGGCAAGGGATATCGCCCTAACGAATTTGCCGGCTTCCGGATGACCCCGGCGGAGGCGGCCGCGCGCTACGAAGAAACCTATGCGTTTCTCAAACGCGCATGGATGACACGCGAGCCGTTCAACCATCGCGGCGAATTCTGGTCCTTCGATAATGTGGTGATCGACCCGCCGGTCGTGCAAAGGCCACATCCCCCGATGTGGGTGGGCGCCGCGAGTCACGATTCGATCATCCGTGCGGCGCGCGAAGGCAACAATTTGCTGCTCGACCAGATCAGCACAGTTGATGTGATCGCCGAGAGAATCGTGACCTATCGTGCGGCGGTGGAACAGGCTGGCCGGACTTTTGATCCGGGCAGCATCGGCGTTACGCGTGCGCTGCATCTGGTCAAAAATGATGCGGAATGGCGCGAGGCGCACGAGATGCGCGCGAAGTTGCTGGCGCATCTTCGCGCGCAATCGGGCCAGTCCGGTTCGCCGCCGAAGGCCGATACGCTCAAGACATTTTCCGACAGCTCGCTGACGATCGATGAGGCGGCGCTGATCGGATACCCGCACGAGGTAGCAGAAAGGATCGCCAAGCTGAAGGATGCCGGCGTCGACTATATCCTTTTGGCGGACATCAGCACCAGCAAAGACTCGCTAAGGACTTTCGCGCGCGAGGTGATGCCACTGTTCTCGGGTCGGCCCGCGTTGCGCAGCGTGGCGTCTGCCTGACGCCAAAGCAATCAAATGCTGTTGAAAAGAGAGGCTGCGAATGCGGGACAGTTTCTATGCGACGCGTTACGGCCGCGTCCATTGCCGTGTGACTGGCGACGGACCACCGTTGTTACTGATGCACAGCAATGGACGGTCCGCCTATGAGTTCGACGATGTCGCGGCGGCCCTTGCAGATCGCTACAAGGTCGTTTCCTGGGACATGCCGGGCCATGGTGACTCCGATCGCGCCGTGACTCATTTGAGCGTCACCGATCTTGCGGCGCTGGCAGTGGATATTGCGGGCCGGGACGCTGGCGTGTTGCCGATTATCGGCGGCTCGTCGATCGGCGCGACTGTAGCGCTGGCGGCAGGCGTGGCGCATGCCGATGCGATTGCCGGGGTGATAGCGATCGAATTGCCGCTCAATCGGGGCCAGCGTTGGTGGGAAGACAATTGGTTTACCGTCGAAAATATGTTCGGGTGCCCGGAAGAAGCACCTGAGCTGGTGGCGAAGCGCTATCGCAATGTGCCCCCGTCGCTTGCTACTCGGCTGCGCGTTGATCGACACAAAGCGGGGGGTGCCTCGATGATGCAGGTATTGTGGGCCGGGCGCGCGGTGGCAGATGCGACGCAGTCCCGGGTAGCCGCACTTTCGGTGCCGACCCTGTTCGTCAATGGCGACCATGGCCTCGCGACGGATGCCGGCGAGATCCTTCCACATCTCAATGCGACCGCGCGCCTAGCCGTCATCGCCGATAGCGGCCACTTTCCGCAGACGGATGATCCACGCTCAGTCGCGGCCGCGATCATCGACGCCTTCTGAGAACCGCATACGATA
>CAXTMT010000100.1:0-9134 GCA_964245355.1 uncultured Sphingomonadaceae bacterium
AGGCGGCCGTCCGGGGGACGGCCACCCCTTCGGCACTCGGCAGCACAAGCTGCCGCAAGCGCACTGAATTTATCAACCGGCGTAAGCGAACAAGCGGGTGGATATTCCAGCCATCGGCCCGGATTTAGCGAGCTTTCTATCGAGCGTGTACAGGATCGCGCCATGATCCGAGGCGATCGCGAGATGGAGCGCGTCGCCGGCGCGAAGGCCGAGTGTGCTTTGATCGACAAGCTGCGCGGCAGCGCGAAACTGGCGGCTCGACACAGGCAGAACGGTGAAGCTTTCCACCACCAATTTGGCGAACAGCGCGAGCGCCTTCGCGCGTTCTGGCAGGTCGATCTGGCTCGTCCGCAATTTCACTGCCAACGCCGAGGACACCTCGGTGATCACCCAATCGCTGATCGCCATCCCCGCCGCGTCGCCCTCGGCCAACCACGACCGCGCCTTATCCGAAGCATCCTCGATGCAGAGCGCGGCGACGATCAGCGATGTATCGACATAGATCATCAATAGCGATCTTCATCCCGCATCTGGCGCACCAGATCGGCGGCGCTTTGTGCGTTCGGGGAAACTTCGCGCGTCAGCGAGTCGAACAGCGCAAGGTCGATCGGCTTTCGCGGCGTTTCGATGGCGCTCAATCGGGCTACAGGCTTGCCCCGCCGCGTAATCGCGATCGTTTCGCCCGCCTCGATCCGATCGACGAGTTCACTCAGATGCGCTTTGGCATCGGCTAGACTGACAGCATCCATAATCGTCTCCTGACCAACTGAATGACCATCTAACATGATACGCCGCCGTTTGCCATACGGTCGTCGTCCGCGCGCGAACAACCCGCCATCCTGTCCAACCGAACAGTTAGGTCAGGAATGGATCAAGTTTTCGCCGATACGGGCCGGTCTGGGCGTCAGTCGCGCCCGGCTCGGACGGGATAGGTCGCCCGTCGAACCACCGCGCCAGTAAGCCCCTTGGCAAGGGGATTGCATGGACGCGCAGCGCGATCACGTCATCGATAACACGCTCACCACGCTTCGGCAGATCGCGCAGCAATCGCCCGAATTGCGGGCGCGGGTCGAGGCGGCGCTGGCGAAGTGCCTCACGTCGGTGCTGTCCGAGGATTATGTGCCGCCCACCACCGCGCATGTCGTCAAGGCCTGCATCAAGGCGCGCTCCGCCCGCGAGCAGATTTTCGGCACCGATATCTTCCGCGATCCGGCGTGGGACATGTTGCTCGATCTCTACGTAAACCGCGCCGAGGGCCGCGATACATCGGTGTCGAGCCTGTGCATCGCGGGCGGCGTACCGGCCACGACGGGGCTGCGCTATATCGCCGCGATGGAGGAATTGAGCTTCCTCACGCGCCGCAAGGATCGCCACGATGCGCGGCGTGTGCTGATCGATCCCGATCCGCTGGCGATGACCGGGGTCGAGCGCGCCGTCAGTCGCCTGTCGATCCGTACCTGAGCGCCTGCCGATCACCGTCGCCGCGCCGCTCTGCCCGCTGCTCCGTGTCGGGAGCGCCGCGCCATCGTCCGAGGGAACCCTGGTTCACGCCGACTGAGTCTTTGTGGCGATCAAGCTTTGCGCGATCGCAGGCCGGTGCGGCTATCCGGCTTTAGCCGGATCAAACGGACGCACCCCTTGCCGAGTCGCGCGTCTCGGGCGATAGAGAGCGACCGACCGCCATGGCCGCATCCCCGATAGCCCTCACCCCATTCCCCTGGATCGACGTCGCGATCCTGGCCGCGCTCATTCTGCTGAATGGCGTCTTCGCCATGTCCGAACTGGCGATCGTCTCGTCGCGCAAACCGCGGCTGGAGGCGATGGCGCGGCGCGGCAGCAAAGGCGCGCGCGTGGCGCTGACCCTCGCCTCCGATCCGGGCAAGTTCCTCTCGACCGTGCAGACCGGCATCACCCTGATCGGTGTGCTGGCCGGCGCTTTCTCGGGGTCGGCGCTCGGCGGCCCCGTTGCGCAGCGGCTCGAGCGGCTCGGGCTCGGCCATGAAGCGGCGGTGCAATGGGGCTTCGCGCTGGTCATCGTCGCGACCACCTATCTCAGCCTCGTCATCGGCGAACTCGTACCCAAGCAGGTCGCGTTGCGCGCACCCGAGTTGATCGCGGCGGCGATGGCGCGGCCGATGCACTGGGTCGCGCGGATCGGCGCGCCGTTCGTGTGGCTGCTCGATCGATCGAGCGCGGCGATCTTCTGGCTGCTGCGCCTGTCGCGGACGAGCGAGAATCAGCTGACCGCCGAGGAACTCCACCTCGTCGTCGCCGAAGCCTCCTCCGCCGGCGTGATCGAGGAAAGCGAGCGGGCGATCATCTCGGGCGTCGTCCGCCTCGCCGATCGCCCGGTGCGCGAGGTGATGACGCCGCGTATTCAGGTCGAATGGATCGATGTCGGCGAAGATACCGAGGGGCTGCGCGCCAAGCTGCTCAACCTGCCGCACAGCCGCATTCCGGTCGGGCGCGGATCGGTCGACGCGCTGATCGGCGTGGTCCACTCGCGCGACGTGCTGGCGGCGGTGCTGGCGGGCGAAACGCTCGATCTCGATCGGCTGATGCGCCCGGTATCGGTCGTGCCCGATCAGATGGACGCGATGGACGCGCTGGAGACCTTGCGCTCCGCCGACGTGCCGATGGCGTTCGTCCACGACGAATATGGCCATTTCGACGGTCTGCTCACCCCGGTCGATCTCCTCGCCGCGATCGCCGGCGCTTTCGCATCGGACAGCGCTGCCGCGGACGAGCAGGAATTGATCGAGCGCGCCGACGGCAGCTGGCTGGTCGCCGGCTCCCTCGCCGCCGATCGCATGGCCCACCAGCTCGACATCGAGCTGCCCGAAGATCGCGATTATGCGACCGTCGCGGGCTTCGTGCTGGCCGAGCTCAAACGTCTGCCGCACGAGGGCGACAGCTTCGAGGAATCGGGCTGGCGCTTCGAAGTCGTCGACATGGACGGCCGAAAGATCGACAAGCTTCTGGTGAGCCGGGTTTAATTCGTCGCCAGGATCGCTAAGTCACGCGCATGTTCGGCATCGAACCCTCCGAGTATCTGCTCGTCGCCATCGTCGCGCTCGTCGTGATCGGCCCCAAGGATCTGCCGCGGGTGATGCGGATCGTCGGCCAGTGGGTCGGCAAGGCGCGCGGCATGGCGCGGCATTTCCGCTCGGGCTTCGACGAGATGGCGCGTCAGGCCGAGATGGAAGAGATGGAAAAGCGCTGGGCAAGCGAAAACGCCAGGATCATGCGCGAGCATCCCAGCCCCCCGCCCGAGGAAGCCGACGACGCGCATTATGCGACGGCGCTGCCCGCGACCGAACATCCCGCCGAGCCCACCACCGATGCCCAGGCCGAGGCGATCGCCGCTGGGGAGCAGCCGGTGCTGCCGCTCGCCACCCCCACCGCCGCCACCGAAATCGCCGCGATATCCGGAGAGACGCATTCCAGGCCCGCGCCCGAGGATCGTCGGTGAGCGAAGAGGACGAACTCGATTCCAGCCGCGCGCCGCTGCTCGATCATCTGATCGAACTGCGCCGCCGCCTGCTCTGGTCGATGGCCTCGGTCGCGGTCTGCTTCGGCATCTGCCTGTATTTCTCGCGGCCGATCTTCGCCTTCCTCGTCCATCCTTTGGTGCGCGCCGGGCAGAGCAAGGTCATCTACACCCAGATGTTCGAAGCCTTCTTCGTCCAGATGAAGGTCGCCTTCTTCGCGGCGGCGATGATGAGCTTCCCGATCATCGCCAACCAGCTGTGGCAGTTCATCGCCCCCGGCCTCTACAAGAAGGAGCGGCGCGCGCTGCTGCCCTTCCTGTGGGCGACGCCGGCGCTGTTCCTGCTCGGCGCATCGCTCGCTTATTTCATCGCGATCCCGATGGCGCTGCACTTCCTGCTCGGCTTCCAGGGCGATCTCGGCGGCATAAGGCAGGAGGCCTTGCCCTCGGTCGCCAGCTATCTGTCGATGGTGATGCAGTTCCTGTTCGGCTTCGGCATCGCCTTTCTCGTGCCGGTGCTGCTGATGCTGCTGGAGCGGGCGAACGTGGTGACGCGGGCGCAACTGGTGAGCTTCCGGCGCTATGCGATCGTCGGCAATACCGCGGTGGCGGCCCTGCTGGCCCCGCCCGATCTGGGATCGATGATCCTGCTCGCGGTGCCTTTGATCCTGCTCTACGAGCTCGCGCTGATCGGCATCTGGTTCACCGAACGCAACCGCAAGCGCGAAGCCGAGAGCCTGCCCGCGACGATCGACCACTAAAAAGGCGCCCCCGCCGGAGCGGGAGCGCCTCCGATACGTCGTTCGATGCGCTTATTTGGCGGCGTTCGAAATCGCATTGCCGGCCGACGAAACGTCCTTGCCGGCGCCGTGGACGGTGTTGCACGCCGCAACGAGGAAAGTGCTGGCGACGAGCGCCACGGCGAGTGCCTTACGAACCATTTCAATGCTCCTGTCTTCGCGAACCTCGTGATCGAGCACGTCGGGTTGCGTCGTGGCAATGCACGGGCATCGGACATGGTTCCGTCTCCGATCCGACCGACCGGGCGATTACCGACCAAGATTATCCTGAAACAATGTGGACCCGGAAACGCCACCGGGGGGAGGATCGGCGTTTCCGGGTCCATTTGGGTGGACAGCGAGAGCGGGGGGGCAAAAGGTCGCTATCCGGGGTGTGAAACGGGCAAAATCGGCGGTTGGTTCCGGCGAGTCGGCCGCGATCCGAAAATTTTTTCAGCTATGCGGATTTTCCGGTTCGGAATCGCGCAGGATCGGGATCGCCACCGAATAATGGCCGGCCCCGACATCGAAAGCGAGGGTCGATCGAAGCTGGCGGGCGATCCCCGCCACGATCCGGCTGAACCGCTCGACGCGGGGATCGTCGCTTTCCTCGATCGCGTGCAAACCCGGCGAGGCGATCAGCAAGGTCGCGCGATCGCCATCGTCGTTCGGGGTCAGGAGGATGCGCACCGCCTGATCGGGCGCCTCGTACATCAGCAGTTCGATGATCTCGGTCAGCAGGAAGGCGATGGGCACCGCCGTATCCTGGCTGACATGGACCAGCGCGATGTTCAGCGTGATGCCGAAATGGCTGGCATGGGCGGGCGCCGTCGCCCGTAAATTGGCCGTCAGCTCGGCGACCAGGGTGCGCAGCGAGACGCCCTGATGCTTTTCGAGTTCGGCATAATGGTTGCGGTGGACGACCGCCAGCGCATCGACCCGGCGCTGGATCGAGGCATAGGCCGTCGCGACATCCCCGCTCGTCCCGCGCGCATGCAGGTTGATCAGGCTGGCGACGACCTGGAGGTTGTTCTTCACCCGGTGGTGGACTTCGCGGGTGAGCAGCACCTGATGGCGGAGACTCTCCTCCAGCTCCTGCTCGCGCTGGGCGATCTGGGCGGTCGCGGTCTCGAACGCTTCCGCCAGCGTCCGGATCTCGCGGGCGGGCGTCTGCAGGCGCGGCATGATGAAGTGACCGGAGGCCGCTCCCGCCTCCGCCGCATCGGCAACCGAGCGCTGGAGCCGACCGAGCGGGCGGAGCAGCAATTCGTTGATCACGATCGATCCGATCACCGCCGCGGCCGCCCACATCAGCAAAGGCAAGATCACCAACAATATTTCGACCACGCTGACCGCCGTCGTCACGATCGTCGCGGTGAGCAGCAATTGGCCGCCGCCGATCGGGGCGGGCACCGAGATGCTGCGATCGAGCGCGCGCGGTGGTGGCGCATCCATAAGGACGAGGCGTATCGATCCCTGTTTGAGCGCCAGCCCCTGCGACATCGGTCCGACGCCGGCCGAATCCCGCAAGGCGGACGGGGTCAGTTCGCCGACGCCGTAGCTGCCGTTGAGCGAGCGCGTGACGAAACGCAGACCGCCGGGGCCGAGCAACTCCAGTCCGATGCCGATCGTCTGGGCGGGCGGCGGATAGGCCAGACGTTCCATGCCGCCGCCGGCGCACCGCAGCTTGGCGTCGGCGGCGTAAAGCGCGATTCGGGTTCCGTGCGGCAGGAGGCGCACGGCATCGCCGAGCAAGGCGGCACAGCGCGGATTTCCCTGACTGACGGCACCGGCCGCGAAGCGCACGACATTGGCCGCGCGATTGACGACCAGATCGATCTGGCGCGCTTCGGCGATGGCGACGAGTTGCGCATCGGCGATATGCTGCTGCTGTTTGGTGTGGGCGTAGTGCAGCGAGGCGATGAGCGCGATCACCCCGAGCGGGAGCAAGGCGACACTCATGATGAAGAGCATCTTCACGCCGCTCGAAAGCCGCGCGATCGCGGCCCTCACCCCGGCCTTGCGCGGCGGATAGGTCGCCACGCGCCTAGCAGCCGCTACTTGAGCTGGCCGAGCAGATCGAGAAACTCGGACGGGATATCTTCGCCGACCGCTTCGTCATACGCTTTGCGCAACGCGCCGGCGACATGCAGATCCCGTCGCGCGGGTACGCGTTTCTTCCGACTGTTCGCTTGGCTTGCATCCTTGCCCTGACGCACTTTCGTTTCGTCGCCCAACCTGTGCGCCCCCTGAGGCCTTAAGATATGCCGGCCGTGCTTATCTACCGAACGGCGATGCGCGCGATCGGCCCGATCCCGTGGATCGTTTCATCTGCGCAACGCCTTTACCTAGCGCAAGTGCTTTCCTGACCTATGTTCGAAAAAGCAGCTTACGGGCAGGGAAACAAAAGCTGGGTCCGATTGTTCCAGCCGCGAGTAAAAAGTTCGAAGCCTCGTGACGCCTCCTTCCGGGTGAATTGTCGCTTTGATTTCTCATCGCCGTAAACTTTGACAGAAGCCCGCCCTCGTACCTAAACGCGCCTTCATCATCAGGAGCAGCCACCCATCATGTCGCTCGGCCAGGAACTTGCCCCCCATCTCCCGTTCGTGCGCCGGTATGCGCGCGCGCTCACGGGCACCCAGCAGCATGGCGACGCCTATGTTCGCGCCACGCTGGAGGCGATCATCGCCGCGCCCGGCGATTTCCCGCGCGATGTCGATGTGCGGCTCGGCCTCTATCGCACTTTCCAGCGCATCTGGTCCTCGACGAACGAGACCGATCGCCCGGATGCCGATCCGGCCGATGCGACCGCGATCGCCGATCAACGCCTGTCGCTGATCACCCCACGGTCGCGCCAGGCGCTGCTGCTCTCGCAGCTCGAGGGCTTCACCACCGAAGACACCGCTTATCTGATGGAGAGCGATCCGGCCGAAGTCGAAGCCCTCGTCAAGGAGGCGGTCGACGAGATCGAACGCCAGACCCGCGCCGACGTCCTGATCATCGAGGATGAGCCGATCATCGCGATGGACCTCGAGACGATCGTCCGCGATCTCGGCCACAGCGTCACCAGCGTCGCCGTCACCCGCGACGAGGCCGTGGCACAGGCCCTGGCCCATCGCCCCGGCCTCGTCCTCGCCGACATCCAGCTGGCCGACGACAGTTCGGGCATCGATGCGGTGAAGGACATCCTCGCCGAATTCGCGGTGCCGGTGATCTTCATCACCGCCTTCCCCGAGCGCCTGCTGACCGGCGAGCGCCCCGAGCCGACCTTCCTGATCACCAAGCCCTTCCAGCGCTCGACGGTGAAGGCGGCGATCAGCCAGGCTTTGTTCTTCGATAGCTCGACGGTTCCGGCGTAATATTTGATCCGGCTCACGCCGGATGTGCGATCGAGCGAAGCTCGATCGCCACAAAGAAAACGCGGAACCCGCTTCTCCCGCGACCGTTGGCCTTGAGTAACGATTCCGCAGGGAGCGGCAGCTATGGCCGACAATGAAGACATCCATCTGACGCGAACCGAAGCCCGCGGCGGCTCGTCCAACCATGTCACCCGCTACGTGCTGCCGATCTCGCTGGCGCTGGTGGTGATCATCTTCATTGCCCTGCTCGTCATCTATCGCTGAGACGGTAAGGGGGTTGCTAGCGGCGTCCGAAGCGCCCATGTTTCCGAAGCACTGTCGGCTTAGGCCAGGCATGGGCGGGGATGTTCAGTACGCATGACCGAAGTGACCGATGACGAAGAGGCCATCCCGGTCGAGCACGTCGCGCTGTCCGACGACGCGTTCAAGACCGAACTCGCCAAGGTCATCCCGCACCTCCGCGCCTTCGGCCGCTCGCTTTCGGGCAACCGCGATCTCGCCGACGACCTCGTCCAGGAGACGTTGCTGAAGGCATGGGCGGCGCGCCAGCGCTTCCAGGCCGGCACCAACATGCGCGCGTGGACGTTCATCATCCTGCGCAACCTGTTCCTCAGCCAGATGCGCCGCGCGCGCTTCAAGGGCGAGTGGGACGATCTCACCGCCAACAAGATTCTCGCCGCGCCCGCCAGCCAGGATCGCCACGTCGATCTCGGCGATCTCCAGCGCGCCTTGTTGCATCTGCCCCAGCCGCAGCGCGAGGCGCTCATTCTGGTGGGCGCGGGCGGCTTCGCCTATGACGAGGCGGCCGAGATCTGCGGTTGCGCGGTCGGCACGATCAAGAGCCGCGTCGCGCGCGGCCGGGTCGCGCTCGAGCAGTTGATGAACGGCGGCGATCTGCCCTCGCGGCGCAGCCAGGAAAGCAACGGCGACGAGACCGCGCTGCAAGTCATCATGGGCCAGGTCGACGAACTCAGCCGCGGGCGCTGATCCGGACGCGCCGAAAAGTGTGCGCGAGCGTTTACTTTGTGAACTTAAGCGCCCGCCTCAGCGCAATCTACCGAGGACCATTCCGAGTTCCGCCGGTAGCATCCGCGATACGAGATAGGCCTCCCCCAGCGCTTTCGCGATGCCGGCGTAAGGCGAGGGGGCGCCGATCGCGATCATCGCCTGCGCATCGTCCCATTGGGAGGCGCCGGATGGAAGAGTGCTTACCATATTTGCTGAACGGCCGAGGCGGCCGCAAGTTGCGCTGAATGCAAGACAACAAGCGCATCGCCGACGCCGTCGCCCGTGCCGAGGCATACGCGCCGTTCCTGCGCCGCACCCTCCTGCGCAATCCTAATATCCCCGATCGGTTGGCGGAGGTCGGCCTCACCGTCACCCTCGCCGAAGCCCGCGCTGCCTCGCTGGCCCAGAGCGATGCGCGAGCAGCCCTCCGCCGCGAACGGCAGGTCGTGGCGCTGGCGGTGGCGAACCGGCAGGTCGTCACGGTTTCGTTCGATCCCT
>CAXTMT010000101.1:0-9098 GCA_964245355.1 uncultured Sphingomonadaceae bacterium
GTTCGCGTCATAGTGGCTGTACAGGTGATACGCCTCGCTGAACGCGCTCCACGCGCTGTCCGACGTATCGGTGACGGTGCCGAGTGAGGTGAGCCACAGCTGCCCATCGGCGTTGTAGCCGTATTTGACCGCGCGCCGCACCCGCGGCCCGGCCCCATCCGGATCCGGTGAGATCACCCCGACCGCTTCGCGGTCCGCGTCGTAGCGGTACGTGGTCGTGTCCGCGCTCCCCGAAAGCGGACCGTCGACCGTCAGCACATTGCCCACCGCATCATAGGTTGCTGCCGTGGTCGCGGTCAGCGTACCGTCGCCCGCGCCGGTCGACACGCTCGTCGGTAGCAGGTTGCCGTTGTAGCTGGCTGTCGTCTTCACCTCGTCCGCGGTGCCGGCGCACGACGGCGCGGAACCGGTCTGGCAGGTCGAGACGCCGGTCAGCAACGACACCCCCGAGACACTCGAATAGCTGTAGCGCATCTGCGGCCGCGTCGCCCCGCTTGACGGGGCGGGCTGCGTCACCGTCAGCACCTGCCCGGTCGTGCCGTCATAGGTGTAGTCGGTCTGATTGCCGAGCGCGTCGGTGGTGCTGGTCGGTTCGTTGCACGAAGCGTCCGTGCACGATGACGGGAAGCTTGCCGAGGCCACGATGTTCGACAGGCCCGAGCCGGATTTTGCCACCTGCGTCGTCGTGGTCAGGTTGCCGCGCCCGTCATAGGCATATTGGATTTTGTTGCCTTCGGGATAATCGGTCTCCGTCGGGCGACCGACACCATCGTAGTTGAACGTCGTCACGCGGCTGAGCGGATCGGTGATCGAGATGAGACGCTGTTTGGTCAGGTCGGCAACAACAGTCGAGCCATGGCTGAGCGCGTCGGTAATGGTCGTTGTCGCGATCGATCCCGACACACTTCGGCTATACCCTGTCGTCACCCCATCCTGGGTGACCGAGTTCACGACGCCCGAGCCGTAAGAGACCGTGATCGTATCGCTCGTCGCCGAGGGGCGGCGAACGGCAGTGACATTCCCTATACTGCCCGTGATGCGCCAGCTGTTTCCTCCAGGGGGCGTGACGAGCATCACGCCGGATGAGGGGTAAGCAAACGTAACTGTCGATGAACTCGAGGAGTCGTTGCTGTTTGCAAGGACGGCATGGCTGGGTCGGAACCAGGCGGTAACCGGCAGACCCGACGGATTTACGTAATCCCACGCAATGGAATAGCCCGCAGCGTTGTTGACGCTGCCGACCCGCCAATATTCGCTGCAGTCAACCGGCGCGTCGGGGACCGTCGGATTGGAACAGTTGGGCACGATATCCCAGTTATAATAAGTCGTCATGCCGCCGCGACGCGTGAGTGTTGCGGGTAAACGATAGCAAAAATTGGTGTTGTTGCCATCGCAGAATGCCGATGCGCCTCCGCTGGTATTCGGCAAAGGGTTACTGAATTCAACGGAGGTTCCGTCGAGCGTATTATATATGACGGTGTCGCCAAAAATCGTCAGCGTGGCGCCCGTCCCATTCTTGGAAGATGCAAAGCCGTCCGCGCTGGTGAAGCGGTCATATCCCACGCCTAGATTGACCGTCATCGTGGTGACACCGCCCACTATTGTTTGATAGATCGAAAGTTGCGACCAGTTATCGAGCTGTTGACTGTAGACGACCAACGAAAGCCGCGCTTGTCCGCTTCCGATCGACGCGACGGGCAGTCGGAGGTTGAACGAACCGTCCACTAGATCGACGCCATTGGCATCGAACAGCGCGTGGGCCGATTCGGCAACAGCCGGCGCGGCGAGCCCCGAGCACAGGATGGTGGAAAGGGCGAGAAGCGCCCGGCGCGTACGCAGCCGCCGGCGCTCGACATTGGTCGAGGTCGTCATGGGATCATCCTTGAAAAGAGGGTCGGTTGACCGGGCCTTTCCCCGGCACGGCGCTACGGCGCGCCGGTCACCGTGATGTTCTTGCGGTTGTCGGCGTGATCGAGCGTGTAGTTCGCGATCACGTTGTTGTTCACGCTGCCCGCATGCGCGACGCGGATCAGCCGGCCCTTCGCGTCATAGGTGTAGGTGATGGTCTCCGACGCACCCGCCACCCCCGCCGCCGCGAGCAGCGCGGCGGTAATGACCAGTTCGATTGTCCTTCGTCGAGGCATCATGGGTCTCCTCGTTGTACCGGCATCCCCGCCGGCCTGCGAACAAACAAAGAACAAATGAAATCCAACATTGCAAGCATCGTGTTCAAAAGAATAGCTGGGCTGTTCTAACTAACCGCAGTTACGGCATATTTTATGTGGTGGGCCCTGGCTCCACATGCGCGTGTTGGACGACGTTATCCGACCCAAAGGATAAGTGATTCGCGTCGCGAGCTCGCGACGCGCTGCCATTGTTGGAAACAATTAAAATCAACCCAAAACGGATCAATCGTGCAGATCGTCCGGTAGGTTGCGATAGTGTGCACCCGATTTGGCGCTCCAATATCACGCTCATCTACAGGAGGGGCAGGTGGCAAAGAATACCGGTAAGGGGTTTCGACGAGGTTCTGTCGATAACCGAACGCAGACGAGGGCGCCCAACGGAAACTTCGTGAAGCGCGATACCGGCACCGGTCGCTTCATGGATCAAAAGAGCGGCGGAAAGCCATTTAAAGGCGTCGCGCGCGAAAAAGACGGACGACGCAGCTGACGCGTGGTCATGGACGCGCGAATACGGTGCGCGGGAGCCATAGCCATGCTGCTAACCGTAGGGATGCCACTGGCCGCACACGGGCGCGGCCAGTCGCTCGATCAGCTTAATACCACTGTGCCACGCCGCCGTGCCGCGAACAGGTGCCAGAGCGATGCGCGGAGGTGCTCAACGTTCCGTCCTTGCACTTTGCGGTCGCGCCGTTGGGTCCACCCGGATGGGTATTCTGTCCGACAACCGCAGCGTGGGGCGCTGGCGCGGGTGCCACCCGGGGAGCGGCCGCGGTGGGCGCGAGTGTCGCTACCGTGCCTTTACAGACGGCCTTGTTGGCGTTTCCAGCTTTCGAGCAATCGTAATGCCGCTCGGGTGAACTAGTGGATGAAACAGTTTTTCCCGGGTCAGGGATGCGCCCGATCACTCCGCACCGTACAAAGTGCCCGGTCGCGTCGCGGCAGGCCTTCGGGCTCGCCGTGGGCGCGGACTTGGGCACGACGGCGGGAGTTGCCGCTTTGCACACCGCTTTATTCGCGTTGCCGGCCTTTGAACAATCATAATGGCGAGCGGCGGCCTGGGCGTGAGCTGGTGCCACCGAGATTGAAAGCGATCCCAGAACGAGGGCGATAGCGCTACGTATCAAGCGATTCATACAAATTCTCCCCAGAAGAAGTGTCAGTCTGCGACGATTTGATGCGCCACGCAATTGTCGCCTACCGCCAGTGCGATACGCCGCCATGATGCGAGCAGGTGCCGCGGCGGCTTTCGCTAAAACTCCATGATCCGTCGCCACACTGGGCGCTCGCGCCGCGCGGTACCGAGCGCGCATCAATCGGCCGGTGGACGCGGTGGCCGCTGACAGCGGTATAATATTCGCTTGAACCGCCGTACGAGTGGGAATGGTGGTAGGAATAATGGCGGCGGGCATCGGACGGCGCGCCGCTAAGTGTGAGCGCCGCAACGGCACCGAGCATAAGCCATACACGCATAGGTCATCCCCTCCGTTTTGATTGTTCAGTGCGGATCGTCGGCAAGAGTTTCCCGATCTCTGTCCACGTCACTTTTGCACCGCGATCATTCGTCTCTTCTGCGCGAAGGAGGCGACGTGCCGCCTCCTCCTCCGCGCCCTCGCCGTGCTCGACGAGGAATATCACGGCGAGCGAGTAAAACTCCCATTGCGCGACGATATGCAGGCCCTCCTTCGTGCGAAGCTACGGTGATCGGCTGCCCTATGAAATAGGATTTTGCGCCGATCTGGCCGCACTGCCGCACGGTTATGGGCGCTTGCGTTATATGATACCGAGCTTTTGGAGCCTACACTATGCCAATTCTCACTGGCCAAGTTTCGTTCTTGGTCTGATGGTGCGTGGCCAAAAGATTTTTCACATGCGATGGGAGGAGGAGCACATTGCCCGAACGCGAAACTATTGCTGACCTTCTGAGCAGAGCGGTGCAAATTGGTGAGCATCTCGTCTCGATTGCCGATTCTGTCGGGCAGCCGGAAGCCGGCAACTATTTTTCTGCCGGCGTAGAAATCTTGCGCGCCGTGGCCGATGCCGGACACGCTGGGTATAGCGGTCATAGCGCCTGAAGGTAGGTCTGCATCAGGCCATATCCGGCGTCAGACAAGCGCACATATCTGCGCCTCATGTCGTCAGGATCATCGTGCAGCGTCAGGAAGCCTTTGCGCTCAAGCGTAGCAATCCATCGGAGCGCCGTGGTGGGTGCCACGCTTGCGCCAATGCAGGCACTCGACACCGATACCAACGCGTCCTCTTCGCGCGCTACGAAGAGGTCGAGCAATATGTCCCAGGCCGGTTCGTGAAAGAGCACATCTGAATCCGGAAACAGCGTCGCTCGCTTGCGACGGTCGGCATAGAGTTTCTTTGCGCGTTCGACGGGACGCATGGGCATCGCGGTGGTCGCCACGTGCCGAACGCGTTCGATTGCACGAGCGAGTTCCTCCATCGCCGCAGCCCGTTCGATGCTTGCAGGCTGTCGATCAACGGTCATTGGGGTGACCATGGGCGATCAACGCCGAAGCGCTTCAAGCGCACTTGATGGCGTACGGTGCCCACGACCAAGCTTAGGAGCATGGGATATGCCCATGCTTTAAGGAGAAAGGCGTATGACCACGGACCCATGGAAACATCAATGAGCTTAGCAACGTGCGCCAGCACGGAGGCGAACTGGAGAGCGGCAAGGGCGAGCGGCCAGAACCGGTTTGCATACAGCGCGATGGCGACCAGTGCGGCGAGAAGCACGATGTCGATCGCCATCACGCCGTATTCGACCGAATAGAAGCGATCAGTGAGCGCAGAATAGCTCAAGAGCGTTGCGATGGCTCCTGTGACGAGACTTGCCGCTGCCAATCGCTCGGGAACGCCGCCCTTTATAATCGAGAGAAGCGCTGCGCCGGCGAGGAGCGTGTTGAAGAGAAAAACATTCATAGAAATCAGCTCGACAGAACGACACGCTGCGTTAGGCGACCACGCGCAGCCCGTCAGGCTCAAAGCCCGCGCTGGGGTTGGGCTTTGGCGACTCGTCACCGAACGCGATCACGGGCAGGCGCAATTGCAACCGTGTGGTGTCGAGCGCCGTATGCGTGTCAACGACGTGTCGGCGCACCTGCATGAGCGCAGCAAACGCCAGTCCCAGGCTATCGAAGGCAGGCTGCGCGACCACCGCCGACACGCGCGCATGATTGCGCGCGGCGGGCAGAGCGCTTGCGAGCTCGCCGGCTTTCGCGAGCGCCACATCAACCGCCTGTTCCAGTTCGTGAAGCGGGGTCGCAATTGAGCGGGCCGCAGCGCGATATCGATTGTGCATATACATCTCCTCACCGCAGACGAGGAGCCGGCGGCCTCATATGAATGGTGTCCGGTTGGGCAAATCGCTTGGCGTAGCGATCGAGCACTTCGCTGCCGAGCGTGAGTAAGCTGACCGCGTAAATGATGCCGATGGTCAGCCCGACGATGAGCAGTATGCGTGTTGGTCGCCCGAGCCGTACGATCCTCCCTTCCGTTGCCACCTCCGTTACGATGTGGCGCAGCACGGAAGGCCGGAAAAGCTCGTTGGTCTCAACCCGCGACGCTTCACCGGTTGATCGTTGAGGGGGTGCCGCGAGACGTGCGACATAGATACGCGCCGCTTCAAAGCGGTCCGCGGCACCAAGCGTGGTGACCGCTTCGTTGATGTACCCATCGACCGTATGCGGAGACAGGCCGAGCGCAGCGGCTATTTCCTTAGATGACCGCAGATCGGCAACCAGCGTGAGGCATTCCCGTTGACGTTTGGTCAGGGCCATCCGTTCGGCTGACATATACGTGACATACCGTGGCCGGAGCGATCTGCACAGCAATCGCGAGAGTTACGATCCATTTTGGACGTATGGACAGTCCATGCACGACCTACGCGTCGGCACACTCCTGTGCAGATGCGAGCTGCGCGCGTCTCGATGTACCCGTTGAGGACGCGATATTGCTGGCGTACGCCGTTTTGTCGCAGCTATCATCGGTAGCATGATTGAGACGATCATCACCGTTCTGACACTCGGATGTGCAGCTACCGTGGTTGCCGCCGACCTATACGTTTCGCGGATTGATCGGACGCGCCGGTAACGGCATAGCGCGAGCGCCTCGGAGTGGATACCCGAGGAAACGCGCGAGCATGGTTGCAATCCTCCCAAGCGCGCGAGCGGAGGTCGGGGTAGCGAATGCTCCCCGACCTTTCTGTCATATTTGTCATTGGACGAATGGCGGTGACGCGATAGCATCCGGTGGCCGATTGTTTCGGCTGGGGAGAGGATCATGATCCGCAAGCTTGGTATCGCCGCGGGTATCGCAGCGCTCGCTGCGTCGCCGTCGTTCGCGGCCTCGTGTAAGGAGGCCAAGACGGGCAGGTTCATCAAATGCCCGGTCGCGACACCGGCTGCAAAGCCCATCACGACGAAGCGGTGCCGCAACAACAAAGGCCAGTTCGCCAAATGCGGAACGCCGGGTGCAAAGCCCGCGTAGAGGCTCAACTGCTACACGCATCGCTGAGCAATATGCCCGCTACAACAGCGGGAGTTGCGCATGGCGATCGCCTTCAGCAGAGTTCGTCAGCATCTCGACAATCGAATGCGCAAGCTTTTGTGGGCTGCGCTCGCGCATCGAAGATCACGAATGGGTAGAGCGACCTTGGCCCTTGACCTGTTCGGGCTGGAATATCCGGGCACGGGTTTTCGGTTTTTCGCGCTCGAAATCGACCGCAATACCGAGAGCATCGAGCGGCGGAACATGAAGCAGAATGCGTTCGGTACGAAGATCGCAGGGTATCTCGATATTCTACGAAACCAAACGTATCGCACCCACTGGGCGTACCGAACCTGCACATCCTCAATGTTACGACGAACGCCACCCACGCGCGAAATATCCTCAGCTACGTCGAGAAGCAGGCGGAGCCGAACTATGCCAGCCGCTTCGCGTTTGCCTGCGAGCCATCGTTTGGCGCCGATTGGAGGGTTCCGGCGGCGGTGCTCTCACGGCTGCTCGATGAGCCGTGGATGAATGTCGGCGGCATGAAGAATATCATCAAGCCATGATACGAAACGGCGCTATCGCCGATCTTGAACCGTAAAGTAGGAAACGACGCCCTGCTTGAACATCACGACGAGGACTTTCTTCACCGGCCCGCGCTGGGTGAGAAGCTGCATGAACCCGCCCGACTTTCCGAGCGACACGTTCTGGACAAAGGCTGTCGTCTCCATCCCCGTCGAATCGAATTGAGACGTAGCGGGCTCTTTCAAGGCGGCCACGATCTGGTCTCGTGTCGTCACGCCTACCCGGATCAGCGGCACGACTTCACCGATCGTGTGGACCCTCGTTATGTCGCTGGAACCCCCTTCCGCGTTCATATCCGAGAGTTGCGCACCGGAATATTTGCCCTTTCGGGGAGATGGCTTGAAAGCTGGCGGCGGCGCGCTTTGCGCCTCCGGCTTGGCAGCCAGGGGCCTGCCTGTCTTGCTACAGGAAAACTCGTCGCCCCGTATCGAGACGGACCCTCCCGATTGGGTACACGCCTCGTATAGCAGCGTGATCTCGTTGGAGGTGAACGCTGTACCGGCATCACTGTTGCGGCTCGCAGGTACACTCGCCTGGCGCTTTGCCGGCGCGGCTACGGCTGTGCCCCACATCGCAAGCGAGCAAAGAGCTGATGCGATGAGGGGCACCTTTCGAGCATCGTAATAGGTCGGCATTGCGTTTCCCCACGAGTTTGAAGTCAAGAGTTCGCTCAGGAACATGTTATCGGCTGACCCACGGGCCGATAATGGAAGGACTTCAACGCCGATCAATCCACTCCTTTGCAATCGCAATGGCCGTAACGCGGTCACGCGGCCGCTCGTAGAAGTCGTGCGTATTCCAGCTGCCATGCTGTTTGAGATAGAGTTTTCTGCTTCGCTCATCCCAGAGAATGGACCATCCGCGATAGTCAGCCAAATTTCTATAATCAGACATGAAATGCCTCGGGGCGTCGCACGACGCGTTAGCGATAGATAAAAAAAGCCGGTACCAGGTTGAACGGCTTGAAGCCGGTGATGCCGATCAGTTCGGGAAATTGCCTATTCAAGCCGAACACGACCGGATCGCCCACCGCGACCAGAAGCGACGTCGCAGCCAGCAGGAGGTTGCAGGCGAGTCCGACAAACGGAATGCCGCCGAGTACGGCGCGTACTCCCCTGACCATGAAGTGATAGAGGGGCGCGCCGATGGCAATCGCCATCACCGTCCGAAAAAAGAAGCCGGGTATGCCGGAGAACGGCACCATATTGAGGAACAGCGCGACTACGCACCATATCAGGGTCGATGCCAAGCTGCGCGCAAGAGTGATCTTGACCGTTGCGGCCCAGTCGATTGATCCAAGATTGAGTGAGGACGTATCGTTCATCGAACCGTCCTCAGCTATCTGCGGTGTGCTGCATGACGGAGACCGTCTCGATGAAGCCCCGTGCCCGTGCGGCATCCACCTCGAGCCACCCGGCAAGCTTTTCGATGAGGGCCTCCTCGGCCCCGCCGATATGCCCGTCGGCAAAGACCATCCGCACAGCGAAGACGAAGGACGTTTCGCGAAGGCCGGGTGACAAGAGCTGTGCCGCCTCGCGGCACGTCGGTTCTACGCCGTCATGCTGGACGCGTTTGATTGCGCGCAGGATGATTTCAGTGTCCCGATCACGGGAATTGCGCGCGTAGATCGGGCTCCACACGCAAATCGAACGTATCTGATCGACCTCGCTGTCATCGATCTCGCCATCGGCGAGCATGGCGGCCACGATCGGCACCATGACCGCCGTTTGTAGATCAAGCTCTTCCGCGCCCTTGCCACGCAGTCCCGAGAATAATCCCATATTGGTGCTCCCCGTGCTCCGCCACGCCGGGTGCGTGAACGGAATG
>CAXTMT010000102.1:0-9081 GCA_964245355.1 uncultured Sphingomonadaceae bacterium
CCGCAATCGAAAGCGGCAATTCCCCCACCGCCGAAGCGACAACCGGCAACCCCGCCTGCATCGCCTCGTGCGCCGCGACGCACAGTCCCTCCGATCGCGACGGCTGCACGTAAAGATGCTGCGTCGCCAGCCATTGGCGCGGATGATCGGCGTAGCCGGCGAAGCGGATGG
Organism: uncultured Sphingomonadaceae bacterium; assembly: GCA_964245355.1. GTDB lineage: Bacteria > Pseudomonadota > Alphaproteobacteria > Sphingomonadales > Sphingomonadaceae > Sphingomonas_I. Next base: position 172 of record CAXTMT010000102.1, read on the forward strand.
TGGTGACGCCGGCCGCCGCCGCGTGTGCCTCCAGCGCCGCGCGTTCGGCGCCCTCGCCGCGCACCTCGACGGCGAACGGCCCCGGCCCGATCATCGCCAGCGCATCGATCAGAACGTCATAGCCCTTCACCGGGTGCAGTCGGCCCAGACTGCCGATGCGGAGCGGCGCGCCCGATACCCACGGTTCCGCCTGCGGGGCATCGGGATCGGCGCGGAAGATCGGCCAGCAGACCAGCCGCTCCCACGGCGCTCCCAACCGATCGTGGGTGAGATGCGTCACCGCCGTCGAATCGCCCACCAAAAGGCGCGCCAGCGGTTGCTGGAGGCGCAGCAGGCGGCGGTTCCAGGGCTTCAATGTCGCGGCATGTTGCCAACTGACGACAGGAATGCGGCGTCGAAGGCCGACAAGCTGGCCGAGCAGGGTGGCGCGGGTCAGCGAGGTCCAGATATGGGTGGGCTCGAGCGCGCGCACCTGCGCGTCGAGCCAGCGCAGCGCAGCGCCATGATCCTTCTCGCCGCCCTCGCGGACGATCAGCGGCACACCGGTCGCCTCGATCGCGCCGATGGCGCGGCCGTCGCGGCGGGTGAGCGCCAGCAGGGTGACGTGTGCGCCGGCGCCGGTCAGCACGTCGAGGATCGAGGGCACCGGCAGCGCCGCGCCCCCGCCCTCGACCGAATTGATGACATAGAGGATGTGCATCAGCCGAGACTCGCGAACAGAGCGAGATAGCGTTCGGCGACGGGGCCGATGCGAAACGGCGCGACCTTGGCGGCGAGCTGCTGCGGATCGGGCACGGGGCGATCGAGCATCGCGGCGATCGCCACCGCCATTGCCGCCGGGTCGCCGATCGGCACCACGGCGCCGGTCTGCGCGTCGGTGAAAAGTTCGCCCGTCGCCGGGGTGCAATCGGTGGCGACGACAGGGCGCCCCGCCGCGAGCGCCTCGACCAGCACCGCCGCATAGCCCTCGAAATGCGAGGACAGGACGAACAACCGCGCGCGATCGAGATACGGCCGGATATCGGGCGCGTAACCGGGCAGTTCCAGCCGATCGGCGATGCCGAGTTTGGCAGCCCGCGCGCGCAACCGTGCCTCGTCCGGCCCGGCGCCGACGATCAACAGATCCGTTTTCGGCCGGTCCAGCAGCGCGAACGCCTCAATCAATTCGTGGAAACCTTTCTCGGGCACCAGCCGCCCTGCCGCCATGATCGTCGTGCCGGTCGCCGGGATAGGCGGCGCGACATCATCCTCCAGCGCGGGCAGCGGGATGGTGCGGAGCTTGGCGCGCGGCACGATCGCCGCCGCATCCTCGAGCGCATCCTGCGACAAGGTAACGATCGCATCCGCCTCGGCGAGCAGCCGCGCCATCTGCGCTTCGTAGAGTTTGCGCCGCCAGCCCTGCCGCTGCGGCTTGAGTATCGCCGCGCTGATCTGGACGACGATGTTCGGGCGCGCTTTCGAAGCCGCGATCGGCGCGATCGCCGGCCAGTGGAAATTGCCCGGGATGAAGCAGGCGTCCGCCGGCTCGCGCGCCAGATGACGTGCCGCCGCCTTTCCCAGCCGTCGCCGCGATCCACGCCCCCGCGCGATCCCGGCCTCGACGACTTTCACCCGCGCGCGATCCACCATGCCGGCGAGCGCGCCCTTGTCCTGCCCGCAGAACAGCGTGACCGCGCACCCCCTCGCCGCCCACGCATTGGCGAGGCGGATGGCGATGCGTTCGGTGCCGCCGAGCGCGAAATCCGAGATCGGCACGAGGATCAAGCGCGGGAAACGCATCGCCGCGCCCGCGCCGCCCTCAGCGCGGCGCCATGCGGATCGCGCCGTCGAGGCGGATCACTTCGCCGTTGAGCATCGGATTGGCGATGATCGCCTCGGCGAGCTGGGCATATTCCTCGGGCCGGCCGAGACGGCTGGGATGCGGCACCTGCGCGCCGAGCGATGCCTGCAGCTCGGGCGTGAAGCTCGCGAGCATCGGCGTCCAGAAGATGCCCGGCGCGATCGTCATCACCCGGATCTTGAGGCTGGCGAGATCGCGCGCGATCGGCAGGGTCATGCCGACGACGCCGCCCTTCGACGCGGCATACGCCGCCTGCCCGATCTGCCCGTCATAGGCCGCGACCGAGGCGGTGTTGACGATCACGCCGCGCTCCTCGCCGATCGGCTCGGCGGTGGAAAGCCGCGCCGCCATCTTGGAGATGACGTTGAACGTGCCGATCAGGTTGATCTCGATCGCCTTGCGGAAACTATCGAGCGGATGCGGCTTGGCCTCCCGGCCAACGGTCTTGGCGCCGGGCGCAATGCCCGCGCAATTGACGAGGATGCGCGCGATGCCGTGGGCCTTCTCCGCCTGCTCGATCGCGGCGACGACCTCGGCATCGTCGGTGACGTTGGTCTTCACGAACAGGCCGCCGATCTCGTCGGCATTGGCCTTGCCCACTTCCGCGTTGAGATCGAACAGAGTGACTTTCGCGCCCTTGGCCGCGAGCATCCTCGCCGTCGCCGCGCCCAGGCCCGAAGCACCGCCCGTCACGATCGCGCCGACACCGTTGATTTTCACTTTCCGTCTCCTCGATTTCAAGCGCCAATGCCCAAAGGCCGGACTTTAATCCATCCCGTTCGTGCCGAGCGTAGTCGAAGCACGTGCTGCAAGCGATGTCGCCCGAGACACGCCCTTCGCCTTCGCTCAGGACGAACGGTGTATTTTCGTTCAGATGCTGGCCTTCATGCGTTGACGGAAAGTGTGCAGCAGCGGTTCGGTATAGCCGTTGGGCTGCTCGGTCCCCTCGAACACCAGCGCGCGCGCCGCCTGATAGGCGAGGCTCGTGTCCTCGTGCCCCGCCATCGCCCGATAAAGCGGGTCGCCGGCATTCTGCGCATCGACCTTCGCGGCCATCCGCTGGAACGCCGCGTCGACCTCGGCCTCACTGGCGACGCCGTGGAGCAGCCAATTGGCGATATGCTGGCTGGAAATGCGCAAAGTCGCGCGATCCTCCATCAGCCCGACATCATGAACATCGGGCACCTTCGAGCAGCCGACGCCCTGATCGACCCAGCGCACGACATAGCCGAGGATACCCTGGGCATTGTTGTCGAGCTCCTCGCGCACGTCCTCGGGCGACCAATTGTGGCCCTGCGAGACGGGCACGGTCAGCAGGCGATCGAGCGAAGCCACCGGCTCGGCCTTGCGCTCTTCCTGGCGGGCGAAGACGTCGACCTCGTGATAATGCGTCATGTGCAAAGTCGCGGCGGTGGGCGACGGCACCCAGGCGGTGCTTGCACCGCTCCTGGGATGGCCGATCTTCTGCGCGAGCATCTCGCCCATCCGATCGGGCGCGGCCCACATGCCCTTGCCGATCTGCGCCTTGCCCGCGAGCCCGCAGGCGAGGCCGATCCGGACGTTGCGATCCTCGTAAGCGGCGATCCAGTCGGACGTCTTCATCTCGCCCTTGCGGATCATCGGGCCGGCCTGCATCGACGTGTGCATCTCGTCCCCGGTGCGATCGAGGAAGCCGGTGTTGATGAACATGATGCGGTGCGCGACGGCGCGGATGCAGGCGGCAAGATTGGCCGAGGTGCGCCGCTCCTCGTCCATCACGCCCACCTTGATCGTGTGGCGCATCAGGCCGAGCAGATCCTCCACCGCATCGAACAGCGCATTGGTGAAGGCGGCTTCCTCGGGGCCGTGCATCTTGGGTTTGACGATGTAGATCGATTCGCGCCGGCTGTTCCGGTAGCGGCCGGCGCCCTTGATATCGTGCAGGGCGCACAGGCTGGTGACGATCGCATCGAGGATGCCCTCGGGGGCTTCGCGGCCATCGGGCAGCTTGATCGCGGGCGTCGTCATCAGATGGCCGACGTTGCGGACGAACAGCAGGCTGCGGCCGGGCAGGCTGATCGTCCGGCCGTCGGGGCGGGTGTAGGTGCGATCGGGGTTGAGGCGCCGCGTCATCGTCACGCCGCCCTTCTCGAACGTATCCTCCAGATCGCCGCACATCAGCCCGAGCCAGTTGGTGTAGGCCGCGACCTTGTCCTCGGCGTCGACCGCCGCGATCGAATCCTCGAGATCGCAGATGGTGGTCAGCGCGGATTCGAGGATGACGTCGGCGATGCCGGCGGGATCGGTCTGGCCGATCGCGCTCGCGGGATCGAACACCACTTCGATATGCAGGCCGTTGTGGACGAACAGCTTGCCCTTCTCCGAACTGCCGACGAACTGCGCCGGATCGGCCGGCACGATCGTCTCGTCGATCCGATCGGCCCAACTGCCTTCGGCCAGCGGCACCGCCTTGTCGAGGAAGCCCTTGGCCCAGGCGATCACCTGCGCGCCGCGCTTTGGATCATAGCCCTTGCCCGCCGGCGCGCCCGGAATCGCATCGGTGCCGTACAGCGCGTCGTAAAGGCTGCCCCAGCGGGCGTTGGCGGCATTGAGCAGGAACCGGGCGTTGAGGATTGGGACGACGAGCTGCGGCCCGGCCCGGTGCGCCACCTCGTCATCGACATTGATCGGCGAGACCGCGAACGGCGCCGGTTCATCGACCAGATAACCGATCGACTTGAGGAACGCCTGATATTCCGCCTGATCGATCGGCTGGCCGACGCGCGCCTTGTGCCAGACGTCGATCTCCGCCTGAAGCATATCGCGCTTGTCGAGCAGCGCTTCGTTCAGCGGCGCAAACCGGGTGAAAATCTCGGCCATGCCCGTCCAGAAGGCGTCCACGTCGATGTCGGTGCCGGGCAGCGCCTTCTCCTCGAGGAAACGCACCAGCGGCTCCGCAACCGCCAAGCCCGCTCTGTCGATCATGCCGCACTCCCCGTGGAAACCGGCGTCCCATGCCGCCCGCGCCGGCAAAAGGCCAGCCCCGCCGGCGTACCTTGCCCAAAAGCATGGCAAGGCACAGATAGGCGGCATCACAGTATCACAGGAGGATCACCCCTTGACCCGCGATCCCGGCAATCCCCTGGGACTGAACGGCTTCGAATTCGTCGCATGCGCCTCGCCCGGTCCGACGGCGGCGATGGCGTGGACGCTGGAGTACGGCCCCAAGCGCACCGACGAGGCCGATACGGTGATCGTCGGTATCGGAGGCCCAATCGTTCCCGGCATGGGAAAGTGGCATTCCGCCGGAAGGACGGATGGGGCTCTCCGCTGGCCGCAGCGCCTGCCGACCGCCCCCTCCACCGTTCCGGGGAGGAACTAGATGCTCGACCCCGACGCGCGCATCCACCGCACACCGCCCGGCGTCACCCTCGGCCCGCTCGATCAGATCGCCGAGGGCAAGGCGCGCAACTATGTTCTGCAACTGAAGGCGGGCCGCTTCCACGGCTTCGTCGTCCGCAAGAACGGCCGGGTCCACGGCTATGTCGATCGCTGCCCCCACGCCGGGGTTCCTCTCGCGCAGGAACTCGACCAGTATCTCACCTCGGGCGGCGAGATGATCCTGTGCAGCTGGCACGGCGCCCTGTTCGATATCGCGAGCGGCGAATGCCTCGGCGGCCCGTGCATGGGGGCGCGGTTGACCGAGTGGCCGGTCGCGGTGGTGGAGGGAAACATCACCACCGCATGACCGCTCATCGAGCTGTATTGCTCTGGCAACACAGTTCGGTTATACGCATGCGGAAAGGAGCTGCGCTTATGTATAGCGAGAGCGATATTGAAGCCGCCGTCGCCTCCGGCGCCCTGACCCCCGAAGCCGCCGCCGCGCTGCGCCAGAGCGTCGCCAGCGGCCGATCGGCGCCGGCGGTCGACGAGGAAAGCTTCCGCCTGATCACCGGCTTCAACGACATCTTCGTCTCGATCGCGGCGATCCTGCTGCTGGTCGCGGTGGGGTGGATCGGCGCGAACATCGCTCAAGGACTGTTTCCGACCCGTCCACGATCTAGCGGCCCAACATTCGTTCGGCTGGGTCGGCATCATCGGTGGTGGTTTCGTCGCAGGTGCCAGCTGGCTGCTCGCCGAATATTTCACGGGCAAGCGACGCATGGCCTTGCCCAGCATCCTGCTGCTCGGCAGCTTCGTCTATGCCGTGGCGGGGGCCGCCGGCGGGCTCGGCGCCGCGGTGTCCGGGCCGATCGAGGGCAATCGTACCGCAGGATTGATCGCGGCCTTCGCGGGCCTGGTCGCCGCAGGCGCCGCCTATGCGCATTGGCGCCGCTTCCACGTGCCGATCACCATCGCGGCGCTCACCGCCGCGCTGACCGCGACGCTGATCAGCATCCTGTTCGTGATCTTCCCCGCCGCCCAGCAGGCGTGGCTGTGGCTGCTGCTGATCGCCGGCATCGCCGTATTTTCGTTCGCGATGTGGTGGGACATGTCGGACCGGACGCGCATCACCCGCCGCTCCGACGTGGCCTTCTGGCTGCATCTGTTCGCCGCGCCGATGATCGCGCATCCGATCTTCCATCTGCTCGGCGTGACCAGCGGCCAGCTCGGCGCCGCGACGGCGGTGGTGGTGATCCTGCTCTACGTGGTGTTCGGCGTCGTCGCGCTGGCGGTGGACCGGCGCGCGCTGCTCGTCTCGAGCCTGTTCTACGTGCTCTACGCACTTTACTCGCTGCTCAACCAGTTCGGTGCGGTAAGCCTCAACATCGCACTCACTGCATTGGTGATCGGCTCGGCACTGCTGATGCTTTCGGCGTTCTGGCATTCGATCCGGCGGAGCGTGGTGCTGATGCTGCCGGCAGATCTGCAGGCGCGGTTGCCGGAGCTGGATCGCGTGGTGGTGGCGCGGCCGGCCTGAGTAACCACCCCGTCATGCCGGGCGGAAAGGGCTTACTCTTCCACCAGCTTCATCAGCTTGCGTTCGATCGAAGCCAGCACCGGGCCAAGTTCGTGTCCGCGCTTCAGCACCGCACCGCCCTCGCCGATCAGCGCCCATTCGCCCTGCCGCTGGCGGAGCGCGGGGCGTTTCTCGATCCGATATTCGGGCCGTTCGGCGGCCCGGCGGAAGCAGGCGAAGCTCGCGACATCCTTGCCGAAGTGCATCGCATAATCGCGCCAGAAACCGGCGGCGACCATCCGTCCGTAAAGATCGAGGATGCGCTGCAATTCCGGCCGATCGAACGCCACCTGTCGTGGCGCGGGGCCGGGAAAGGGCGTGACGACGCCCATCAGGCGGACTGGCGATCCCCGCCTTTATCGCCGGTGTCGCCGGCCCGTGCCTCGATCAGCGTCGCGAGCTTCGCGCGCAGCGTCTCCACCTCGCACTTCAGGATTTCGAGATGCTGGGTCGCAGGGTCGTAACGCTCGCTGCACGGCGTCCCATAAGGCACGAAATGCCGGATCGTCTCGGCATCGACCAACGTCGGCCGGGCCGGAATGCCGATCATCGTCGCACCCGCCGGCACGTCGCGCGTCACCACGGCGTTAGCGCCGATTCGCGCACCCTTGCCGATCGTGATCGGTCCCAGCACCTGCGCCCCCGATCCGATGATCACGTCGTCCTCGATCGTCGGGTGGCGCTTGCCGGCGACGCCGTTGGCGGGGTTGGTGCCGCCCAGGGTGACATTCTGGTAGATGGTGACGTTGTCGCCGATCTCCGCCGTCTCGCCGATCACGGTGAAGCCATGATCGATGAAGAAAAAGTCGCCGATCTCCGCGCCCGGATGGATGTCGATCGCGGTGAGGAAGCGGCCGATATGGTTGACCATGCGCGCGATGAACCACAGTTCCGCTTCGAACAGCCAATGCGCCGCGCGGTGGAAACCGAGCGCCCACACGCCCGGATAAAGCAGGATTTCCCAGCGCGAGCGCGGCGCGGGATCGCGCCCCTTGATGGAATCCAGATAAGCGATCAGCTCGCGCTTCATCGGCGAAAACTCCCTGTCGGCGGAATTTAGGGCTTGCGGCGACGAATATCCAGAGGGGCTGGATGCCGGAACCAGTCCGGCATGACGGTTTCGGCGGGCGTGAAGAAAGACTAACCGTCCTGCGATGCTCCATGTCGTCCATCATCCCGATTACGTCGCTGCCGCCGCTCCGGGCAGCGCGTTCCGTTTCGATAAATATGGGCTGGTGATGGAGGCGCTCGCCGAAGACGGGCGGCCGTTCGCGATTCACGCGCCCGATCCGATGCCGCGCGACTGGATCGAGGCGGTGCATGACCCGGTCTATGTCGAGGAAGTCCTCACGCTTACGGTCCCGCGCGAGAAGGAGCGGCGCATCGGCTTCCCGATTACCGAACACACCCGCGTACGCGCCTTGCTCTCGCCCGGCGGCACCTGGGCGGCGGCGCGGCTGGCGAAGGTTCACGGTTTTGCCGCGAACATGGCGGGCGGAAGCCATCATGCGCTGGCCGATACCGGTGCCGGCTATTGCGTGTTCAACGATCTCGCCATCGCCGCGAACCGCATGCTGGCCGAGGGCGAGGCGACGCGCATCCTGATCCTCGATCTCGACGTTCACCAGGGCGACGGCACCGCCGCGCTGACCGCCGGCCACAGCGACATCTTCACGCTCTCGCTCCACGCCGAGCGGAATTTCCCGGTGCGCAAGGCACGGTCTTCGCTCGACGTGCCCCTGCCCGACGGGATCGACGACGATGGCTATCTGGCGGCGCTCGATCAGGCTCTGCCGTCGGTGCTGGCGGAGTTCGAACCCGACCTGATCCTCTATCAGGCGGGGGTGGATGCGCATGTGGAGGATCGGCTGGGCCGATTGGCGCTCACCGACGACGGTTTGCGGGCGCGGGATCGCTACGTGGCGGCGGCGGCACGGACGCGCATCATACCGCTGGCGAGCGCCTTGGGCGGGGGGTACGGCGCCGATCGCATGGCTGTCGCCCGGCGCCATACCGCTACGATCTGGACCCTCGCCGACATATTCGAGCTGGGCTGACCGGAGCGTCAATCCGCCTGCCCGATTCTGTTCCGCAATCGACGAAGCATCAGATACCCGCCGCTGACCACCCC
>CAXTMT010000103.1:0-9057 GCA_964245355.1 uncultured Sphingomonadaceae bacterium
CCCCCCCCCCCCGGCGCCGCCAGCGCCCGCCCGGCGACGGCCGCCAGCGGATGCCGCCAAACGATCGTCATAAAGCTCGCCACCGCGATCCCGCCCCAACCCGCCATACCGAGCCAGGCGGACGGGACATGGACGTACATGATCCGCACCGTCTGCCCCTGCAGATAATCGGCCGGCGTGATGGTGAGGCCGCCGATCAGCGAAAAGGCAATCAGCAGCGCGCCGGACCAACCCGTCCATGCCGTCAAAGGCCTGGCGATGGCGAGGAAGCGCACGGGGTTGGCGAAGCGATGCATGATGTAAGGCGCCATTAGCCGACCATGCAGCGGACACCAAGAACGTCCTTTGGCTTATCAGCCGCGCCCGATCAGCGTCATCGCCATGCGATCCGCCACTGCCGAGGCCGCCTCGCCCGTCGCCGCGGCTTCGGCCCATATCGATTCGAGCCGTGCGGGGATTTGCGCGACGCGGCGTTCCACCTCGGCGCGGTCGCCCAGCTTCTGATGCTCCACCGTCACATTGATGATGCCGCCGGCGTTGATGACATAATCGGGCGCATAAAGAATGCCGCGCGCCGTCAGCCGATCGCCGTCGGCCGGTGTGGCGAGCTGGTTGTTGGCCCCGCCCGCCACGATCGGGGCCTTGAGCCCGGCGATCGACGCCTCGGTCCAGATCGCGCCGAGCGCATTCGGGCTGATCACGTCGGCCTCGATCCCCAGGATGTCGCCGGCCGGCACCGCCGTCCCGCCCAGTTCCGAAGCCAGCGTCGCGGCACGGGCGATATCGACATCGGCGAGCGTCAGCCGCGCGCCGTCCGCCGCCAGCAGTCGCGCGACGCCGCCGCCTACCGAGCCCACACCCTGGATCGCGACATGCACACCGTTGGCGCCGTCCCTGCCCAGACCGCGCGCGATCGCTGCCTTGACGCCTAGGTAAACGCCGTATGCCGTCGTCGGCCCCGGATCGCCGCCCGCCTCGCCCGTCGCCACCGGTAGGCCCGACACATGGGCAGTCTGCGTGGCAATTGCGATCATGTCGGCGTCGGACATGCCGACATCCTCGGCCGTCACATAGGCGCCGCCCAGGCTTTCGATCGCACGGCCGAAAGCATGGAGGAGTTCGGGCGTCTTGACGCGATCGGGTCCGGCGAGGATCACGCCCTTGCCGCCACCCGCAGGCAGATCGGCCATCGCATTCTTGAAGCTCATGCCGCGCGACAGGCGCAGCGCATCGGTAATCGCGTCTTCGCTGTTGGCATAATGCCAGAACCGCGCGCCGCCGCCGGATGGGCCGCGATGGGTGGAGTGGATGGCGATGATCGCGGTCAGCCCGGATGCGGGGTCGCGGAAGAGGTGGACGCCCTCATGATCGTCGAAATCGGGCAAGTCCCACACGGCAGTCATCGGCAAAACCTCGTCAGATTATTACACACTTAGGTAATAATCTTTCGACCACGATAAATCCAGCGGGGAGGAAATGGGGCGGATGACGGGACTTGAACCCGCGACCCTCGGTACCACAAACCGATGCTCTAACCAACTGAGCTACAACCGCCACATCGATGCCCGTGAAGGCTGGCGTTCCATAGACGCGCTCATTTCGCGGGGCAAGCCAGCATGAATCATCCCGTCCTTCCCGCGAAGGCGGGAATCTCCGAACCGCATGAATCATGTCTGGATGTCGCTCGTCATGGGACGGCCGATAGCCGTACTCACCACCCAGAATGGAGAGCTTTGGCGGGTCGATCACGGCGAAATCCATCCCGTCCAGCAGCGCGCACACCAGCAGCCCCCTTGATCCGCTATGCGGCTTCCCCCAAGTGGGCACCATGCTTATCGAGACCGAAGCCACACCCAATCCCGCGACGCTCAAATTCCTGCCCGGTCAGGCGGTGATGGAAAGCGGCACACGCGATTTCGCCAGCCCGGAGGAGGCGGACGTTTCCCCCCTCGCCGCGGCGCTGTTTTCGATCGGCGATGTCGAGGGCGTGTTCTACGGGCGCGACTTCATCTCGGTGACGATCGGTGAAGGCGGCGAGTGGCGGACGACCAAGCCCGATGTGCTGGGCGTATTGCTCGATCATTTCTCCGCGCATGCGCCGCTGTTCCGCCCCGGTTCGGCCGGCGCTATCGTGATCGACGACGATGCCTTCACCGACGATCCCGCCGATGCCGAGATCGTCGCCCAGATCAAGGATCTGATCGAAACGCGCGTCCGCCCGGCGGTGGCGAACGACGGCGGCGACATCGTCTATCGCGGGTTCGATCGCGGTGTGGTCTATCTGACGATGCAGGGCGCCTGCTCGGGCTGCCCCTCGTCCAGCGCGACGCTGAAGAACGGCATCGAGCAATTGCTCAAGCATTACGTACCCGAAGTCACCGAAGTCCGCGCCGCTGCTTGAGGCAGCAAAGGGGGGAAGCCATGCATTACAAGTTCGACGAAGCGACGCTCGACGCGGTCTTCCGCAAGGCGCGCACCTACAACGGCTTCACCGACGAGGCCGTGAGCGAAGGCGAACTGCGCGCCATCTACGATCTGATGATCTGGGGGCCGACGTCCGCCAATCAGGAGCCCGCGCGCATCACCTGGTGCACGACCGATGACTCCAAGGCGAAGCTCGCCGCCTGCGTGTCCGAGCAGAACAAGCACAAGATCTTGAAAGCGCCGGTCACCGCGATCATCGGCATGGACATGGAATTCTACGAGAAGCTGCCCAAGCTCTTCCCCCATGCGGACGCACGCAGCTGGTTTTTGGGGAACGATGCGCTGATTCACGAGAGCGCGTTCCGCAATTCGACGCTTCAAGGAGCCTATTTCATCATCGCCGCACGCATGGTCGGTCTCGACACCGGGCCGATGTCGGGCTTCGATCCGGCGGCGGTGAACGAGGCTTTCTTCACGGGCTCGTCGACGCGGGTGAACTTCATCTCGACGATCGGCCACGGCGATCCCGCGACCATCTTCGATCGGCTGCCGCGCCTCGATTTCGAGGAAGCGACGCAGATCCTCTGATCCGATGGCGACGCTCGTCATCGAAACGGCGACGGCGGCTTGCTCGGTAGCGCTGCTGGAGGGCGCGACGGTGCTGGCGCAGGGCCACGAAATCGTCGGACGCGGCCATGCCGAACGGCTGATGCCGATGATCGAGACGTGCATGGAAGGGAGTCACGCCGATCGCATCCTGGTCGATTGCGGACCGGGCAGTTTCACCGGTGTGCGTGTCGGCGTGGCTGCGGCGAAGGCGCTGGGGCTGGCGTGGGGCATCGAGGTGCGCGGCTATTCCTCGATGTCCTTGCTGGCGGCGATGGCGGACGCGCCCGAGGTCGGCGTCGCGATCGAGGGGGGGCATGGCGAATATTTCGTCCAGCGGTTCGCCGGACTGATGCCGGTGGACGCTTTGCGCTCGCTCAAGCCCGACGAAGCGGCGCGCTATCTCGCCGAACAATGCGTCGTCGGCTCGCGCGCGGCAGAGGTGGTCGCGGCACGGGGCTTCGGGCAGGCGCGCGATCTGCTGCCCAAGGCGGCCGAGGCGTGGCGCCTGCTCCGTTTGCTCGCCGCGCTGCCGCCGACCCCGCTTTACGGTCGCGCGCCGGATGCCAAGGTTCCGGCGTGACCGCACCCGACATCGTGATCGAAATGACCACCGCGCGCGATATCGATGCGGTGATGCAGGTGATGGACGCCGCGTTCGATCCGATGTTCGGCGAAGCGTGGAATCGCGGGCAATGCCTTGGCATGCTGACCCTGCCCGATGTCTGGCTGATGACCGCCCGCGCCGGGGATGCCGGTGCCGCCGACGGCTTCGCGCTGACCCGCCGCACCGTCGACGAAGCCGAATTGCTCCTGATCGGGGTGCGCCCCGCGGCGCGTGGCAAGGGTATCGGCCGCGCCCTGATCGAGCGAACCTGCCGCGAGGCGAGGACCCGCGGCGCGATCCGGCTGATGCTGGAGGTGCGCGCGACCAATCCGGCGCTCGATCTCTATCGTGAGGCCGGCTTCCGCCAGATCGGCCGCCGCAAGGATTATTATCGGGGCACCGATGGCCGGCTCAACGATGCGCTGACCTTGTCGCGGATATTGGCGGTCGCTCTTCCTTGATCGTCCAACAGGCTCTAAACAGCCGTCTCACCGCTTATGTCGGGGATATCATGAGCCGAAAGATCGACGTCGAGGCGCTCTGCCACGAAAAGGGACTGCGCATCACGGATCAGCGCAGGGTCATCGCGCGGGTGCTCTCCGATTCGGAGGACCATCCCGATGTCGAGGCGCTGCACGCGCGTGCCTCCGCCATCGATCCGGGTATCTCGATCGCGACGGTCTACCGCACGGTGCGGCTGTTCGAGGAATCGGGCATCCTCGAGCGGCATGATTTCGGCGACGGGCGCGCCCGCTACGAGGCGGCGGCCGAGGGTCATCACGATCATCTGATCAATATCGAGACCGGGCAGGTGATCGAGTTCGTCGATCCCGAGCTTGAAGTGCTGCAGCGTCAGATTGCCGAGCGGCTGGGCTATCGCCTCGTCGATCACCGCATGGAGCTCTACGCCGTCCCGCTCAATCGCAGGGATTGAGCGATGAACGCGCGCGCGATCCTGCGCGTCGCCGTCGCGGTGTTGCTGCTGCTGATCTGCCTGCCGCTGTGGGCGTTGGCGCATGTCTATGGCGGTCAGCGCGCCTGGGTACGGCGCTTCCTGTGGCTGGTCGCGCGCTTGCTGGGTCTGCGCGTCGCTGAGATGGGCGAGGTACTCGATGCGCCGGTGCTGCTCGTCGCCAACCATATCTCGTGGCTCGATATCCTGGCGATCGGCGGCCAGGTCGAGGTCGGCTTCATCGCCAAATCGGAGATTGCGGGCTGGCCCCTGGTCGGCTGGCTGGCGCGGATCGGCGGATCGATCTTCGTTGCCCGCGACCGGCGCAGTTCGACACGTGATCAGGCCGATGCCGTGGTCGGGGCGCTGCACGAAAATCGGCGGGTGATGCTGTTCGCCGAGGGCGGCACCGGCGACGGCATCGACATCCTGCCCTTCCGCGCACCCTTGTTCGTGTCCGCGATCGAGGCCGGCGTCGCGGTGCAGCCGATCGCCGTCGATTACGGGCGCGAGCGCGTTCGCTACGCTTGGCCGAACGGCGCGAGCTTCGGCCGCGTCGCCAAACTGCTGCTCAGCCAGCCTGGCCCGGTCCCGGTCACGCTGAAATTTCTCGCCCCGCTCGATGCGCGCTTGGTCGATCGCAAGGAATTGGCGCTCGAAACGCGCGATCGCATCATCGAAGCGCTCGATCGATAATGTGATAATATATCATTGTAATGCCGGGAGGGCGGTGCCATCTGCGCCAGCATGCAACGCCGCTCCGATCTCGTCGAAAGCATGGCCATCGTCGGCGCCTTCGCCTGCCTCGCCCACTGCCTGGCATTGCCGTTGCTGATCGCATTGCTGCCGACGCTGAGCGCGGTGATGCCGTTGCCGACGACCTTCCACCTGCTCGTTCTGGGCTTCGCCGTGCCGACGACGGCGGCGGCGTTATATCTCGGTTATCGGCACCACGGCTGGCCAGCGCCTTTGCTCGGGGGGGTGACCGGGCTCGCGTTGCTGGCGATCGGCGTACTGGCCTATGGCGAGACACCGCTGGAGGTGCCGATCACCGTCCTCGGCAGCCTCGCCATCGCCGGCGCCCACATCGCCAACTGGCGCTACCGGCGGGTGGTAGCAGACTGAGTTTTGAGCCCTCTCCCTTGCGGGATGGGGATGGGTGAGGGTGACCCGGACTCGATGGCTTGGTTGCTCGCCTGCGACTCGCCCCTCACCCTCCCAAAATGGGAGAGGGGATTCGCTCAGTGTCGAAAATGCCGCATCCCGGTGAACACCATCGCCAAGCCTGCAGCGTCAGCCGCCGCGATCACCTCATCATCGCGGATCGAGCCGCCCGGCTGGATCACCGCCGTGGCGCCGGCCTCGACCGCCGTCAGCAATCCATCGGCGAAGGGGAAGAAAGCATCCGAGGCCACCGCCGATCCGATCGTGCGCGGCTCGGCCCAGCCGGCCTTGTCGGCGGCATCCCTGGCCTTCCACGCGGCGATGTGTGCGCTTTCGAGGCGGTTCATCTGGCCCGCGCCGACGCCGGCCGTGGAGCCGCCCTTGGCATAGACGATCGCGTTCGACTTCACATGCTTCGCGACAGTCCACGCGAACAGGCAATCGGCGAGTTCTTGGCTTGTCGGCGCGCGCTTGGTCACCACTTTCAAATCCTCGCGACCGATCGCGCCGTTGTCGCGCGTCTGCATCAATATGCCGCCGGTGATGGTCTTCAGCGTGATACCGGGCCGCTTGGGATCGGGAAGTTCGCCGGTCAGCAGCAGGCGAAGGTTCTTCTTCCTCGCGAACACCGCGCGCGCCGCTTCGTCCGCGTCCGGCGCGCAGACGACTTCGGTGAAGATGTCGCTGATCGCTTCGGCGGTCGGCCCGTCGAGGGGGCGATTGACGGCGATGATCCCGCCGAACGCCGACACGCTGTCGCACACCAGCGCCGCCCGATAGGCCTCGACCAACGTCTCGCCGGTCGCGACGCCGCAGGGGTTGGCATGCTTGACGATGACGACTGTCGGCGGCCCGTCGCGGAACTCGCAGACCAGTTCCAGCGCCGCATCGGCATCGTTGTAATTGTTGTAACTGAGCGCCTTGCCCTGCAATTGCTCCGCCTGCGCGATCCCGCGCGCGCCGGGGCCGACCGGCAGGTAGAGCGCCGCCTTCTGGTGCGGGTTCTCGCCGTAGCGCAATTCGTCGGCCTTGCGGATCGGCACCGAGAGTGCCTCGGGAAACATCGTCTGCTGGTCGGCATAGGCGAACCAGCTGGAGATCATCGCATCATAGGCGGCCGTCGCCGCGAAGGCCTTGGCCGCAAGGCGTTTGCGCGTGTCGAGCGTCGCGGCGCCGTCGTTGGCAGCGAGCTCTTCGATCAGCGCAGGGTAATCCGCCGGATCGGTGAGACACGCGACATAAGCATGATTCTTCGCCGCCGAGCGCACCATCGAGGGGCCGCCGATGTCGATATTCTCGATCACCTCGTCACGCCCGGCGCCCTTCGCCACGGTCTGCGCGAAAGGATAGAGGTTCACGACCACCAGATCGATCGCGCCGATGCCGTGCTCGGCCATCGCCGCCGCATGTTCGGGCTCGTCCCGCACCGCCAGCAGGCCGCCGTGGACCATCGGGTGGAGCGTCTTCACCCGCCCGTCCATCATCTCGGGAAAGCCGGTGAGATCGGAGACGTCGCGCACCGTCAGCCCAGCCTCACGCAGCGCCTTGGCGGTGCCGCCGGTCGAGACCAGTTCGACACCATGTGCGGCAAGCGCGTGGCCGAGTTCGGCGAGCCCCCCCTTGTCGGAAACGGAGAGGAGGGCGCGGCGAATCGGGATGGCGGTCATGGCCGAGGGCCTTGGCGCAAAGCGTGGCCGATCGCTACCCGCTACAGCGAGCGACGGGGGTGACGGCGCCCGACGAGGGCCTTATCAGCGCCCCTGAATGGCCGACCCCACCCTGCCCTCCACCGGCTTGAGCCGCCGCACTTTATTGGTAGCCGGTGGCGCAGGCGTCGGACTGGTGCTCGCTTGGGGATTGTGGCCGCGCCACTATGATCCCAACCTCGCCACCGCCCCCGGCGAAACAATACTCAACGCTTTTCTCAAGATCGGTAGCGATGGGCGCGTCGTCGTCATCGTGCCCCAGGCCGAGATGGGCCAGGGCATCTGGACCGCGCTGCCGCAGGTGCTGGCGGACGAACTTGGCGCCGATTGGCGGCAGGTCGCGGTCGAGCCCGCGCCGATCAATCCGCTCTATGCCAACACCCTCCTAGCGCAGGAGAGCGCCGACGAGCATCTGCCGCACTTCCTCGCCGGGATAGGGGGATGGGCGGCGCGCGAATATGCGACCCGATCGGCCCTGATGATCACCGCAGGTTCGACATCGATCCGCGCTTTCGAGCAACCGTTTCGCGAGGCGGGCGCGGCGGCGCGTACTTTGCTGTGCATGGCCGCCAGCGCCCGGATCAACGCCGATTGGCGGGCCTGCGATACCGACAATGGCTTCGTCGTGCGCGGCGAGGATCGCTTCCGCTTCGCCGAACTTGCGGCCGAGGCGGCGAAATATCGGCCACCGGCCCAATTGCCGCTGCGCGATCCCGGCGACGGCGGCATCGTCGGCGAATCGATCGCCCGGCTTGATATCCCCGCGAAGATCGACGGCAGCGCCCGCTACGCCGCCGACGTCCGTCTGCCCGGCATGGTTTATGCCGCGATCCGCCACGGGCCGATCAGCACGGTGCGCATCACCGTCGCCGATAAGAAGAAGGCGGAGACCGTGCCGGGCGTCGTCGGCATCGTCGAGAATCCCGCCTGGGTCGCGGCGCTCGCAAGCAACTGGTGGGCGGCCGACAAGGCGCTCGATACGATCGGACTACGCTTCGAAACGGCGGGTGCGCTACCCAGCCGGGCGAGCGTTGCGCACACGCTCGATCAGGCGCTGCGGAGCGGCGCCAAACCGCTTGTGACGCAGGGCGACACCGACAAAGCCTTCGCCGGCGGCGCGACGCTGGAGGCCAGCTACGAAATCCCGCTCGGCGCGCATGCGACGATCGAGCCGCTCTGCGCCACGGCCCGCGTTGCCGACGGCCGCATCGAGCTGTGGCTGCCGACCCAGGCCCCCGGCCTCGCGCGCGCCGCCGTCTCCGCCGCCACCGGCTATCGCGCGGGGCTGCTCACCCTCTATCCGATGCCGCGCAAGATCGAGGTCGATGCCGCAGTCGAGGCGGCGATACTGGCGATCGAATGCGGCAAGCCCGTCCAATTGATGTGGAGCCGCGCCGAGGAGAATCAGCGCGGCCGTCATGGCGCTCCCGCCAAGGTGCACCTCGCCGCGACGCTGGACAAGGGCCGCATCGCCGGCTGGCGCGCGACCATCGCGACCCCCGCGACCTCGGGCGAACTCACCAAAAGACTGATCGGCCACGGCGGCACCGGCGCGGAGACGGCCGAGCTCGACGGCGCCACCCCGCCCTATGCCATCC
>CAXTMT010000104.1:0-9034 GCA_964245355.1 uncultured Sphingomonadaceae bacterium
CCCCTAGACTTCGCGCCGCCCGCCTTGAAATCGCGGGCGCGCCGCCGCAAAGGCTGACCATGGCAGACGCATCCGCACCCTATCGCCTCGCAGGCGCCACCGGAGACTGGGAGGTCGTGATCGGCCTCGAAGTCCATGCCCAGATCGCGAGCGAGGCCAAGCTCTTCTCGGGCGCTGCCACCGCGTTCGGCGCCGAGCCCAACAGCCAGGTCAGCCTGGTCGATGCGGCGATGCCGGGCATGCTCCCCGTGCCGAACAAGGAATGCATCCGCCAGGCGGTGCGCACGGGCATGGCGATCGACGCGCCGATCAACCGCTGGAGCCGCTTCGATCGCAAGAATTATTTCTACGCCGATCTGCCGCAGGGATACCAGATCTCGCAGCTTTATCATCCGCTTGTCGGCGAAGGTTCGCTCGATATCGAAGACGGCGAAAGCGTCAAGACGATCGGCATCGAGCGCATCCATGTCGAGCAGGACGCCGGCAAGCTGATGCACGATCAGCACCCCACCCGCTCCTACGTCGATCTCAACCGATCGGGCGTGGCGCTGATGGAGATCGTCAGCAAGCCCGACATGCGCTCGCCCAGCGAAGCCGGCGCCTACCTGCGCAAGCTGCGCGCGATCCTCCGCTACGTCGGCAGTTGCGACGGCAATATGGAGCAGGGCTCGATGCGCGCCGACGTCAACGTCAGCGTCCGCAAGCCCGGCGCCGAATATGGCACCCGCACCGAGACGAAGAACGTCAATTCGATCCGCTTCGTGATGGCCGCGATCGAGGGCGAGGCGAGGCGCCAGATCGACGTGATCGAGGCCGGCGGCAAGATCGTCCAGGAAACCCGCCTCTACGATCCCGATCGCAACGAGACACGATCGATGCGCTCCAAGGAAGACGCGCACGATTACCGCTATTTCCCCGATCCCGATCTGCTGCCGCTGGAGCTGGACGAAGCGTTCCTCGCCGAATGCCGCGCCTCGCTGCCCGAACTGCCCACCGCCAAGCGCAAGCGGTATGAGGAGGTGCTCGGCATCTCCGCCTACAATGCCGGGGTGATCACGTCCGATGTCGAGACGGCGCGCTGGTTCGAGGCGATGCTCGCCGCCACCGGCAAGCCCGAGGCGGAGGTCGCCAAGGCCGCCTCCAATTGGCTGACCTCGGACCTGTTCGGCGCGCTCAACCGGCTCGGCAAGGATATCGCCGAGAGTCCCGTGAGCCCGCAGCAGGGCGCCGAACTGATCGCGCTCGTCGCCGACGGCACCCTCTCCGGCACCCTCGCCAAGCAGGTGTTCGAGATCATGCTGGAGACCGGCGACGATGCGGCGCTTGTCGTCGAGGCGCGCGGGCTCAAGCAGACCAGCGACACCGGCGCGATCGAAGCGGAGATCGCCAGGGTGATCGACGCCCACGCCGACAAGGTCGCCGATTATCGCGGCGGCAAGGACAAGCTCTTCGGCTTCTTCGTCGGCCAGACGATGAAGGCGATGGGCGGCAAGGCCAATCCGGCGGTGGTCAACGAACTGCTGAAGAAGGCGCTGGGCTAGAAATCCGGCGCCCCGGCATCCTACCCGGCGGCGCCGCGACCCTCGCTATTTGAATTTGATCGCGGTTCCCGTCGCGGTCGTCGATCCCCAGCTGAACGCGGTGACATGCGAATCACCGTAACCCGCTTTGACGACCGCATCGGCACCCAGCTTCTCAGCGCGCTCCCACAACTCGCGATAAATCTTCGCCTGCGAGACATCCTTGCTGAAGATGGTCGCCTTGCGCACCCCGGCCTTCACTTCGCCCAGCACGACATAGGGACGGTCGGTGATGTCGTTCGGAAACACCGGCACACCGACGTCGGGATTGACGATCACGAAGTGGTTCTCGGGCTCCTTGGCGACGACCGGCGCACCGGCCATCGTGGCCAGGACCACGCTCGCAAGCATCAGCTTTCCACGCATTCTTTTTCCTCTCCTGCGCGCGCAGGCGATCGGACTCGCTTGCTTTTCTCGCCGGGATTGAGGGTAATGCGAGCCGGCGGGAACTGACAAGGGGTGGACGATGCCGATTTTCGGGTTTCTCGCCGCGGCGGCGCTTGCCGCTCAACAACCGGTGAACGCACCTGTCGCCGTGCCTGCCGCGGACGTCGAACTGATGGTGATGACCGAGGTCAATGCGGACAGCGCGCGACGCGGCGATCCGGTGAAGCTGCGCCTCAACAGGGCCTTCACCCTCGTCGACGGCACGATCGTCCCTGAGGGAACGCCGGCGATCGGCGAAGTCCTGGATCTGAAGAAGAGTGGGATGAGCCTGTCTCGCGGCTCGCTCGCCATCCGTGTGTTGCGAATCGCTCTGCCCGGTCGCGATATCCCGCTGACCGGAGAACTCAACGCGACCGGCCGCGGCGGCAAGTCCGACGATGCGATCAAAGTGCTGTTCGTGCCGGTTTATGCCGTGTTCGCACCCGGCAACAGCGCCAAGTTCAAGGCGGGCGAGATCGTCATCGCGCATCTCGCCACGGCCCCGAATTGATGTATGGTTACCGCCGGTAGCGCCCGTGATTGCGGTCATAATGCCGTTCGCGCCAATGGTGCGGGCGGGAGCCGTAAACGCGGTGCCATCCGTGGTGGTAGCCGCCGCCATAATAACCACGATGATGCCAGCGCTGCGCCTCGGCGCTGCCGGCAGCGGTAAGGGAGGTGACGGCGGCGACGAAGCCGAGTAACAGTCGTTTCATTTGCATTCTCCCATTACCCACACAAATCGCGGACGGGAGCATCGGTTCCGCTCGCTCCCGTCACCAACCGACCTAGGACGTGATATCCCGATCGCTGCGATGATTGGTGCCGCCGGTGCCGCTCGTGCCGCCATCGGTGCCGGGACTGTCCTCGATCGATTCCCGCTCGCCGTCGGGCGACGGCGAGACCTGCTCGACGTCTTCGGATTGCGAGGGCGGGCGGCTGTCGGGATGGGCGTCGGGGTGGCTGGCCATGATGTCTCTCCTCATTCGCCTCCCCAAACGCGCCGCCTTCGCAATCGGCCCCGCGCCTGGGACGACATGCCCGCCTGCCACCTTGCCGTACCCGATCCGCTGCTATAGGGAGCCGCGCTTGACCGGCCTCATGCGGGCGTGGCGGAACTGGTAGACGCAGCAGGTTTAGGTCCTGCCATCGCAAGATGTGGGGGTTCGAGTCCCTTCGCCCGCACCAGCCTTCGCCCCGGCTGCGGAAGGCCCCGACCCTTTTCCCCAGAGTTTGCGAGACCTGAAAATGCAGACCGTCGAGACGTTGAACGAAGGCCTCAAGCGCGCCTACACCCTGACCATCGCGTCGAAAGACATTCTGGCGAAGGTCGATGCCGAGGTCGCCAAGGCGGCGCCCACCATCCGCATGCCGGGTTTCCGCCCGGGCAAGGTGCCGGCGAACCTGATCAAGAAGATGCACGGCCCGGCGATGGAGCGCGATGCGCTCAACACCGCCGTGCAGGAAGGTGTGCAGAGCCTGATCGTCGATAACCAGCTGCGCCCCGCGATGCAGCCCGAAGTGAGCCTCGATGAGGATTATACGCCGGGCAAGGATGTCGAGGTGAAAGTCGCGCTCGAGATATTGCCGCAGGTCCCCGCCCCGCAGATCGACGCGCTGAAGCTGGAGCGCCTGACCGTCGCCGCGTCCGATGCGGCGATCGACGAGCAGCTCGCGCGCTTCGCCGCCGGCCAGAAGAGCTGGGAAGACGCGGCCGAGGGCCATCCCGCGATCGAGGGCGACACCGTCGTCGTCGATTTCGTCGGCAAGACCGCCGATGGCGTCGCTTTCCCCGGCGGCACCGGCACCGACATGTCGGTCGAGCTGGGTTCGGGCCGGCTGATCCCGGGTTTCGAGAGCGGGCTCGCAGGCGCCAAGGTCGGCGACGAGCGCGTTCTCAAGGTCACCTTCCCCAAGGATTATGGCGAGAAGAGCCTGGCCGGCAAGCCCGCCACCTTCGAGGTCGTCGTCAAGGCGGTGAAAACCGCGAAGGACGCCGTGATCGACGACGAGCTCGCCAAGACGCTCGGGCTCGAAAGCCTCGAGAAGCTGCGCGACATCTTCAAGGGCCAGGCCGAGCAGGAGCTCAACGGCCTCACCCGCACCTATATGAAGCGCAAGCTGCTCGATCAGCTGGCCGATGCCCATGATTTCGAGGTTCCGCCCTCGATGGTCGACGCCGAGTTCGCGCAGATCTGGCAGCAGCTGGAGCATGAAGCCGGCCACGAGGAAGATCCGGCCGCCGCGCTGGCCGAGATGGAAGGCGATCGCGAGGATTATCACAAGATCGCCGAGCGTCGCGTCCGCTTGGGCCTGCTCCTCTCCGAGATCGGCCGGCTGAACAATGTCGAGATATCGCAGCAGGAAATGCAGCGGCTGATCATGCAGGCGGCACAGCAATATCGCCCCGAAGATCAGAAGCGCTTCATGGACTATATCCAGACCGACCCCGTCGCCTCGGCCCAGCTGCGCGCGCCGCTCTATGAAGACAAGGTCGTCGACTTCCTGTTCGAGAAGGCCGACGTCAGCGAGCGCGAAGTGACGCGCGAGGAACTGGAAGCGGCGATCGAATCGTTCGACGACGGCAGCCCCAAGCCGCACGTCCACGGCCCCGATTGCGGCCACGATCATGACGATCATGGGCATGATCACGCCGAGGAAGCCAAGCCCGCCAAGGCCAAGAAAGCCGCGCCGAAGCAGGCCGCTGCCGCCGAGCCGGTGAGCGGGGAAGCTGCCGTGGCAGCCGCGCCTGCGCCGAAGAAGAAGGCAGCCCCGAAGAAGGTCGCGGCCGAGGAAGCGCCTGAACTGGTTGCAGAAGCCCCGGCTGAAAAGCCGAAGGCCAGGCGCGCCGCCAAGCCGAAGGCCGAAGGCTGAAGTCACTCCTTCGACCGTCATCCCGGCGCGGAGCTTCGCCATGACACCCCGCATCGCCGTCCTGCTCCCCTGCTACAACGAGGAAGCGGCGATCGGTGCGACGGTCGCGGGGTTTCGCGCGGCGCTGCCCGGCGCCACCGTCTACGTCTACGACAATAACAGCGGCGATCGCACGGTCGAGGTCGCGCGCGCCGCCGGGGCGATCGTGCGGACCGAGCCGATGCAGGGCAAGGGCCGCGTCGTCCGCCGCATGTTCGCCGATGTCGAGGCCGACATCTATGTGATGGCCGACGGCGATGCGACCTACGACGCGCAGGCCGCCCCGGCGATGGTCGCCCGGCTGATCGACGAGCATCTCGATATGGTCGTCGGCAGCCGTGAGGACGAGATCGAGGCCGCCTACCGCCCCGGCCACCGCTTCGGCAATGCGATGCTGACCGGCATTCTTGCCCGCATCTTCGGCCGCACCTTCAGCGACATCCTCTCGGGCTACCGAATCTTCTCGCGCCGCTTCGTGAAGAGCTTTCCGATCCTCTCGGCGGGCTTCGAGATCGAGACCGAGATCAGCGTCCACGCGCTGGAATTGCGCATGCCCGTCGCCGAAATGGTCACCAAATACAGCGCCCGCCCCGAAGGATCGGCGTCCAAGCTCTCCACCTATCGCGACGGCTGGCGCATCCTGCGCACGATCCTGACCCTGTTCCGGATCGAGCGGCCGGCGCTGTTCTTCGGATCGATCGGCGGACTGCTCGGTCTGCTGGCCATACTGCTCAGCGTCGATCTGTTCGTCACCTATTTCCACACCGGTCTCGTCCCCCGCCTGCCGACGGCGGTGCTGGCGACGGGCCTCATCATCATCGCCGTGCTCTGTTTCTTCACCGGCCTGATCCTCGACACGGTGACGCGCGGCCGCCACGAAGTCCGCCGCTTGGCCTACCTCGCCTTCCCCGGCCCCGGCGCCGATCCGGACGACAGCGGCGCTTGACGATCCCGCCCCACTCGGCAATCCTCTTTTCGGGGACTTTTCGGGGGCTTCGGGGCAGTTGAGCGGCGTTTTTACTCGTCCATCGTGGCGGCATATCCTTATCCACGCGCTGGGTGTGCTGGTCTTGCTGTGGCCCGCGCTGATCAATCGCCAGCCCTTCTTTTTTCCCGACACCACGTCTTATGTCCGTGCCGCCGACATGGCGGTGCGGCTCATCAGCCATCAGCATATCCAGACGGCCTGGTCGAACAACGATCCGGCTCCGGGCGACCTGCCGAAAGCCGCCCCCGGCGCACCCGAGGTCCGCCCCGCCCACGGCAGCGACGGCCGCGACGGCAATCCGGTGATGGCGGGCCGCTCGCCCTATTTCGGCGCGCTTCTTTATGCGGGCTGGGTGACGAGCGGCTTCTGGCTGTTCGTCCTCGCGCAGGCGCTGGTCGCGTGGTGGCTGCTCGGAATGGCGCTGCGCTGCTTCGATATCGCCGATCTGCGGACCCGATTGACGATCGCCGCGCTGCTCGGGCTGCTGACCCCGCTGGCCTTCTACAGCGGATTGCTGCTGGCCGACGATCTTGCCGGGCTCGGGCTGCTGTCCTTCCTGATCCTCGCGCGCGAACCGCCGAATCCGACGCGGATCGAACGCGCGGGGCTGATCGCCATCCTGATGATGTCGGTGGTCTCGCACATGACCCATATCGTCATGGCGGCGGCGATGGTCGGGGTGTTGCTGCTCTACGGCCTGTTCCGGCTTCGCCCGTGGCGCGCACTTGGCCTGCCTTTGCTGATCGGCGTTGCGGCGGTGGCGATCGGTCTGACATCGGTCGCGATGACCGGGTTGGTCGCCAAAAAGGCGCTCGGCCGTCCGCCCGCGATGGCGCCGCTGCTCACCGCGCGCTTCATCATCGACGGGCCGGGGCGCGACTATGTCGCCTCCGGCTGCGGCCATCACCATTTCGCCGTCTGTCATGTGTCCAGCAACGCCACCGATTCCGATGTCTGGCTCTGGTCGCACACGCCGGGCGAAGGCGCCTTCCTCGCGGTCGATCCGAAGACGCGCGCCGCACTGTCGCGCCAGGACACCGAATTCGCCGTCGCCGTGCTCGCCGCGCATCCCTTGCGCGAGGGCGGCATGATTCTGTGGAACACCGCGCGCCAGCTCGCGACCTTCGACAGCGCGATCCTCGATGCCAGCTGCATCGCCCAATATAGCTGCGGCTTCGTCGTGCTGCCGCCCGACGTTCGCGCACGTCTGCAAACGTCGCCGGCGGGCCGCGGCACCTGGCCGATCCGCGCGGTCGATGCGGTTCACTATCTCGCGGTAATGGCCGCGCTGGCGGCGCTGCTCTACCTCACCCCGCGCCTGATCTACGAATATCCCGCGATGGGCGAGCGGCTGCTGCTGTGGATAGCGCTGCTCGCGCTGGCGATGCTGGCCAACGCCTTCTTCGGCGGTGCCGTCTCCGCGCCGCAGGGCCGTTACCAGGCGCGGATCGTCTGGCTGGTGCCGTTGCTCGCGCTGATCGCAGCCGCCGTGCTTCGCGCGCGACCGCTTCCTGCACCCCCCGCGACGCGCTAGGGTCGCTTTATGCTGACCCTCTCCGTGATCATGCCCGTGAAGGATGAGGAAGAGGCGATCGGCCCCTGCCTCGCCCGTCTCGTCCCGATTCTCGATGCGCTGGAGGATCGGGGTGCGCCGGCGACGTGGGAGATCATCTTCATCGACGACGGCAGCACGGATTCGACCCTCGCCCAGATCGTCATCGCCAACACCCGCGATCCGCGCATCCGCGCCGTCTCGCTGTCGCGCAATTTCGGCAAGGAAGCGGCGCTCACCGCGGGCATCGATACCGCCCAAGGGCAGGCGGTGATCCCGATCGACGTCGATCTTCAGGATCCGCCCGAGGTGCTGGGCGAGATGCTCGCCAAATGGCGGCAGGGCTATGAAGTGGTCTACGGCGTCCGCCGCAACCGCACGACGGATTCGCTGCCCAAACGCCTGACCGCCGACCTCTATTACCGCGCCCACAATTGGCTGTCCGACGACAAGATCCCCGAACATGCCGGCGATTTCCGCCTGCTCGATCGGCGCGTGGTCGACGTCATCCGCCAGATGCCCGAACGCAACCGCTTCATGAAGGGCCTGTTCGTCTGGGGCGGGTTCCGCCAGACCGGCGTCGAATATGATCGCGCCGAGCGCGCCGTCGGCACCACCAAGTTCAACTATATCAAGCTGTGGAAACTGGCGGTCGACGGCATCACCTCCGCCACCACCGCTCCCTTGCGCGTGTGGAGCTATGTCGGCGCGATCATCGCCATGATCGCGCTCGCTTACGCGCTCTACCTCGTCGGCCGCACGATCCTCTACGGCGTCGATGTCGCCGGTTATGCCTCGCTGATGGTGGCCGTCCTCTTCATGGGCGGGATGCAGTTGCTGTCGCTCGGCGTGCTCGGCGAATATGTCGGGCGTATCCTGGTCGAGGCCAAGCACCGCCCGGTCTACATCATCCGCGATCGCGTCGGCGATCTCGGGGCGGACGCGCCGGGGGTGGCGGCAGGCCCGACACCGATGGTCTTGAACATGACCGATCGAAGCGCAATCTAGACCTCGGCACACATAAGGATATCCAATGATCGACCACGCCGACATCGCCGCAGGCCTCGTTCCTATCGTCATCGAACAATCGAACCGCGGCGAGCGCAGCTTCGACATCTATTCGCGGCTGCTGCGCGAGCGGATCGTCTTCATCACCGGCCAGGTCGAGGATCATATGGCGTCGCTGATCTGCGCGCAGCTCCTGTTCCTCGAATCCGAAAATCCCAAGAAGGACGTCTTCCTCTACATCAACTCGCCGGGCGGCGTGGTGACGGCCGGTCTCGCGATCCACGACACGATGCAATATATCCGGCCGCGCGTCGGAACGCTGTGCATCGGGCAGGCGGCCTCGATGGGCAGCTTCCTGCTCTCGGCCGGCGAACCGGGGATGCGCGTCGCGACGACGAACAGCCGCATCATGATCCACCAGCCCTCGGGCGGCGCGCAGGGCATGGCGGCGGACATCGAAATCCAGGCGCGCGAAATCCTGCGCATGCGCCACTCGCTGAACTCGCTGTATGCCAAATATACCGGCAAGCCGATCGAGGAGATCGAGCGGGCGATGGACCGCGACAA